>NZ_AP023356.1:1856666-2185000 GCF_018324205.1 Actinoplanes ianthinogenes
GATCAGGTGCTGGTAGACACCCCGGGCGTCGGTCCACGCGCTGAGCGCCATGAACGAGTCGCCGCAGCTGAGCAACGCGGCCGGCTCCTGCTGGGGCACCAGGTCGGCGGTGCGGTCCAGGGTGTTGCTGGTCTTCGGCCGCTTCGCCAGCCAATCCATGATCGTCGCCGTGTCGCAGCCGTCCTTGGCCGGCAGCTGGGTCATGAACTTGTCGACGACCGCGTCGGCCATCTTCTCGTGCCCGGGCAGCGTGGCCAGCACCGTGTTGATCTGGTTGAAGCCGGTGTTCAGCTCGGTGATGTCGGCCTCGGTGACGCCGGAGGTGAGCGTCTCGCCGGCCTCGGTCAGCTGACGGCAGGCCTTGACCGTGTCGTCACCCTCGGCGGCCAGGGGAGCGTCGGCCATCCGCAGGCCGAGCCACACCTTGTCCAGGCTCTCCATGGCGTGCTTGCAGTCGCCGCTGGCCTTCGCGTCGGTGACGGTCTGACCGATGCTGCCGGCCTGCACCCGCAGCAGGCCGAGCACCAGCAGCACGACCGCGGCGGCCGCGCCGCCGACGATCCGCTGGCGGAGCCTGGCGGCCGGCTCGACCGGGCCCTTGGCCAGGAAGTAGCCGTGCGCGATCATCGCGGCCCACCAGAGCACGACGACGATCTCGATCAGCACGGTGTGCACCGACGGGACGACGAAGAACAGCAGGATGAAGCTGGCCAGCAGGGTGATCAGGCCCAGGCCGACCCGGCGCATCATGAAGTAGCCGATGCTCAGGAACGACGCGTTGGCGATCGCGACGGCGATCTTGTCGGCCTTCTTCGGCTCTTTCGGCGGGGGCGGCGGCATCGGCGGGGCCATCGGGGCCTGCCAGCCCTGCTGCGGCTGGGGCGGCCAGCCCGGCTGCTGCTGCTGCGGTTGCTGCGGCCAGCCCGGCTGCTGGGGCGGCGGCGGCCAGCCCTGCTGCTGACCGGGCTGCGGCTGTCCGGGCGCGGGCCAACCGGGCTGCGGCTGACCAGGCTGCGGCTGACCGGGCTGCGGCTGACCAGGCTGCGGCTGACCGGGCTGCTGGGGCCAACCGGACTGAGCCTGACCGGGCTGGGGCTGACCGGGCTGGGGCCAACCGGGCTGCGGCTGAGCCGGCTGCTGGGGCCAGCCCTGGGACGGCTGCTGCCAGCCCGGCTGCTGCGGCGGCGGGGGCTGCCAGCCGGGCTGAGGCGGCTGCGGCGCGGGATGCTGCGGCCAGCCCTGCTCCGGAGAGGGCGGCTGCTGGGTCCAGGCCGGCGGCGGCGGGAATGCCGTCGTCGGCGGGTCCACATCAGCCGGTGTGGCCGGTGGCTCGGCCGGCAACGCTGTGGTCGGCGGCTCGGCGGGCGTCGGCGTGGTCGACGGCTCGGCGGAGACCGGGGCGGCGGAGACCGGGGCGGTCGGCGGCTCGGCCGGCAACGCCGTGGTCGGCGGCTCGGCGGGCGTCGGCGTGGCCGACGGCCCGGCGGACACCGGGGCGGCGGACACCGGGGCGGTCGGCGGCTCGGCCGACAGCGCGGTGGTCGGAGGCTCGGCGGGCGTCTGCGGCTCAGCGGACTTCGGCGCGGCCGGCGGCTCGGAAGAGACCGGGGCGGCAGAAACCGGGGCGGCGGACACCGGGGCGGTCGGCGGCTCGGCGGACACCGGCGCGGTCGGCTGGTCGGCGGACACCGGCTCGGCCGGCTGCTCCGCCGGCGTCGGTGTGGTCGGCGGCTCCGGTTCGGATGCGGACTGGGGCTGCGGCTGACGCGGCACCTGCGGCGGCTGCCCGTCACCGGACGGCGGCGGCTGTGGTGGTTGCCAACCCGACGGCGGCTGGGTCATAGTGCTCCCCCGAGCTGAAGACGTGCGGACAGGGTTCGACGGATAACAGATCGACCAACGCGAATAGTCAACAATTTTAGAACGATCAATGGCGTTCAGCGCGACTGCATCGATCCGTCATGTCCATTTCCTCCCCCGTGGGCGACGGGCAATCCATCGACCAGGACCGCAGCGTACCGAACCCACGCCAGGAGTTTCCCTCCGGGTATTCCAGGAGAAATGCAGCTTCGAGCGAGATTTAAGCGATTTTCCCGGAATGGCGCTGTGGTACCACCGTGTACTTCGGATCCACCGCCGACGCGACCCCACCCTCGAAGATCCCGAACCGGGTGGCGAGCGACGCGGTGAGCAGCGACAAGCCGGACAGCGCCGAGACCACCCGGCTGCGCCGGCCGAGCACCGCGCCGGCCACCCCGGCCGCGGTCAGGACGCGCCCGGCACGCAACAGCCGGCCGGGGCGGCCCTGGGCGTACGGTTCACTCAAAACGCCTTTGCTCGTCTCGACCCGATGGGCGCCGTAAAGTTCGAGCGCCGCGCCCAGCACCGCCATCCGCCGGGCCGGCCCGGCCTGCGCCACCGGCGCCGCGAGCAGCCCGACACCGGCGCCGCTGGCCAGCGCGCTGCCGCCGAAGATCAACGGCAGTTCCGGGTACGCCGCGTGCCAGCTCGGCGTGGCGGTGTCGGCGAGCAGCACCGCGGTGTAGGTGGCCAGGGCCGGCGCCACGGCCGCCGCGCCGTACTGCCCGGCCCGCCCCAGCGTCCGCAGCCCGGGGATCCGCGGGGCCACCTCGGCGGCGGCCGAGATCCCGGCGGCGGCGCCGAACGCGCTGAGGATCCAGGTGCCCATCGACATCGGCGAGGTCGGTTTGACCACCCGCAGCATGTGGTGGAAGCGGTCCGGCCGGCCCAGGTCGTTGATCAGGAAGTAGGTGCTGGCGCCGAGCGCCGCGAGCGCGGTCAGCCGGCCGGCGCGGCGCAGCGCGGGCCGCCCGGTCGCGTCACCGCCGGCGGCCAGCATCGCGGAGCCCGCGGCGAGACCCCCGGTGAACAGGTAGGCCGCGATGTCGTGGGTCCAGACCGCGGGCCGCACGATCGGCCGGCCGTAATAGGAACGGAAATCCGCTGCCGGCACCATCGGCCGATCCTTCACGGCTTCCCTCCCAGGAACGACACGACCACCGCGGCGGCCATCGCGAGTCCGGCCAGTCCGGCACGTTTCCACATCTGCGGCAGGTCGCGCGTGGTGACGACCGGGTCCGGCGGCAGGCCGTACACCTCGGGCTCGTCGAGGAGCAGGAAGAAGGCGCCGTCCCCGCCGACACCGTCGTCCGGATCGTGCCCGTAGAGACGAGCCTCGGTCACGCCCTGCTCGTGCAGTTTCTCCACCCGGTGCCGTGCCCGCCCGCGCAACTCGTCCAGCTCACCGTATTGAATCGACTGGGTCGGGCACGCCTTCGCGCACGCCGGCGTCAGGCCGTCACCGATCCGGTCGTAACACATCGTGCACTTCCACGCCCGGCCGTCGTCCTTGCGCTGATCGATCACGCCGTAGGGGCAGGCCGGGATGCAGTACCCGCACCCGTTGCAGATGTCCTCCTGCACCACGACCGTGCCGAACTCGGTGCGGAACAGCGCGCCGGTCGGGCACACGTCCAGGCAGGCGGCGTGCGTGCAGTGCTTGCACACGTCGGACATCATCAGCCAGCGGAAATCGCTGCGCGGCGCGTCCGGCGTGCGTCCGGGAAGATCGTGTCCGGGCATCCCGAGGAATTGCGGTCCGCCGCTGGTCGCGGCCTCCGCGAAGACATCAACCGATTTGGGTACGCCCGGAGCACCGGCCCCGCGGTCCCCGGCGACCGCCGGCTGCTCGATGAACGCGACGTGCCGCCACGAGTCGGCGCTCAGCCCACCCGTGTTGTCGTAGGAGTGCCCGAGCAGCTGGAACCCGTCGTCGGGCACCGCGTTCCACTCCTTGCAGGCCACCTCGCACGCCTTGCAGCCGATGCAGACGCTGGTGTCGGTGAAGAAGCCCATCCGCGGCGGCGCCTCCGGATACCCCGCGTCGGGCGCCGGATCGAGCGGGCCGTACAGGCTGTTCTTCCCCACCTCAGTGCTCCCCGGTGTCCAGGCCGGCCCGTTTCCGGTACCCGGCGACGTACGCGAGCAGTTCCGGCCCCCGCGGCCGGCGGCCCGGCCGGATGTCACACGTCCCGACCTTGCTCTCCTGGATCAGCACGTTCGGGTCGAGGGTGATCCCGATCAGGTCGTTCGCGGAGTCGCCGGTGACCAGCCCGGAGCCGCCCCAGTGGTAGGGCAGCCAGATCTGGTGCAGCACCCGGCCGTCGACGCGCAACGGCCGGAGCCGATCGGTGACCAGCACCCGGGCCTCGATCGCGGCGCGGGCGGTGACGACGTGCGCCCAGCCGAGGTGCTCCAGCTCGCGCTCGGCGGCCAGCTGCGGGGAGACCTCGACGAACATCTCCGGTTGCAGCTCGGACAGGTACGCCAGCTGCCGGCTCATGCCACCGGCGGTGTGGTGCTCGGTCAGGCGGCTGGTGCTGAAGACGTACGGAAAGACGTCGGACGTGGGGTTGATCGGGTTGTCCGGGCGGTCGTAGGTCTTGCGGGTCGGGTTCGCCTGCTGCCCGTACAGCGGGTTGCGCACGGTCGACTCGGCCGGCTCGTAGTGCGTCGGCATCGGGCCGTCGATCAGGCCGCTCGGCGCGTACAGCCAGCCTTTCCCGTCGCCCTGCATGATGAACGGGTCGTCGCCGGCGATCGCCGCGACACCGGACGCGCCCTCCGGCGGGCGGTAATCGGGCGCCTTCGTCTTCTCGAAGTCGGGCACGTCGTAACCGGTCCACTCGCCGGCCTCGGCGTCCCACCAGACGTACTTCTTCCGCTCCGACCACGGCCTGCCCGCCGGGTCCGCCGAGGCCCGGTTGTAGAGGGTGCGGCGGTCGGACGGCCAGGCCCAGCCCCACTCGGCGGCCACCCAGTCCTGCTCGTGGCCGGGTTTGCGGCGGGCCGCCTGGTTCACCCCGTCCTTGAAGACGCCCGAGTAGATCCAGCAGCCGCAGGCGGTCGACCCGTCGGCCTTGAGCGCGGTGAAATTGGGCAGCGGCTTGCCGGTGGCGACCTCGTACCCGTTGATCTCCCTGAGCACGCTCTCGCCGTCCTCCGGGTCGTAGTCCCAGTTCAGCTTGAGCACGGCCGCATCGCGGGGCAGCGTCGAGCCGGCCAGCTTGGCCTTCACCATGCGGCCCAGCTGGGAGAAGAACCACAGCTCGGAGCGGCAGTCGCCGGGTGGGTCCAGCGCTTTCTCGCGCCACTGGAGCAGCCGCTGCGTCTGGGTGAAGGTGCCCTCCTTCTCGGCGTGCGAGGCGGCCGGCATGAAGAACACCTCGGTCCGGCACTCCTCGGGGACGATCTCGCCGGTGGCGACCTCGGGGCCGTCCTTCCAGAACGTCGCCGACTCGATCATGAACAGGTCGCGGACCACCAGCCAGTCCAGGTTCGCCATGCCGAGCCGCTGGGCCTTGCCGTGCGCGGAGCCGACCGCCGGGTTCTGGCCGAGCAGGAAGTACCCCTTGATCTTGCCGTCGATCATGTCGAGGACCTGCTGATACGTACCGTGATCGCCGGTGAGCCGGGGCAGCCACCCGAACCCCCAGTCGTTGTCCGCGGTCGCGGACTCACCCCAGTAGGCCTTGAGCAGACTGACCGCGTAGGCCTCGGCCTCGGCCCAGAAACCCTTCTGCTCCGGGTGCCGGATCGCGTCCACCCACTGGCGGAACGTCTCGTGCTGCGTGTGGTGCGGCATCGGCAGGTAGCCCGGCAGCAGGTTGAACAGGGTCGGGATGTCGGTCGAGCCCTGGATGCTGGCGTGCCCGCGCAGCGCCATCACGCCGCCGCCCGGACGGCCGATGTTCCCCAGCAGCAGCTGGATGATCGCGCCGGTGCGGATGTACTGCACACCGACGCTGTGCTGGGTCCAGCCGACCGAGTAGACCAGGGCGGTGGTGCGCTCCCGGCCGGAGTTGCTCGTCCACGCCTCACAGACCTCGAGGAACGTGTCCCGCGGCACGCCGCAGACCCGCTCCACCACCTCCGGGGTGTACCGGGCGTAGTGCCGCTTGAGGATCTGGTAGACGCAGCGCGGGTCGGTCAGCGTCGGATCGCGGGGCACGTCGGCGGGCACCGGCGGGCCGTGCGACTCCTGCTCCAGGCCGGAGGCCGTCTCCCGGTCGATGTGTGTCTGCTCATGGTCCGGGGCAGTGTCGTGCTGCCCCTGATACGCCCAGCTGCCCTGGTGATAGGCGCGGTTGCCCGGGTCGTAGCCGGAGAACAGCCCGTCGAGGTCCTCGGTGTCCTGGAACTCCTCGCTCACGATCATGGACGCGTTGGTGTACGCCACGACGTACTCCCGGAAGTCCTTCTCGTTCGCCAGGATGTAGTTGATCACCCCACCCAGGAACGCGATGTCAGCCCCGGCCCGCACCGGCACGTAGCTGTGCGCGAGCGCGCTGGTCCGGGTGAACCGCGGGTCGATGTGGATCACCTTGGCGCCGCGGTTCTTCGCCTCCACGACGTACTGGAAACCCACCGGGTGGGCCTCCGCCATGTTGGAGCCCTGGATGATGATGCAGTCGGCGTTCGCCAGATCCTGGAGGAATCCGGTGGCCCCGCCACGGCCGAAGCTGGTTCCCAGACCGGGAACGGTGGCGGAGTGTCAAATGCGCGCCTGGTTCTCGATCTGCAGTGCGCCCAGCGCGGTGAACAGCTTCTTGATCAGGTAGTTCTCTTCGTTGTCCAGGGTGGCGCCGCCGAGGCTGGCGATGCCCATCGTCCGGTTCAGCGGGTGGCCCTCGGCGTCGGCGTCCTCCCACGTCTCGGCGCGCGCCTTGAGGACCCGGTCCGCGATCATGTCCATCGCGGTGTCCAGGTCCAGCTCTTCCCAGTCGGTGCCGTAGGGACGGCGGTAGAGCACCGTGCGCTGCCGGCGGTCGCTGGTGACCAGGCTCTTGCTGGCCGAACCTTTCGGGCAGAGGCGGCCCCGGGAGATCGGGCTGTCCGGGTCACCCTCGATCTGGGTGACCTCGCCGTCCTTCACATAGATCCGCTGGCCGCAGCCGACCGCGCAGTACGGGCAGACCGAGCGGGCCACCGAGTCGGCGGTCTCGGTGCGGGCGGTCAGCGCGCGGGTGCGGGCACTCTGGACGGCGACGCCGCGCCCCAGTGGGTCGGTGCCGGTGAGCTGCCGGTAGACCGGCCAGCCCTCGATCCAGGTGCGCACCCCCATGCGATCGACCCTAACCCGGCACCGACGACCCCGCACGGTTCAGCGAACGTGCCAGATACCTGAATCGCTGGGCGATTGTCGGCCGTCGTCACTAATATCGTCCCGTCCGGTTACGGACGGGAGGTATGGATGGATTCGGAGCGCAACGACGCGGAGCGGGCACGGAGCCCGGGGCCGTGGGACACGCCGCCGCCGAGCAAGGGTGGTCCCGCGCCGTCGTCCGCGGATCCCCCCGTGCCCGCTCCCCCTACGGTTTCGTCTGCCCCTCCGGGCTCGTCTGCTCCTCCGGGCTCGTCTGCTCCTCCGGGTTCGCCGGCTCCTCCGGATTCGCCGGCCCCTCCGGACTCGTCGGCCCCTCCGGGCTCGTCGGCCCCTCCGGGCTCGTCTGCTCTTCCCGGCTCGCCGGCCCCTCCGGGCCTGCCCGCTCGTTCGGGTTCGTCGGCTCCTCCGATCAGTCGTTCGTCCGGCAAGCATCGGAGGCCGACCGTTCCGAGGCAGGCCTCGCCGCCGCCCGAGCCGTCGCCACCCGCGGAGTCGCCACCCGTCACGACAACCCGGCTGGCCAATCCGTGGGCGTCGGCGGCGCCGCCCCGGGCCGCGAAACCTCCCACCCCGCCGCACCGTCCGGACTCGGCGAGTCCGGTGCCGCTCAGTCCGGACTCGACCAGTCGGGCGCCCCGCATTCCGGATCCGACCGCTCCCGCACCCCGCCGGCCGGAGCCTGTCGCGCCCGCTCCGCGCCTGCCCGAAGCGCTGACGCCCCCGCCGCAGGCACCGGCGCCTCTCACGCCGCCGCCGCACGCTCCGCCGTCGGCCGGACGATCGTCGCCTGCCTGGGCCGCGCCACCCGCCACACGGCCCGTCACGCCGACGCCGGGCTCAGCGGCCACCCCGCCGGTCACTCGGCCCGCGGGGCCCGCCTCCCAGCCCTTGGCACCACCTTCCGCCCGGCCCGTCGCGCCGCCGCCGACTCCTTCGCCGCCGCGGCGGCCACCCTTCGGCGCTCCCGAGGTCCCTCAGTCGCCGCCCCTCCCCGTTCCGGAGGTTCCCCGGCAGCGCGCCGAGACCATCTCCCGGCGAGAACATCCGCCGGAGGCACCGGCCGTTCATGCACCGCCACCGGCCGTTCATGCACCCCCGCCAGCCGTTCATGCACCGCCGCCGGCCGTTCCCGCACCGCCGCCGGCCGTCTATTCGCCGGTTCCGGGACACCAGCCGGCCCCGCCGCCGGGTGCTTGGGAAGCGCCGCCCGGCCGGCCGCCGCACGTACCCGACATGGTTCTTCCGGCCGTACCCCAAACGACCGAAACCGCGATCGAAGCGCCCCCGGACTCGCCTCGGCGACATGTCCTGCTGATCGGCATCGCGTTGCTGGTGGTTCTCGCCGCCGCCGGCGGCCTCGTTTACCTGCAGACCCGGTCCGATTCGTCACCGGATCCGAAGGCCGCCGCGGCGCAGGCCGCGACCGCTCTGCGCGGACAGGACGCCACGTCGCTCAAAGTGAGTTTCTTCGACCAGACCGGTTTGGACGTGACCGGCGATCTGACCGTCACCGCGGGTGGGACCGCGCAGGGCACGCTCACCGACGCGGGCGGCGGAAAGGCCGATTTCCGCGCTGCGCGCGCGGACACCGCGGTCCGCGGGGACAAGGCTTGGTGGGCACGTCGCGACGCCGCTCGGGTCGCTGCTCTCCAAGGCGTTTGGGTACGCCCGAAAGGCCTCGCCTTTCCGGTCGAAACAGCCGCCCTGCAACCCGATTCCCTGGCCGGGATGATCGACTGGGTCCGCAGCGGCGGAACGGCGGCCACCGACGTGCGCACCGTCGCCGGGCAGCCGGTGGTCGGATTGCGGCGCGGCGGCTGGACGTTCCTGTTCAGCAGCGCCGAGCCGCATCGGCTGGTGTGGTTCGGCGGTGCGGTCCAGGATCGCGCGCCGATCGCCCCGCTCCAGCCGGGTAAACCGATCAACTATCGGTCGTCGCAGCTGACCCCGCCGACGCCGCCCTACGTGAGCGCGCTGGTGAATCCGCCGCCGGAGAACGCCGAGGTCGCCGATTTCCCGGACGCCGCCGTGGTCGAGGAGAACGCGACGGCGAAACGGCCGGCTTTCGAGGTGGAGGTCAATGCGACCACCTGCCGGACGACGACCTGCACCTGGTCGGTGACGGTGACCAACACCGGGACGGCCGCGGGCAAGGCCTCGGTGGTCGCCTCGGTATCACCGGGAATGACGCAGACCCAGGTCACCTCGCTCGGCACGCTGCAACCAGGAGCGATCGCGACCACCGCGACAATGAGTTTCCGTAACCCGGCGCCGACCAACCAGGACGTCTCCGCGGACTATCGCGCCGAGGTCTTCACCGAGCAGTTGCACGGCCCGAATCTCAAAGTGATGCGCCGTCTGCAGGAGGACGGCGTCGTCGTCGGCCGCTCGGAACTGCTGAGCGGGCTCGATCCCAGCCAGTTGCCGACGGTGTTGCTGGCCCTGGACGCGATGCGGAAAGCACCTCATTTCGACGCCGACAAAGCGGTCCAGGCGATGGAGGACACGGTGACCTACGGCGGTTTGCCGGAGGTCGGTGAGCTGATCGGCTCCGGGCGCCTGGAGAACCCCGAAATTCTCTACCCGAAACTGCAGAATCTCATTTTCGAGTACGACACCGGGGCGCCCGGAACGCCGGTGCACGAGAAGCTGGGCTCGCGGCGGCAGTTGCAGATCGCGGCCGCGATGCTGCGCCAGGATCCGCAAGCGCGGGTGGCGCTCGACGGGACCGAGGTGGTCGACGGCAAGAAGTACCGGGCCGATGTGCTGGTGCACTCCGGCCGGCAGACCGTCGCGATCCAGACCAAGTCGGTGAGCAGCGATTCGGTCAGCACGAATCTCCAGAGCGCGGTGAAGGAGCTGCAGCAGGGCGCGCCGCCGGGAAGCTCCCGGGCGGTGTGGCTCTATCTGGAGGCGCCGGCGGGATATCCGCATGCGGCGGCCCGGGACTATTTCGACGCCACGTTCCGCAAAGCGGGCTCGGACCTCTGCAAGCGAGTCGACGAGGTCGTCGTGGTCAACCAGAGCGGCGTGCAGCGGTGGACCAAGCAGCAGCTGCCCGGCTGCGGCTGACGGCGACTCTCCGTAGTTATCCACAGGCATAAATTTCGTTGTCGCGACGTGCCGGGCGATCGCCTAGCGTCGAACCCGGCCGGCCAGCCAAGACCCTTCGGACCACCCGCACGGGCACCCGCGACCGTCGCGGGTGCCCGCCGATTCTTCGCGGACACCCGCGATGAGGGAGCTTCGCATGGCCTCGAACGTGGAACCCCTGCTGGAGCCGGGCATGGCGCTGGACCGCATCGCCGCCTGGCAGCACGACATCGACAGACTGGTCACCCGGACGCGCGCGATGAGCGCCCGGCTGGCCGCGCTACGGCTCACCCTGAGCGATCCTCGCCACCTGGTCGAGGTCACCGTGGACGCGCAGGGCATGCTGATGGACCTGCGCTTCAGCGCCCGCGTGCCGCACCTCGCCCCCGACACCCTGTCCCGGACCGTGCTGAGCACCCTCGCGGAGGCGCGCCGCCAGGCCACCGACCGGGCCGTCGCCGTCATCACGGACACCGTCGGCGCCGACTCGGCCGCCATCCGCGCCATGGTGACCGGCACCCCTGAGCAGCCGTGACAGCCCCGGGCCGGGTGCTCGTCGACGCTGCCCAGCTCCGCCGGCACGCCGGCACCCTGCGGGGCTTCCAGGATCGTTTCGACGCCGTCCGAGCGGCGAGTGCCGCGATCACCGAGGACCACGCGGCGTTCGGGAGGCTGTGCAGCTGGCTCCCGGCGATCCTGGCCGCGCGGCACCGGCGCCAGGCGGAGTTGACCGACTACGTCGCCGAAAACCTCGACTTCCTGATCCACGACCTGGAGTCCACCGCCACGGACTACGAGACGACCGACCACCGATCCGCCACCACCATCCGCAACGCGGGCGGGCCGGCATGACATCGCTCATCGCCGCTCCGGAGGCGCCGGACGCGGCGATCGGCGCCACGGTGATCGGGGACATGGCCGACCTCGTCACCACCATCCGAGGCGGCGACTGGGTGGACAGCGCGCTGACCGGAGCCACCACCGGCCTCAGCGTGGGCTCCGTCGCCATCGATCCCTTCGGCTCCCTGCTGGCGAACGGTCTCGGATGGGCGATGGAGTACTTCGAGCCCCTCCGGCACCTGCTCGACGAACTGACCGGCGCGCCGCAGCAGGTCAGCGCCCACGCCGCCACCTGGGAGAACATCGCCGGCTCCCTGAACGACGCGGCCACCGGCCTGCGTCACTCGCTGGCGGCCGACCTCCCGGACTGGCAGGGCACCGCGGCGGAGGCGTACTCGTCGATGATGTCGCACAACGTCGCGGCTCTGGGCATCCTGAGCGGCACGGCCTCCGCCATGTCGGCCGCCACCGAGGCCGCGGGAAACCTGGTGCGCTTCACCCGAGACCTGGTCCGCGATCTGATCGCCGACCTGGTGGCCCGGGTGATCGTCTGGGCGCTCGAGGCCATGGCCGTGGTCACCCTCCCGGTGGTCGCCACCCAGATCGTCCTGGCGGTCGCCAAGTGGGCCGCCCGGATAGCCGGCTACACCACCGCCCTCACCACCAGCCTCACCAACCTCTCCCACCTCATTCACGGGTAACTCATGTCTCGGTCGAAGAGACCTGAAGGTGAGAACAATTCACCGCGCGGCGGACGCCACCATCAGAGCGGCGGACCCGAAGCCCGTAACGTGTCGGCAGGTCACTCGAACGCGCAACAGATCAGCCGGGGCGGCCGCTCCGGCGGTAAACAACCCATCACCGACCCGCATCAGGCAGCCAATCCCCTCATCACCCAACCGACCGGCACGAAGGGCGGCACTCCGACCGGCCCGCGCACCGAAATCGATCGCGACCAGAACGAGGAGGGCCGCCGATCAATTGGACGCGAAAACGAGGCTGCCTCGCTCCTGGCCGCAAACGGTTACCGGATCCAGCAGAATCCCAGCAAGGCCGAGATAGCTCAAGCACGCCAAGCACACGGGGATCTTGGCAGCCCGATGAAAGATCCCGACTACATACTTGAAGGCCGAGTATTCGACTGCTATTCGCCGAATCCGGCCACAAACGCGCGCAACGCATGGAGTGAGGTGAGAGACAAAGGAGAGGACGGGCAGACGCAGCGCGTCGTGATGGACCTCAAATACTGGAAAGGTGACATGTCGATGATATGGCGACAATTCCGGGACTGGCCCCTCCCTAAGATCAAAGAGGTAAAGATGATCACCCCTGATGATCAAATCATACAGATCATCCCTCATCCGGATGAAACGTGAGAGCGAATACATGGCGATCGAGTATCGGCTGATAGTAGCCACCCGAAACCCTGTCGAGGATCTTGCCAATAGGGCCTTCCCCGATCCAGACGAGCACATGAGCGGCACGCCACCACTTCTTCTCACAGACCTGAACGAAAAATACGGCTTCGGTGTCACCGCCTATGCCGGGCGGGATGGCTATCTGGAAGCCGAAGCCGACAACGGCATGTGGGAGTGGAAGCCATCCGCATTCGTGCGGTTCACCTTTCATATGAACAAGAAGGCCAGTTTAGGTCCTTCCCTACGGGCAATGGTTGGTGTAGTCGAGCGTGTGCTGGATTCAGGAGCCGAGGACGTCTCTTTGGACCTGAACGGGAACTGGCTGCTGCTTACCCGGATCGACGGGGTGGTCACCAAGCACAAGCAGGCCGACTGGTGGGACGTGCACGGTCTCTCATAGGAACCGCCGACACCCGCAGCCCCGCCCCCACCGGGATGTGGCGTGAATCGCCCGATGTGCGGATCAGCAGGCACACTCCGTATCCTGCCCACATGGACGAAGACCCCACTACCAGCACCGATGCAGGCTTCGCTGAGCTGGGGCTGCGTCCCGAACTGCTGCGTGCCCTAGCCGATCTCGGTTACGAGGAGCCCACTCCCATCCAGCGTGAGGCCATCGGCCCACTCGTCGCCGGGCACGATCTGGTGGGCCAGGCAGCGACCGGCACCGGCAAGACGGCCGCGTTCGCCCTCCCGCTGTTGCAGCGTCTGACCACCGGCACCTCCGATGACCCCGTCGCGCTGGTGCTCGTGCCGACTCGGGAGCTGGCCGAGCAGGTGTCGCAGGCCGTGCATCGGTACGGGCGGGAGCTGAACGTCCGGGTGCTTCCGGTCTACGGCGGGCAGCCGATCCACCGGCAGTTGCAGGTGCTGCGGCGCGGGGTGGACGTCGTCGTCGGCACGCCGGGGCGGATTCTCGATCACATCGAGCGGGAGACGCTGCGGCTCGACGCCATCCGGACCGTGGTGCTGGACGAGGCCGACGAGATGCTCGACATGGGCTTCGCCGAGGATATCGAGGCGATCCTGGCCGAGACGCCCGAGGAGCGGCAGACCGTGCTGTTCTCGGCCACCATGCCGCCCCGGATCGACGCGATCGCCCGGCGGCACCTGCGTGACCCGCAGCGGATCCGGATGGGGCGGGACACCGCCACGGCCGACGCGCTGCCGACCGTGCGGCAGAGCGCCTACCTGGTCGCCCGCGCGCACAAGGCCGCCGCTCTCGGCCGGGTGCTCGACGTCGAGGCGCCGACCGCCGCGATCGTCTTCTGCCGGACCCGCGAAGAGGTGGAAGAGGTCACCGAGAGCCTGAACGGCCGGGGCTTCCGCGCCGAGGCCCTGCACGGCGGCCTGAGCCAGGACCAGCGTGACCGGGTGATGGGCCGTCTCCGGGCCGGCACCACCGAGCTGCTGGTCGCCACCGACGTGGCCGCCCGCGGCCTGGACGTGGAACAGCTGACCCACGTGATCAACTTCAACGTGCCGTCGGCCCCGGAAGCCTACGTGCACCGCATCGGCCGGGTCGGCCGCGCCGGGCGCACCGGCGCCGCCATCACCCTGGCCGAGCCGCGCGAGCAGCGCATGCTCAAAGCCATCGAGCGGTTGACCGGTCAGCGGATCGTACTGGAAAAGCTCCCCACCGTGACCGACCTGCGGGCCCGGCGCCTCGAGATGGTCCGCACCACCGTCGTGGAAGGTCTGGACGCCGACGACCTGGACCGTTTCCGGTCAGTCCTGGCCTCCCTCACCGACGAGGCCGACCTGGAGCAGGTCGCCCTCGCCTGCCTGAACCTGCTGCACGAGGCGAACGGCGGCGACGTCGACGAGCCGGAGATCCCGTCGATCGCACCCCAGCGCGAACGCGAGTTCGACAACCGCGCCGCCCGCCGCAACGGCCCCGGCGCCGACCGCTACAACGACCGCGGCCCGGGCCGCGGCCGCTCCGCCGACAGCGCCGTGACCAGGGTCTTCGTCGGCCTGGGCCGGCGCGCGGGCCTGCGCCCGCAGGACCTGGTCGGCGCGATCGCCGGCGAGGCGGGCCTGCCCGCCCGCGACATCGGCGCCATCCAGATCACCGACCGTTTCTCGCTGGTCGAGGTCCCGGAGGCGGACGCCGACCGGGTCATCCGGGCCCTGAGCCACAGCACCATCCGAGGCCGCCGCCCCACCGTCCGCCGAGACCGCCCCCACCGCTGACAGTCCGCTCGCATGCCGCCGATCCGGTTCCCCAGCAGCTCGGGGGGCCGGTATCCGGGAGAGACAGCTCAGTGCCAGCCGCTGACTCTCCCGGTCCAACCGGTAGCTTTCAGGTCCTCGGGGGGCGCCTGGTAGTTCTCGACGTGAAGCAACTCGCCACCGCTGGTGGCATGCGGGAAGACGGAGCGATCCACCTGGATGTCGCGAACCACCACCAGGTCCGCTCCGAACGGACAGCTGCGGAAATGCTGGACCTCGTTCGGCGTGTAGTTGACGTCCCCGCCGGCACCGGTCGTGCCCTTCACCTCGACGTGCTTCTCCTCGCCGGTGACTTTGGTACACACCAGGTCATAGGGTTTGCCGAGGGTCCGGATCTCGTCCCAGCCGAGACCGCGGTAATGCTCGATCGCCATCGCGACGGCGTGGTCCTCGAGCGCTTTGTTGAGTGCGGCGTCCTGGGACCGGCCCTGCCCTTGGCTTCGACGGTTCGGCCGTTCCGGAATCACGTCACCAGCGGTACGGCTGAGATCGACAACTCCGCTCGACGTGACAGGTGCGTCCAACACCTGGCGAAGGTCACTGAGGTCCACCCGGCAGTACACGCCACGGTTACCGGTGCCGGAAAGGCGCAAGGCCTCACTTCCGGCCAGTCCGAGTGGCCCGTTGGCGCTGGTACTCACGCCAGTGGCAGCGCCGATGACGGTGATCCCGATCCGGCACGGATAAATGATCTTGTTATCTTCGATCTCGTCCGGCCAATGCGGGGCATGACCGGTGTAGAAATCACCGCTGACTTCGCAGAGAAGGATGTCGGCGACGCCACTCTGCCAATCGGCGGCCGGCTGCCTCGGTCCACCGCTGCTGTGCGAATAGCCGAACAAGACCCAACGAACGGAACTGCGGTAGTCAGGCTCGAAACTCTTGAATCCCCAAGTCCGGGTTCTGATGCCGTATTCGAAGTTGCGGGACCCGTTGGGGCTCGAGGAGGACCAGACCGCAAGAACGTCGTCAGACACGAAGCGCACCCATTCGCCGCCGGTTCGATCCGGCCACGCTAGATCGGCTCCGGATAGCGGCATGTCAGGTTGTCGCAACGCTACGGTGGCGACGCGACCAGACGGCATCGCGGCGCCGGCATCGCGGGCCTGCCGTAGCGGCCTCGAGGGTGGCGAACCGAACCGGGCGGCGATCCCGCCCGGGTGGTCAGGGCTTCGTCGGGCGGCCGGTGAGGCGACGCCAGAGGCGGGTGGCCCAGGCGGTGGCCGTCAGCCAGAGGACCTGGAGCAGGCTGGTGCCCTTGAGCAGGGCCTCGCCGGCGCAGGCCGAGGCACGGTCCATGACGCGCAGGGCGTGGTCGTAATCCTTCGGGTCGTCGCGGAGGGCCCACAAGGTTTCGGCCTGTTCCCAGGCCATGGCCCGGGTGGTGCGGACCAGGATGCGCTGGCTCCAGTCGTCCAGGTCGCCGACGCATTTGTCGATCTGGAGCTGCCAGGCGGTGGCGAAGCGCCGGCGCAGCAGCGGGATCTGCTGGTAAAAGATCTTGTTGACCAGCAGGTAGTCCGGGTGTTGCGGGCCGTCGCCGGGGTAGCCGAGGCGGTCCCAGGTGGCCAGCAGGGCCAGGGCCAGGTCGTGGTTGATGTGCGCGTTGACGCCGAGGACCGCGGCGTCCATCACGGTCACCTTGTCGTCGTAGGCGCGGCGGAACAGGACCTCCCAGGCGTCGGCCGGGTCCTTGCCGGGGACGCCCCAGGCGCCGAGCGCCTTGAAATACAACCGGGCGAACTCGACGTCGAGGACCTCGAGCCACTCCGGGTCGACGCAGTCCGGGCTGCGCAGGCTCTCGGCCACCTGTTCGGTGATGGTCAGGTAGAGGGTGTTGAAGGCCGCGACCCGGTTGGTGCCCGGGCTCGGTGGAAGAAGATCCAGAACTTTCTGTACGGCCTTGAGCCGGTCGATCACTGCGAGGATGTCCTCGGGCTGCTCCTCGACCAGCGCCAGCATCTCCTGCTGGGCCGGTGACCAGTCGTGCGCCACGGAGGTGACGGCGAGCGCGATCCGCTTGCGTCCCTCGGCCAGCGCCACGGCACTGGACTCCGCCCGTACTCGATCGAAATTCACGTTCTTCATGGTGGGGCTGCACGTCCGTCCGCAAAACCTCTTCACGCGGTCGGATCCCCGACGTATCAGGCTCTCAGCCGATCGTGACGAGGTCGCTGGGCACCTCGATCGCGACGTCGGTGGTGCCACCGGCCGGGCTGAACACCGTGACGAACCCGTCGAACGGCGACAGCCGCCGCTCGATCCCGGTCAGCCCGGTGCCCCGGCTCGGGTCGGCGCCGCCCACCCCGTCGTCGTGCACGGTGACCCGCAGCCTGCCGTCGGTGTAGCGCAGGTCGACGCTCGCGTGCGTGGCCCGCGCGTGCTTGACCACGTTGCCGAGCAGCTCGGAGACGACGAAGTAGACGGCCGACTCGACCGGCGGCGACACCCGGCCCGGTACGTCCGCGGTGACGTCGACGTGCAGCGGCAGGGTCAGCGCGAGCGCCCGGACCGCGTCGACCAGGCCGCGGTCGGCGAGCACCGGCGGGTGGATGCCGCGGACCAGTTCGCGCAGTTCGCGCAGGGCGTTCGCGGAGCTGTTCTTGGCCTCGGTGACCAGCGCCAGCGCCTGCTCCGGGTCGCGTTTCATCAGCGTCTCGGCGGCCGCCAGGGTCATCCCCATCGAGACCAGCCGGGCCTGGGCGCCGTCGTGCAGGTCCCGCTCGATCCGCTGGATCTCGGCGGCCTGCTGGCTGACCGCGTCGGAGCGGCTGTCGGTGAGGTGCCGCACCTGCTGGGTGAGCTCGGCGCGGCTGCGCCCGTCGAGCATGGCACCGACCCAGTTGCCGTGCAGCCGCAGGAACACCCGGCTCAGGTACAACCCGGCGGCGATCTCGGCGCCGGCGACCACCGCGGCCAGGTTCGCGGTGACCTGGTCGACCAGCGGGACGAACAGGAACCAGCTGTTCTCCCAGCCCCAGTCCTGCACCACGATCCGCCAGGTGAACGGCGCGGTGAGACCGAACAGCCCCTCGATCACCATGAGCACCGGCAGCAGGCCGAGGAACGAGCCGACCACCGGGTTCAGCAGCAGCCAGCGCAGGTCGCGCCAGGTGGCCGTGTCGCCGAGCATGGCCCAGCCCCGCTGGACGTGGCCGATGAAGCCGGGCTGCCCGGCCGGGATCGGCAGGTACTGCTCCTCCACGGTGACGCCGGTCCACTCCCGGGCCAGCTGCCGCTGCCGCGCGGTCCGCGCCCGGGCCGCGTCGAGCGCCTTCGGCAGCAGGGGCACCCCGATGCCGATGGTCAGCACGCTCACGCAGAAGTTGATCCAGACCAGCAACAGCGAGTCCACCAGGGCCAGTCCGGCGAGCTTCAGCCCGCGCACCAAGTCATTGAGCATGTCCGAAGCATGCCAACCGGACGCCGCCGGGTCAGTGGTACTGGGACCACAATCGACTAGGGTCATCGCGTGCGCCTGATTCTCGCGGAGGACCAATTCCTGCTCCGGGAGGGCCTGGTCAAGCTGCTGGAGGCACACGGCCACCAGGTCGTGCGGGCGGTGACCGACGGGCCGGCGCTGCGCGCGGCGCTGGCGGCCGAGGAGTTCGACGTCGCGCTGGTCGACATCCGGCTGCCGCCCGGCTTCACCGACGAGGGCCTCCAGGCGGCACTGGAGGCGCGCCGGGCCCGGCCCGGTCTCCCGGTGTTGCTGCTCTCCCAGTACGTCGAGCAGCTCTACGCCACCGAACTGCTCGCCGACGGGGCCGGCGGCGTGGGTTACCTGCTCAAGGACCGGGTCTTCGACGGCGAGCAGTTCATCGCGGCGCTGCGCACGGTCGCCGGCGGCGGCACCGTGATGGACGAGGACGTGGTGTCCGGGATGGTCGGGCGCAGCGACCGGCTCGCCTCGCTGACCGCGCGGGAGCTGGAGACGCTGGGGCTGGTGGCGCAGGGCCGGTCGAACGCGGCGATCGCGGCCGCGATGTTCGTGACCGAGAAGGCGGTCGCCAAGAACATCAACAGCATCCTGGCGAAGTTGCAGCTCCCGCCGTCGACCGACGACAACCGCCGGGTGATGGCCGTCCTGGCGTACCTGGGCGCACAGGACGGTTTATGAGTTACTGACCGGAAAAACCCGATTTGAGTACGCCCGGAGCACGCGCTCCCGCGGCGTACGCAAAGCGGGTCTTGATCTTGATTGTGATCGGTCAGAGGAGGCCGCGGTCCTGGGCCAGGGTGACCGCCTCGGTGCGCCGCGAGGCGCCCAGTTTGCGATAGACGGCCCGCATGTGTGCCTTCACCGTGTTCACCGAGACACCGAGGTCGGCGGCGATCTCGGCGGCCGTGAGCATCGTCGCGAGGTAGCGCAGCACCTCGGTCTCCCGCTCGCTCAGGCTCTCCACCGGGTGCCGGGCCCGGCTCGGGCGCAGCTCGCCGACGAAGTCCGCGACCAGCGGGGCGAGCAGCCGCATCCGGTGTAGGAGCGCGTCGAGCCGCGGGTCATCCATGATCAGGAACGGTCGGCGGATCCCCTCCCCGGCAGCAACCGAGACCGCGTCGGCGAGCAGGTCGGCGGCCTGCACCGACTGCCCGCGCACGTCGGCCAGCAGCGCCGCCAGGATGCCGGCCTCGACCCGGCCCACCGTGTCCTGCTCGGCGGTGCCCACCTCGGCGAGCAAGCGCTGGGCCTGCCGGAAGTCGCCCTTGAGGTAGGCGGCCCGGGCCAGCAGAAGCGGGTCGGCGCCGCCCGGATCGGCGCCCGCCGCCAGGTCGACGGCGGCCTCGATCCGGGCCAGCCAGTCGTCGACGGCCGGCATCCGCATCCGCGCGGTACGCGCCACGCGGGCCTCGTCGCACAGTTTCCGGGCGGCGCCGAGGTTGCCGCGGGCGGCCGCAAGCCGGGCCTGCACGCCGAGGCCGATGAGGTGCTGCGCCGCCTCCGGGTCGCTGTGGTGACCGCGCAGCCCGTCCTGCACCGCCTGCCGGGCGCCGTCCAGGTCGTGCCGCTCCAGCCGGACCAGGGCCAGAGCGAAGTATGCGGGCACGGTCTGCAACGCGTAGCGCCAGCCGCGCTGCTCGGCCAGGTCGACGGCGCTGGTGGCCAGCGTGGCGGCCTCGTGCACCGACCCGGACATCACCTTGAGCAGCGCCAGGTGCCCGGACGCGTTGATCTCGGTCAATTCGACCCCGGCGACGCGCGCGGCGGAGGACCCGGCCCACAGCTCCCGTTCGGCCTCCTCGGTCCGGCCCAGCCAGAGCAGGGCCAGGCCGCGGTTGCCCAGGGCGATCGCCCGGTTCTGCGCGATCGCGGAGACCGGCACGGCCTTGGCCCCGCCGAGCAGGTCGAGCAGCAGGCTCGCACCGGCCAGCAGGGCGGGCATGTCGCCGCGAGCCCGGTCGGCGGCCAGTTGCAGGGTGCGCGACATGATCTCGACCGGTTCGCGGACGCTGTCCGGCCGGTCGTGCGACAGCTCCCGGACGGCGTAGAGGCGGGCCGGGATGCCGTCGTAGTCGCCGGCGTGGAACAGCAGCAGGGCCGCGCAGAACATCAGCTCGGGAGTGGTGGTCAGCTGCTCGGCCGGCACGCCGCGGAGGATCTTCACGAGCGCCGCGCGGTGCGCCGACACGATCAGCGGCGCGGCCTGGGTGACGACCAGGCGTCCGACGAAGGCCCAGTCCCGCGCGGAGACCGCGTGGGCGAGCGCCTCCAGCACCGAGTTGTTCGCGGCGTGCCAGCGGGCCGCGCGGCGGTGCAGGTCCGGCACCACACCGGGGGTCTCCACCCGCAACCGGTGCCCGAGCACGTCGCGCAGCAGCTGGTGATAGCGGAACCAGAGCGGCTTGGCGCCGAGCCGGACCACGAAGTCGTTGTCGTGCTCCAGCTCCTCGAGGATCCGCTGCCCGTCGGTCCGCTGGGTGATCGCGTCGGCCAGGCCGGCGCAGACGTTCTCGCAGATGCTGGTCTGCAACAGGAACCGCCGCTGCCGCCGGGTGCGGTCGGCCAGCACCTCCTCGGTCAGGTAGTCGTCCACGCCTCGCACATTGCCGGCGAACTCGGTGATGGTGCGGGCGCCGTCGTGCGCGGCCAGGAAGCCGGCCGCCAGCTGGAGCCCGGCGGCCCACCCCTCGGTGCGGTCCACCAGGGTGGTCATCTCCTCGGCGGACAGCGACAGCCCGTGCCGCCCGACGATCTCGGCCGCCTCGTCGTGCCCGAACGCCAGCTGCTCGGCCCGGATCTCGGCGAGCTGCCCGGCGGCACGCAGCCGGTGCAGGCGCAGCGGCGGCTCGGACCGGCCGATCAGCAGCAGCCGCAACGCCGGCGGGTGGCGCAGCAGATCGGTCAGCTCGCGCAGCACGTCCGCGTCGTCGATCTCCTGGACGTCGTCGATCACCAGCACGGTGCCGGCCGCCAGCCGGGCCAGTCCGGCGGCGAACAGCCGGCCACGCTCTCGCGGATCGGCCGGGACCGCCCCGAGGTCGGCGAGCGGGTTGCCCGCCGGGACGACGCCGGCCACCCGCAGCGCCGCCAGCAGGTAGGCCCAGAAGACCTGGGGATCGTTGTCGTGCCGGTCGACGCTCAACCAGGCGACCGGGGCGTGATGCCGCTGGGCCCACCCGGACACCACAGTGGTCTTGCCCCACCCGGCGCCGGCGCAGACCAGCGTCACCGGCTTGCCGATCGCGGCGTCCAGCAGGTCGTGCAGCCGCTGGCGGGCGACGCCGGCACGGACCGTCTGCGGGCGGGACGTCTTCGCCTCGACCAGCGGCAGCAGGACCGCGGGCGCGACCCGGTCGGATGTTCCCGCGTCCGTGCTCATGCCCGTCGAACCTCCGCCACGTCCCCCGTATCGCCCCCGGCACGATCGCCGCGCTGGTGACGCGGAGTCAATCGTCGATCGAGCGTGCGCCGGATGGTATACCGCCAGGCTAGGAATCAAAAACGGTCATAGGCGGCGAGGAGGGGACACCGCGCCGCATCCGGACCGCAGCGACGCGCCCCAAGGTGATCAAGCTGGTCGATGAACCTTTCGGTCCGGCCAGGTGTTGTTATCGAAGACCGGCGAACTCACCGATGGGCGGGAGTGTCCATGAGCAACGACTTCGAGCCGCTCGCGGCCCGGGCCGCGGCGGCCATGCGCAGCGCCGAACTGAGCGGCCAGGGCGAGGACGACAGCGGGGCGGTGCTGGTCAGGCTCGACGGGAACGGGCGGGTGGCTTCGGTACGGGTGACGCAGCGCTGGCGGGAGCGGGTCGCGGCCTCGGCGCTGGGGGATGCCGTGGTGGAGGCGGTGCGGGCGGCAGGGATGGCGCGGTTTGCGGCTTGGGGTGCGACGTTCGCCGACGGCGCGCAGCCGGCCGGGGGCGGCGGGGGTGCGGTCTCCGGTCACGGCTCGGCCTTGGCCTCGGGCTCCGGCTCCGGCTTTGGCAGCGGCGACTTCGCCCGGGAGCTGAGTCGGCTGGCGACGCGGCGGATGAGCTCGGACGACAGCCGGGTGGCGCTGAGCGAACTCCTGGCGATCCTGGAGGACGTCGAGCAGGGGCTCGACCAGGCGCTCGACAGGGTGACGGCGGCGCGGTCGAACAACTACACCGGGCACAGCCCGCGCCGGGACGTGACCGTGACGGTCACCGGGGGCGGCGAGGTGAGCGAGGTGCGTTACCACAGCCGCTGGCTGGCCGAGGCGCACGAGGCGAACATCGGCCGGCAGACGGTCGCGGCGTTCCAGGCGGCGTATGCCCTGGCTGCCCGGGACAGCGTGGACACCGTGATCGCCGAGAGCCGGCTGGGTGCGGCACAACGGGCCGTCCAGGATCCGTTCGAGCTGGCCACCCGGCTGCGGTTGCGGTGAGCGGGGAGGCACGGGCAGATGACATTACGGGTGGCGCTCGACGCCCTGCGACACGACGCGGACACCTGGGAACGCGTCTCACACGTGACGAAACTGGCGGCGGACGAGGCGAGCGGGCTCGGGCTGACCGCGCACGAGGTCTCCGAGATGGTCGCCCGGACCCCGTTCCTCGCGACCTATCAGGAGATCCAGGAGAAGACCGCGCGGTTGCTGGCGCAGGCCGGGGAGAAGACCCTCGACCTCTGCGTGACCCTGCACCGAGTCGCCGACCTTTACGAACGCAACGACGAGGACGCGGCCGAGCAGTTGAAAGGGGTGTGGGACGTCCATGAGTGACGCCGCCCTGGCCACCATGGAGGCCGAGCTGATCGGAAAGGTCCTCCACCTGGTGGACCAGATCGAAGAGAAGACGCAGCGGTTGCACGCGGCGGTCGCGCGCGGCTTGCCGTTCTTGCCGCCGCCGATGCGGATGCAGGCCACCGGCGCGTGGCAGGAGTTCTGCGACGAGATGACGAACTACTGGAACTTCTGGCGCGATGTCTTCGCGAACATGGGCTCGCCGTCGCAGCTCAAGACGATCGCCTACACCTGGTCCGATCGAGTCGGCAGCCCGGTGAGCAGTCAGGTGCAAGCCGTGGACGCCGGGCAGTTGACCGTCGACGACAACTGGGACGGCGACGCCGCCAAGGCCTATCGCGACTTGCTTCCGGCGCAGAAGGACGCGCTCACCCAGATCAAGGCGACCCTCACCGATGCCATCGGGGATTCGCTCAACAGCATCGCGGACGCCATCCGGGTCTTCTGGGGCACGATGATCGCCACGTGTGTGCCCCTGGTCGGCGGGCTCATCGGCGCCATCGGCGCCTCCGGAACCATCATCGGCATCCCGGCCGCCGTCGTGGCCGTGCTCGGTGCCGTGATCACCGCGTCGATCGGGATGAACATCGCCATCGCGATGCTCAAGTCCTCGTCGGAGTCCGCCAGTTCGAAGTTGCGCCAGAAACTCGGTGAGGACACGGCCTTCGGTGGAGGTCAGTGGCCGCCGACCGCCACCGGTGGCCCGCCCCTGCGATGACGACAGCATTGGAGAACCGATCGTGATGACCGGAGCGCCGACGATCCGCCACCCGCGACTCCTGACCCGTGCCTGGCTGGTCCTGCTGCTGCTCAGCAACCTCGCCATCGCCGCCATCGGCTTGCAGGTCCTGAACGAGCAGCGGCACGGTTCCGGGACGACTCCCGACACCGGCGCACTCGAGATGTGGGGGGTCAGCGCCGCGATCGGCGTGGTGACGGTGGCGCTGGCACTGGTCGCGAGCTTCGCCGGCCGGGCCGGTCGAGGCATGAGTGACATCGCCTGGGGGGTGGCGTGGCTGCGGCTCATCGCCCTGCCCGTCGTCGCGGTGAGCATCGCCGCGAGTTTCGGCCTCAACGGCCTGAGCGGTGGCTTCGTCGTCGTCGTGGCCATCGCCGAGGCCGCCACGACGCTGGTCTGCGCGGGCGCCGTGCGCCGCCAGTGCATGCGGCTGGCAGGCGCCTGACCGTCTGCCGGTCGTCCGAATCCGGGTCAGGAACTGGAGGGAGTGTGGGAGGTCCATGAGTGACGCGGCACTGGCCACCATGGAGGCCGAACTGATCGGGAAGATCCTGCGGCTGGTGGACCAGATCGAAGAGAAGACCCGGCTGTTGCATCAGGCTGTCGAGCGAGGGCTGCCGTTCCTGCCGCCACCTATGCGGATGCAGGCCACCTCCGGCTGGCAGCGATTCTGCGACGAGATGGCGGACTGGTGGAGGTTCTGGCGAGAGGTCGCCGTCAATCCCGGTTCGCCGTCGAGGCTCAGGGATCTGGCGGCCGCCTGGACCGAGCGGGTCGGCGGCCCGGTCAGCGGCGAGGTGCCGACGGTCGATGCCGGACGCCTGAGTGTCGACGACAACTGGGACGGTGACGCCGCAACCGCCTACCGTGCGCTGCTCCCGGCGCAGAAGGATGCCCTGACGCAGATCAAGACGACGCTGACCGACAGCATCACCGACGCGCTCGACGGCATCGCCAACGATCTCGTCGTCTTCTGGACCGCGCTGATCGTCATGATCGTGCCCCTGATCGCCGGGATCGCCGGCGCGATCTCCACCTCGTCGACCGTGATCGGCATTCCCGTCGGCGTCTTCATCGCGCTCGGCACCGCGGCGACCGCGGCCGTGGCGCTGAATGTGGCCATCATGATCCTCAAGTCGTCGGTCGACTCGAGGACCACGAAACTGCGTCAGAAGCTCGGTGAGGACACGGTTTTCGGGGGCGGCTGGCCGCCGACCGCGACCGGCGGGCCGCCCCTTCGATGACGAGAGGACAGGAGACCCGACCGCGATGACCGAATTATCGAGGACTCGCCCTTCGCACCCGTTGACCCGTGCCGGCCTCGTCGTACTGCTCTGCTACGACGCCGCGGTCGCCGTCATCGGCTTCCTGTTCCTGTACGACCAGCAGGACGGGTTCATGCGGACCGCCGAGGTGGCGCCGTTCAACCTGTGGGCGGTCAGTTCCGCGGTCGGGGTCGTCACGCTCGGGCTGAGCTTGCGGGCAAGCCTCGTGGGCCGGGCCGCCCGGGGCGCCGGCGATCTCGCT
The DNA here is from genome assembly GCF_018324205.1 of Actinoplanes ianthinogenes. Lineage (NCBI taxonomy): Bacteria > Bacillati > Actinomycetota > Actinomycetes > Micromonosporales > Micromonosporaceae > Actinoplanes > Actinoplanes ianthinogenes. The sequence goes on from NZ_AP023356.1 coordinate 1,881,915, forward strand.
TGGGGACTGGCCTGGATCCGGCTTCTCAACCTGCCCGTCTTCGTGTTCATGATCGCCGTCGGCTTCGGCATCGACGGCCCGGGCAATCTCATGGCCATCATGCTGACCGTCATCGAGTCGGTGACGACCTTCGTCTGCACGGTTGCGGTTCGCCGGCAGCTCCGCAGGGACGCACAGCGGGCCGGAGAGGCCTGGGCACCTCCGGCGCGTTGAGGCCTTCCGGGTCGGCGGCCGAGGTGCGACGCCCGCCGCACCCGGCTCGTGCCGCAGGGTTCGGCCGTGGCGCTGCCCGCCGGGGTCAGCCGATCAGGGTGGCGAGGTCTGCCTCGCTGCCGCGGAAGGCGTTGCCGTCGCAGGTGTGCTGTCCGCCGATCACCGCGTCCGAGGAGAACTGGAGGATGGCCGGGGTACGCCCGCTGTACGCCCCCCACCCGGGATGCTTCCCCTGCTGGGTGCGCTGCCACTCGGTACGCCAGTGCGCCGGCGCCCCGGATCCGCGGTAGTCGGACGCCCAGAGCGGGTCGGTGCCCGGGATGCTGTCCCCGTACGCCCACTTCGGCGCGTAGTGGAACCCGACCGGTTTCCCGGTCCGCCGGTTCAGCTCGGCCAGCAGCGCCGCCCCGGTCTTCGGGCTGACGTGGTCGTAGACGACGCCCTTGGAGTCCTTCCAGATCTCGGTGTCCACCTGCCAGCGGAACCGGTCGTGCCCGATCAGCCCGGACGCCTGCGCGTTGAGCGTGTCGATGGCGAACTCGGCCTGGTCGGCGACCGGCCGCCCGGACCGGGCCACCACGTACGCGCCGAACCACACCATCCCCGCGTCGCGCGCCGCCTTCAGCATGTCCCCGCAGCGTTTGTGCACCGTCCGGCCGCCGGGACCCCACTCGCTGACCTTGTGCGTGAAGAAGCGGATCCCCTCGCCGTAGGCCGCCCCGACATGCCCGGTGCGCATCCCCCGCCCGTAGTCGAAGTCGGACGCGTCCCACCCGAAGACGAACCCGCCGCCGGGCGCCAGCGTGGCCGCCTTGAAGAGTTTGGCGAAGTCGTCGGCCCGGATCTCCCCGAAGGACGCGGCGCCGGGCATCTCGGCCCGCTGGAACGCGGTCACCGCGTCGGCCGTCAGCTTGCCGAACAGCCCGTCCGCCCAGGACGCACCCGGGTCGGTCACCCCCGGCACGTACCCCTTCCGGATCAGCTGCCGCTGAATCTCCCTGACCCACACCTTCTCGTCCGCCGTGGTGCCGCCGTGCGCCTGCGCCGGACCGCCGAGCGGACCGAAGTAGTGCCCGCCCGGCAGCGGCCAGGTCGTCGAGAACCCGGGAAGCTGCGCCATCCCCCGACTCTCGGCGCTCCCCGCGCGAGATCGGCAGCCTTCTGTCCTCGATCCAGCCTCTTGAGCAATCGCTCAAAACTGCTAGGTTTGAGCAGTCGCTCAACTCGGAGGGAGGTGCGGTGGCCAGGATCTATGTCGAGACGACCATCGCCACCACGCTGGATCGTGTCTGGCACGCGACGCAGGACCACCGCCTGCATCCCCGCTGGGACGCCCGCTTCGGCCGCATCGACCCGGTGCCGGGCAGCGTCCCGGCCACCTTCACCTACGCCACGGCGGGGATCGCCGGTCACGGCGTGCACAGCGGTGAGCGGCACCGGCATGGCGGCGGCGCGGTGTCCACGCTGCGGTTCGGCTCCGCCGACCGGCGTTCGCCGATCCGGGAGGGTTCCGGCTATTGGCGGTACGTTCCGGTTCCCGGCGGTGTCCGCTTCCTGACCGGTTATGCCTACCGCACCCGGTGGGGCTCCGCCGGCCGGCTGGCCGACCTGGTCTTCGGGCCGGCGTTCGGCTGGGCCACCGCCTGGTCGTTCGACCGGCTGCGGATCTGGCTGGAGCACGGCGTCACCCCGGAGCGGGCCCGCCGGCACGCCGTGGCCGAGCTGCTGCTCCGCGCCTCGCTGATCGCCGTCGCGTCGGCCTCCGGCGGCGGCCCGCCGGCCGTGCTGCTCGCGACGGCACTCGCGCTCGCAATTCCGCCACACCCGCTCACCCCCGCGGCCCGCCGGTGCCGCCGGCGGCCAGGAAAGGAAAACCGTCGTGACCTCGGTCTTCGAACAAGCTCTCGGTGACGACTTCGGTCGCCTGCACCCGCGGCTGCAACGCCGGTTCGGCGTCGACGGCGAGCGCGACCAGGGCTGCGTCGGCACCGGCGTGATGAACCGGGTCTGGCGCGGCCCCGGGTTCACCGCGCCGTTCCTGCACCTCGGCACGCTGCGGCACGTGCTGTTCCCGGAGACCGGCACCGGCATCCCGTTCACCATCGAGAACTACGCCTACCGCGACACCTACGACCGCCCGACGCTCACCTTCGTCCGCACCTTCCAGGTCCGCCCGCACCGCCGCCGCCGCTTCGACGCCACGATGGTCTACCACCCGGGGCGGGACGTGATCATCGATTACCTGGGCACCACCCAGCACATCGCCGTCGACCTGGACGTCTCCGTCGACAGCAGCGGCGGCCTGCACCTCCGCAGCGGCGCACAGACGTTCCGCGGCGGCCTCCCCTGTCCGCGAGCGATCACCGGCGACGCCGAGGTCCACGAGTGGTGGGACGAGAAATCGGACCGCTTCCGCATCCAGGTCACGGTCACCAACCGCCGCTTCGGCCCGCTGTTCGGCTATTACGGCAGCTTCACCGCCGCCTACGCCCCGGCCGGCGCCCCGGTCCCGGCCGCCGTCCGCCCCCTGCGCGAAAACCACTCCTGACCACAGAACCGCGGGTGACCGCGAGGTCCGCCGCTTCGCGCGGGTCGCCGGGCCGCGAGGACGGGCGAGGTTCGCCGGGGATGCGGATCGTCATTTTCCGGTACGACCCGGAGCACCTGGCGACCGGCTCGCGAGGCCGCGACCGGTCCGGACCGTGGCGCGTGTCGTGCGGGTTCGCTGGTGGGAACGGTTGGTCGACGGCCGGGACTACCGTGCGGGTCGGCGGACCCGCACGAGTCGCGGTGCGGTCGTGCGGGGGCCGGGCCTCGCGAGCCGACTGCCACGGGGCCCCTCGTCGTACCGGAAAAGGAACCGGAAACCTGCGGGCGGCGCCGCGGCAGCGAGGATGGTGGTGATCGCGATGGACAACGTGGAGGGACGGCCGGACTACGGGTTGGACGCGCCGCCGGTGGTCTATGGGTTCGCGGGGCTCGCCGTGGCCGGCGCCCTGGTCGCCGTGCTCGGGGTGAGCGTCTCGTTCTGGCCGCTGACCGCGCTCGGCGTGCTCTGGCTGGCGACCGGGGCCCTGACCGCGACCGCCATGGTCCTCTCGTCCCGGATCGGCAAGATCCGGCTGCGGGATCGGCTGCTGGACCGCGAGCGGCTCGCCGACGACGCGGACGTGCTCGACCTCGGACCGGGCCGCGGCCTGATGCTGCTCGGCGCGGCCGTGCGGGCGCCGCACGGCACCGCGACCGGCATCGACCTGTGGCGGGCCGGTGACCAGGGCGGCACCAGCCGGGCGAACTGCCTGGCCAACGCCGCACGCCTCGGCGTGACCGGCCGGGTGACCCTGGTCGACGGCGACATGAGCGACCTGCCGTTCCCGGACGAGTCCTTCGACCTGGTCACCGGCTCGCTGGCGATCCACAACATCGCCGACCGGGCGGCCCGCCGCCGGACCATGGAGGAGGTGCAGCGCGTGCTGCGGCCCGGCGGACGGCTGCTGCTGATCGATTTCAGCAGGACCGCGGAGTACGCGGCCGATGCCCGGGACGCCGGGCTGGCCGAGGTGCGGCGGTCGGGCCGCAGTTTCGCGATGTACCCGCCGGCGCGGGTGGTCACCGCGGTCAAGCGGTGACAGCGGTCAGCCGGCGGTGCGGAGCTGGCTGGTGTCGGCGAGGCCGTCGACGATCGCGCGGGCGACCGGGGACGGATCGGAGCCGTCGATGGCGAACCCCTCGGTGAGAACCGCGGGCTGGGCCATCATCCGGGGTTCGGCGCCGCGGTGCGGCCAGGTCGCGGTGTGCACGATGAACGGGTGGCACAGGTAGACGTCGCCGGCCGCGCCGGTCGCCTCGGCCGTGGTGCGGCAGAAGGTGGACGGGCGGAGCAGGGACGGTACGTCGCCGCCCGGCATGCCGGGCTCGCCGCGGGTGGCCAGGGCCGCGGCGGCGTAGCGGTGCGAACCGAGGATCAGCCGGGTCGGGGCGTCGTCCGGGCCGACGTCGGAGAAGAGGAAGAGGGCGAGCAGGCCGCGGGCCTTCGAGTGGACGTTGGCCCAGTACTCGCTGCCGCCCCACCAGGAACCCTCGATGTGCCAGCCGACCTCGCCCGGATACTCCTCGGACGGGAACCGGACCGGGATGGTGCCACCGACGTGGGGATGCGCGGCCCAGCGACCGGGACCGATCAGCTCGTCGTAGGCGGCGCCGAGCTCCGGCGAGGACGCCGCGCGCCGGAACGGTTCGCCCTCGGGCGTGTTGATCCTGATCAGCGGGGGTCGCCAGGTGCCGCGGTCCGCGGCGCGCACCCCGTGCTCACCGAGCCGCGCCCAGATGATCTCCCGGCAGCCGGCCGCGGTGTCCGCGTCGAACGCGCCCCGCACCACGGTGTAGCCGTCCCGCACGAATCCGTCGACATCCACGCGCCCCATCGTGGCCGGGCACCCGATCGGTGTCGACGCCATTACCGGGGTGCATGATCTAGTGCAGGTAGCGGAATGGGGAGTGGATGTCTGAGGCGTCGCTGGCCGTGTTCGACGTGGACGGGGTGGTCGCCGACGTGCGGCACCGGCTGCGGCACATCGCGAACGGGCGGAAGAACTGGGCGGCCTTCTTCGCCGCCGCCGACCGGGACCCGGCGCTGAGTGACGGGGTCGAGCTGGTGCACGAGTTCGCCCGGGACCACGATCTGGTCTGGCTCACCGGGCGGCCCGAGCACCTGCGGCCGGTGACCGAGCGCTGGTTCGCCCGGCACGGCCTGCCGGCCGGGCGGCTGCTGATGCGGCCGGAGCACGACCGGCGACCGGCCAAGGACTACAAGGCCGACCGCCTGCACGGCCTGGCCGCGGACCGGACCATCGCGGTGATCGTCGACGACGACCCGGACGTGGTGCGCCGGTTGAAACGCGACGGCTTCCCGGTCCGCCTGGCCGACTGGGTCCCGCACGAGAAGACGCTGCGCCAGGCCCAGGAACGCGACGGCCGTACCTGACGGTCAGCCGGGGCCCAGCGGGACCGGCGCGCCGGCGGCGTCCTGTGCGGTGTACGTCCAGGCGCCGCCCGGGTCCGGAAACGTGATGACGAAGAACTTCGCCGCTCCGGTGCCGGCCGGCATCGGCTTGGCCGCCACGGTCACCGGGTCGTGCCCGGGCGCGGTCGCGGTCACCGCGGCCGCCGGTGCGGTCAGCAGGCCGTACGCGAACTCGCTCCGCCCCGGCCCCTTGCCGTCCAGGTAACGTCCCCCGGAGGGCCGGTCGTCCCACGGCCCGCAGCCGCCGCTGAGCTCCGGGTCGGTCCGCATCCCGGCGTCCCGCAGCTCCAGGCAGATCTCATGCTGCTCGTCGTGGAACGTGACCAGCGTCCACCCGGCGCCGCCGATCGTGCCCTCGTCGAGTTTCACCACGTCGGTGGGCTCGAACGGCTCCGGCTCCCCGGAGCACCCGCCCGCCGCCAGCACCACGGCAGCGGCGGCGGCACCCCAGAAACGGCGCATGGCTTTCCCTCCCCCGCTGACCGAGATCAATGCGAGATCGTACGGTCCGCGAAGCCGGCGACGATGCGGGCCACCTCCGCCGGGGCGGCGAGGTTGGCGCCGTGCCCCTGGCCGGGCATGGTGGTCCGCTCGGCGCCGGGTATCGCCGCTTCCAGGGCGGCGAGCCGGTCCGCCAGGTGGCCCGGGCTGCGGTCGCCGCCGAGCAGCAGGACCGGGACCCGGATCCCGGCATAGGCCGCCCGCCGGTCGCCGAGTGCGTCGATGGCCAGGTTGTCGTCGATCTGCCGGGGGATCATCCACCGCCACCGCGGCACCATCGCCAGCAGCGCCGCGATCGGCCAGACCGTCCGCGGCGGGAGCCGCACCACGTCCCGGAGGAAGATCTGGATCGCTCGCCGCGGGCTGCCCGCCGCCAGCGCCGCCTGCGCCCGGCGGATCGCCTCGCCGCCGAGCGGCTGCTCGGTGACCACCGGTGGCTCGTACAGCACCGCCCCGGCGAACGCCGCCGGCTCGGCCAGCAGTGCCTCCAGCGCCACCACCGCACCGGACGAGTGCCCGACCAGCAGCACCGGCCGCCCGAGCGAGCGCGCCAGCGCGACCGTGTCGGCCACCTCGGCGGCCAGGCCCGGTGGCGGCGTCAGGTCCGCGCGATACCGGCGGCGCCTCATCCGTACGACCTGGAACCGCCCGGTCAGCCGCTCCGCCACCCGGCGCCACGCCGACTCGTCGTTCATCCCGCCGTGCAGGACGACGATCCCCGGCCCGGTCCCGTCACTGGCCGCCAGCACCTCGGTGCCGTCACCGGCCGCGATCCGCATCATGGGCACCCCCGTTCCGTTGATTCTGCCCGGTCCGGTCACGTCGTGGCGTGGACAGGGTTGCCGGGACCGGTCAGGATCCGGGGATGCGGTGGGTGATGACGGGGCGGGGGTTGCGGCGGTGGGCGTTCCACTCGTTCGCGGCGTTCGGGGTGGTGGCCCTGCTGTTGCAGTCCTATCAGGCCATCTGGGACCGACCGCTGTGGCCCGGGCACGCCGGGCAGGTCGCGGTCGCGGTCGCGCTGGCCTCTTTTCTGTACGGCCTGATCCGCGTCCGGCCGGCGAAAGCGGTGGTCCGGGACCTGAAGCGACCCGCGTGCCGGATCGAGGTGGTGCCCGGCGACCTGTTCGAGCAGGACGACTCGCACCTGGTCGTGGGGTTCACCGACACCTTCGACACCGACGTCACCGACGACCGGGTGGTGCAGGCCGGGAGTGTGCAGGGGCAGTTCCTGGAGCGGGTCTACGGCGGGGACCGGGTACGGCTCGACGCCGACCTGGACAAGCTGCTGGCCGCCGAGCCGGTGGTGACCGAGTTGACGCGCGCCACGAAGCCGTACGGAAAACGTCGTCGTCATCTGGTCGGGACCGTGCTGGTGCTCGGTGACCCGCGCCGGCACTTCTTCGCGGTCGCCTACAGCCGGATGGGGCCGAACCTGGTGGCCCAGTCGTCGGCGGACCAGCTCTGGCACAGCCTGAGCCGGCTCTGGGCCGCGGCGCACGAGCACGGGCAGCGGCGGCCGCTCGCCATGCCGGTGGTGGGCGCCACGCTGGCCCGGGTGGACGCGCTGGACCGGGAGGCGCTGCTGCGGCTGATCCTGCTGTCCTTCGTGGCCGCCTCCCGCGATCACCTGGTCACCACCCGGCTCCGGGTGGTGCTGCGCCCGGACGAGTTCGCCGACGTGAACCGGGCCGAACTGAAGGCGTTCCTCGATGCGATCTGAGCCGGACCGTGATGGAGTGGACAGGCCACGACATCCTTGGGGGTTCTCGTGACCGCGACCGCACCGCGCCGGCCGAACCCCTGGGCGGCCGGCACGTTCCTCGGCAGCCTCCCCGCCGACGTCGCGCTGGCGCTGGTCGCCGGCAGTGTGAAACGCCCGTTCGCCGCCGGGCGGCCGCTGCTCCGTGAGGGCACCCGCGACACCCACGTCTTCCTGCTGGTCCGCGGGTTCGTCAAGGCGACCACCGCGGTCGACGGGGTGGAGACGCTGCTCGGCATCCGGATCCCCGGCGAGGTGGTCGGCGAGATCGGCGCGCTGACCGGTGAGCCGCGCACCGCGACGGTGACGGCCTGCGGGCCGGTCACCGCGGGGCAGGTCAGCCGGGCCGACTTCGAGGCGTTCCTGCGGCAGCGGCAGGACGCGTCCGCGCTGATCGCCGCGGCGATGGCCCGGCAACTGCGGTGGGCCAACCGGCGGCGGGTGGACTTCGCGGCGTTCCCCGCGCACATCCGGCTGGCGCGGCTGCTCGCCGAGATCGCCGACGTGTGCGGGCGGCCCCGGCCGGACGGCGGCGTGGAGATCGCCGTGCCGCTGAGCCAGCCGGACCTGGCCTCGATGATCGCCATCGCCCAGGCCACCGTGCAGAAGGCCCTGCACGAGCTGCGTGACCGGGGGCTGATCGCGACCGGATACCGCCGGCTGGTCATCACCGACCTGGAGAAGCTGCGGCTCGCCGCCGAACTGTGACGTCGAATTCCTCCGGATCCCCTATTAGTAGGAGATCCGGCCGCCCGGGTGGCTCCACTATCGAGCGATGAGGGTCGCGGCGCCGGTTTGCAGAACCGGACAACCGGCCGATAACCGATGTCATCCCGGCAAGAGTGATGCGCCGGACGACGAGTGGGTAAACCCCTTGAGGCAATTACCGTGATCACTCCAGCGGACCACAATCGGCAGTCCACCCTCGGAACACGGCGAGCACGCGAGGGAGCACACACTGGACACCCACGTACGCGGCGGGGGGCCGTCGTGAGCGGCCGGATCGTCGGCCGGGCCCGCGAGCTGGCGGTGCTGCACCAGGCGCTCGACGACACCAAGGACGGCCGGGGCGGCTGCCACGTGATCTTCGGGCCGCCCGGGATCGGCAAGTCCCGGCTGCTGCTGGCGGCCGGTGACCACGCCGACGAGCGGGACATCGCGGTCGCCGCCCGGGAGGCGTTCCGGCACGATCTGGCCGCGCCGCTGGTCACCCTGGCCGGTGCGCTGCGCGCGTGCAGCCCGCCGACCGGCGACTTCGCCTGGCTGGCCGGGGCGGACGACCACCCGACCGGGAACTACGCCAAGATCCACCGGCTGCGTGACTCGCTGGAGCGGTTCGCCGCCGCGCAGCCGCTGCTCATCGTGATCGACGACGCGCACTGGATGGACGAGCTGAGCGCGCTCGCGGTCCGCGAGCTGGTCCCGGCCCTCGCCTCGTTCCCGGTCCGCTGGCTGCTGGCCAGCCGCACCCAGCCGGCCGACACCCCGGGCGGGCAGACGCTGAGCTGGCTGTCGCAGCGCGGCACCCCGATCCACCTGGACGTGCTCGACGAGCAGGCGACCGAGCAGCTGTGCACCGAGCGGATCGGCGCCCGGGTGGACAACACCGTGCTGGCCCTGGTGGCCGGGTGCGGCGGATACCCGCTGCGGATCGAGCAGCTGCTGGACGCGCTGGTCGCCACCAAGCAGATCATGATCGCCGACGGGATCGCCACGGTGGTCGGCGAGGACCTGCCGTCCAGCTTCGTCGCCACGGTCCGGGAGATCGTCGGCAGCCTGTCCGCGGACGCCCAGCGGCTGCTGCGCTCGGTCTCGGTCCTGGACCGGCCGTTCGACATCGAGAGCGGGGCGCGGCTGATGGGCAGCCAGGACCCGGCCGAGCTGTTCGGGCTGATCGACGAGGTGACCACGTCCGGGCTGCTGGTCGAGGACCAGGACGGGCTGACCTTCCGGCACGCGCTGGTGCACCAGGCCGTGCAGAACAGCCTCGGCAACTCGCAGGCGCAGCTGCTGCACGGCAAGGCGGCCGTGCTGGCCCGGGAGCACGGCCGGCCGACCGCCGAGATCGCGGGACATCTGTTGCGCAGCGGGCGGGTCGGCGCCGGGGCGGCCGTCGACATGCTGCGCGGCACGGCCGCCGGGGTCGCGGCAACGGCCCCGGCGACCGCCGCCGACCTGATGCTGCAGGCGCTGCAGGCGATCGGTGAACACGACCCGGCCCGGCCGGGGATCATCGCGGACACGGTCGGGCTGCTCGCCTCGGCCGGCCGGGTGACCAAGGCCCACGAGCTGGGCATCGAAGCGCTTCGTGCCGAACTGGACCCGGCCACCCGGGCGACCGTCCAGCTCGGCCTGGCCGAGGCGTTCAAGCACGCCGGGCAGAACGCCAAGGCCGCGGCCTACGCCGAGGACGGCCTGAACCAGCCGAAGATCGCCGAGGACGTGCGGGCCTGGCTGCACGCGATCCGCGCGCACGCCGCGTTCTATCTGGACGATCTCACCGTCGCGGACGCGGCCGGCGCCGAGGCCGGCCGGATCGGGCGCGAGCACGAGCCGGGCGCGGCGGTGTTCGGCCTGACCGCGCGCAGCCTGGTGGCCGGCGCCGAGGGCCGGCTGGAGGACGCGCTCACCCACGCGACCGAGGCCACCGAGCTGGCCGACACGGTGCGCGGCCCGGCCCTGCACCGGCACCCGCGGATCTGGCTGGCGAACGCGCTGACCGCGCTGGACCGGTTCGAGGAGGCGGAGCAGGCGCTGCGGCACGGCCGGCAGGAGTCGGACGCGCTGGGCACCGCGTGGGCGCAGCCGCTCTGGCACTACTACTGGGCGGCGCTGCTCACCGCGCGCGGGCGACTCGACGACGCGGTCGCCGAGGCCGATGCCGGGGTGACCACGGCGGAGCAGCTGACCGCGTACCAGCTGGCGGTGCCGCTGCTCGGCACGCTGATCAAGCTGGCGGTGCTACGCGGTGACCTGGACCAGGGCCGGGCGCTGCTGGACCGGATGCGGGAGCTGCTCGGCACCGGGATCACCGCGGCGCCGGAGGACGTGCTCTGGCCCGAGGCGGCCCTGCTGCTCGGCGAGGGCGCCACCCGGGAGGCGTTCGCCCTGCTGCCCGGTCTCTATGACACGGCGGTCGACCGGCCCACCCTGATCGTGCAGCACCCCGGCATCGCGGCCACCCTGGTCCGGCTGGCGGTGGCGTCCGGGGACCCGGGGCGGGCCGAGGCCATCGCCGCGAGCGCGGCCGGGCTGGCCCGGCGCAACCCGCAGTCGCACGCCGCGGCCGGGGCGGCCGAGCACACCATGGGGGTGCTCGGCCACGACCCGCGGCGCCTGCAAGCCGCCGTGGCGCGGTTCCGGCTCAGCCGGCGGCCGCTGGCGCTGGCCGCGGCGCTGGCCGACGCGGCCGAGTTGGCCCGCGCCACCGGCGCGGCCGAGGACCGGGCCGCCGCCCGGGGCTGGTACGACGAGGCGCTCGGCCGGTGCGCCTCGGCCGGCGCGCACGGGCTGCGCCGGCAGCTCGAGGCCGGGCTCGGCGCCTCGCTGGGCGCGGTCCGGCCGGAGAGACCGCCGGACCCCCACGAGGCCTGCCTGCCCGGGCTGTCCCCGGCGGAGCGGCCGGTGGCGCTGCTGGTCGCCCAGGGCATGACCAACATCGTGGTGGCCCGGCAGCTGAACCTGTCCCCGCACACCGTGGACAGCCACCTCCGCAAGATCTTCATGAAGCTGGACATCCGCAGCCGCGTCGAGCTGGCCGCCCTGGTGGCCCGCGAGTGCCGCTGCTGATCCCGTACATGCGTGATGTGCCCGGCGTCCGCCGCGGCTCACGATGACGGTAGGTGTCGCCGATTGTCCGGGAAGGACCGCAATTGTTGACAATGCCGACTCCCCGTACGCCGGTGCTCGTGGTCGGCGCCGGACCGACCGGCGCCGTGCTCGCCCTCGAACTCGCCCGGCACGGCGTCCCGAGCCTGGTCGTCGAACGGGCCTCCCGGCCACCCCGGCATCCCGAGCTCAACCTGGTCGGCGGGCACACCCTGGACCTGCTGCGCCGGCTCGGCGTGGCCGAGGCCCTCCTCGCCGCCGGCCTCGACCCGGACGGTCACGACACCACCGTCTGGAGCCGGTCGATCGGCCGGCGCCCGGTGGCGACCGCCCCGGACCGGCCCCGGCCGGACGATCCGCGGGTCCTGGTCACCGGCACCGACCTGGCCGTCCGGCTGCGCGACGCGGCCCGCGCCCACCCGCTGATCGACCTGCGCGAGGGCTGGATCTTCACCGACCTGCGGCTGGAGGGCGGCGGTGCGGTGGCCACGCTGCTCGACGGGCACACCGGGACCCGGCACAGCGTCCCGGCCGACCACCTGGCCGGCTGCGACGGCGCGCAGAGCACGGTCCGCCGGTGCCTGGGCGTGCCGATGGACGAGACGCTGACCACCGCGCACTACTACACCATCCAGTTCCGCAGCGACCACCTGGCGCGCCGGTTCCCGCAGCCGGCCACGCTGGTCGCCGACGGGATCTCGCTGACCCGCTGCTCCGGACCCGGGATGTGGCTCGGCCACCTGCCGCTGGACCGGGGCGACGCGGAGACCGCCGACCCGATCGCGCTGCTGCACAGCAAGCTCCCGGCCGCGCTGGCCGCCTCGCAGATCCTCGAGGTGTCGCAGTGGCCCGACCCGCTCGGGGTGGCCCGCACCTACCGGCAGGGCGCCGCGTACCTGGCCGGGCAGGCCGCGCACACCCTGCACCCGCCGAGCGTCGCCGCGGACACCTGCCTCGGCGACGCCGTCGACCTGGGCTGGAAGCTCGCCGCCACCCTCGGCCGGTGGGCCGGACCGGCCCTGCTCGACAGCTACGAGCAGGACCGCCGCCCGCACGCGGTCCGGGATCGCCGGCTGCTCTCCCGGGAGCTGGCGACCCGGCGGCGGTTCGGCCGGCTGGCGGCGGCCGGCGCGTCCCGGGAACGCCTCGCCGGGGTGCTGCTGCGCGACCAGCTCCGGAACGCCGGCTCCGGGGCGCCGCCCCGGCTGCCGACCGACCGGCTCGGCCCGCAGTTCACCCTTGTGGACGTGACCGGCTCCGGACGCGGGCGATCACTTGTGGACACCGCGCGGGCCCGCGGCATCCCGATGACTTATCTCGCGGCGGACGACGCGCCGCTGCGGGACCGCGTCCCGGGCCGGCTTCTACTGGTCCGGCCGGATCAACTCGTGGCGTGGCAGTCGGCCGGCGACGCGTCCGATTGGGACAGCGTGCTCGATCGGGTGACCGGCTGTCCGCCCAGGATCACGTGAACACGTGATGTGTGCCCGGGGCCGTTCCGGACACGCTCATCTGGCGACTACGCCGACCGGAAAAGGACTGGGACGATGACGACGGCAATCGCGGATCTGAACAACACCGTCGTGGGCGGATGGGTACGGCGGCTCGCCGGCAACGCGTCGCCGCGCCGGAACCACTGGAACACCCGGACCACGTATTACCGGGCCGCCGTGACGGTCCTCAACACCGCTCCGCGGACCGCGGTGACCTGGAAGTCGGTCGTCGCCGCGGCCCAGCCGCACGGCTGCCGCAGCACGTTCTACGAGGTGGCCGGCGCGCACGCGCGGCACCGGATGATCGACGACCTGATCGGCGACGGTGGCGCCGACTCGCTGCAGATCGCGCTGCGCTACCTGCGGGCGGACGCGGTGGAGCAGCTGATCGACGAGGCGAAGGTGTGGTCGTTCTGGCTGCACCGGCAGCAGCTGACCCGGCGGCTGACCGCCCGGATGACCACCGATCAGCTGGAGAACGAGCTGATCGCCGAGGTGACCGCCTGGGCCCGGCGCCGGCCGGCGCTGGCGCACGCCAACGACGACACCCCGCCCGCGTGCGCCGTGGAGGACCTCACCGTGCTGCACGGGCGCCGGCTGTCCGGCACCCAGGCGGCCAACCAGCTGACCGAGGTGGTCCGGAACGCGACGGCCGGGCACTGAAGTGGCGCGGCTGCTCGGCCGCCAGGTCGAGGCGGCCGAGCGGGATCGCGCGGCGGGTGACTACGCGACGGCCCGGGACGGGTACGCCCGGATCGTCGCCCGGCTCCGGCGCGGGCCGTCCTGGTGGCACTCGCCGCTGACCAAGCTGTTCTGGGCGCAGGCGCTGGCCGACGCGCTGTCCGTGCTCGGTGAGATCGACATGACGCGCGGGCGGCCCGACCTGGCCCGCGTTTCCTTCGAGGAGGCCCGGCTGCGCTATCAGGACCTGGTCCACGAGGCGTCCGAGGACTTCGCGATCGTGCTCAACAACCTCGGGGTGGTCTACGAGCGGCTGGGCCTGCTGCCGGAGTCCGCGGAGGCGCTGCGGCGGGCGGTGGAGATCAGCCCGGACCCGCGGGCGTCGCTCACCAACCTGGCGCTCACGTTGCAGGCGGCCGGCTATCCGGACGCGGCGATGGACGCGCTCGATCGGGCGGCGGCGTTCCCCGGGCCGGCCGACGAGGTCAGCCGGGTGCTCGACGGCGAACGGGTCTTCCACCTGATGCATCGGGGGGACTACGCGACGGCGCTGGTGCGGCTGACCGAGCGTTTCGAGCGGGCCGGGGATCCGATCGACGCCGCCTACGCCGCGGGGAACCTCGCTCAGGCGTACGCCGAACTGCAGGAGCTGCCGGAAGCGCTGCGCTGGCAGGAGCGCGCCGTCCAGCTGCGCCGGCGGTGGCAGCCGGGCTCGCTGCCGCTGGCCATCGCCCTGCACAACCTGGCCGACACGCTCGCCTCGCACGGACGGGCCGCCGAGGCGGACGGACTGCTCGCCGAGGCCGCCGGCCTGGCCGCCGCGATCGCCCCGCACGGCCCGGAGCTGGCCGCGATGCGTGCCACCCGTGTCTGGCAGCTGCACGCCGAGGGCGATCCGGCGGCCGCCGTCGCCGTCGGCGAACAGGCGCTCGCCGCGCTCCCGGCGCTCACCCGCAAGACCATCGGCCTGCTGCTCGCGCTCGGCTTCGCCGAGACCGGCCTCGGCCGGCGCGACCGCGCCCGCGCCCACTTCGACAGAGCCAGAGACCTCGGTACGAAGATCTCCCCACTCCTGCCCGAGCTGCGCTGGGTGGAGACCGCGCTGGGCCGGCACCTGCTCGACGACGGCGCGACAGCCGAGGCGGCGGGCTGCTTCGACCGGGCGATCGCGGTGGCCGAGAGCCTGCGGCCGGGGTCCGCCGCCGAGCCCGGCCTGGAACGTCTCTTCGGCACCGCCCGCTCGGCGTACCACGGGCGGATCCAGGCGGCCTGGCGGGAGCGCACCCCGGCCGGGGACGCGATCGCCTTCCACGCGGCGGAGAGCTTCCGCGCCCGCACCCTCGCCGAGTTGCTCACCGGTCCGCTGCCGGCGCCACCGCCGGAGGCCGCGCAGCTGGTCCGCGAGCTGGACGAGACGCGGTGGGCGCTCGGCACGATCCATCGGACCGGGACCGGGGATCCGGCGCCGCTGGAGGAGCGCGCCGAGTGGCTGCGGCTGCGCCTGCGGGCCCTCGACCCGCGGACCGCCGACCGCGAGGCGCCCCGGGCCGGCACGCTCACCGAGGTGCAGCGCGAGCTGGCCGAGGGCGTGACCGTGGCGGTCTACGAGGTGACCGACGACGGCGTCTTCCTGTTCGCGGTGCGCCGGGACAGCTTCACCTTCCACCGGCTCGATCCGAGCACCGAACGGGTCGTCGCGGCGGTCGAGGCGGTCGCCGCGGCCTGCGCCGACCCGGAGAGTGCCGCTCCGGTGGACGAGCTGCGGCAGCTGGGCGAGTGGTTGCTGCGCCCGCTCGCGGATCGGCTCGGCACCCTCGCGATCTGTGCGAGCGGGGTGCTGGCGCTGCTGCCGTTCGAGGCGCTGGAACTGGACGGGGCGACGCTGCTGGAGCACTCGGTGGTGTGGTCGATACCGTCGGCGACCGTGCTGACCCGGTTCGGGGAGGTGCGACGGCGGGTTTCGGGGCGGCCGTTCGCGGGCTTCGCGATGGCGGCGACGCCCGGGCTGGGCGCGCTGCCGGGAGCGGAACGGGAGGTGCGCGCCGCCGCCGAGATCATGGGCGATCCGGACGCGATCGACCTGACGCCCACCCCGGAATCGGTCGAGGCCGAGGCGGGCGACGCCCGGTACGTGCACTTCGCCATGCACGGGCAGATCAGCGACAGCCAGCCGCTGTACTCCGGCTTTCCGCTGGCCGGCGGGACGTTTCTGGACGCGTACCGCATAGCCGGTTTTGATCTTGTCGCGGATCTGGTGGTCTGCTCCGCGTGCGAGACCGCGCAGGGTGAGTCGCGGGCCGGCGAGGGCGTGGTCGGGCTGGCCTATGCGCTGTTCGCGGCGGGTGCGCGGGGTGTGCTGGTGAGCCGCTGGAACGTCCTCGACACGGTGGCGGTCCGGCAGATGCGGGCGTTCTATGGCGGCCTGGCCGGCGGGAAGCCGCCGGCGGTGGCGGCTCGGGAGGCGGCCCTGCAGATCCGGCGCCGCCAGCCGCATCCGCGGGAGTGGGCGGCGTTCAACCTGATCGACCTCAGCGCCGGAAGGACCCTTCGATGATCACTGTGGACGGCCCGACGGAGCGGCGCACGGCCCGGATCCAGTACGTCCTGGTGGCGCTCGCCGCCGCCGGGCTGCTCTGGTTCACGGTCGAGGACAAGCGGCTGTACCTGATGCTGGTCCCGGCAACGCTGCTGATCGTCGGGTACCGCTCGTGGAACGTGGAGCGCCTCTCCCCCACGCTCGCCCAGTATTACGGGCACGCCGTGGTGGCCGGGGCCGCCGACCGGATCGTCCGGCAGTTCGCCGTCAACGACCACCTGTGCGAGCACTGGACCAGCGCCGGGGCGCCCACCTCGCGGCTGCTGGCCGCACACCCCGGACAGCTGGCCGCCGGGATGGCGGCGCTGCGCGCGGCCGGACCGCCGCCGCGCCCGATGAAGCCGGCCGTCCGCGCCACCAACCGGACGGTGGCGGCGGCGCTGGGGGTCACCCTCGGCCTGCTGATCGGGTCCGCGCCGGGCTGGACGCCGGTGCTGCTGATCGCGCTGGTCGTGCTGGTGGTCTTCCGAGTGGTGGTGGCGGGCTACAACCGGTCGCGGCTGGCGGTGATCACCGGAGCCATGCGTACCAACACGAAGGCTGAGCTGACCGCGTTGCTCGACCCGCCGTGGACCGATCGCCGGATTGCGGTGGTGCAGGAGCTGCGCCGCATGTTCGACCCGCTTCCGCAGGGCCGGCGCCTGCCCGAGCTGCGGATGATCGAGCTGCTGCTGGGCGGGGGCGCGCTGGCCGGCGCCCTGGCCGGCTCCGCGTTCTAGCGTGGGGCGGCTCGGGTCGTACCGAAAGAATGGGGTTCACATGAGGCCGGTGAAGCGGGCGGGATCGAGCCAGTCGGCGCCGGAGGTGTCGATCGGGAAACCGGCGATCCGCAACCGCTGAGCGACCTGTTGCACGAACAGCTCGCGGTCCGCCGGCGAGGCGCCGGTCAGCTGCACGGTCTCGCGGCCGTCCAGCTCGGCGATCCGGCCGGCCTCGCCGATCTGCACCACGATCGTCTGGTCCGGGTGCAGCGCGAGGGCCCGCCCCGCCCGGATCAGCGTGTCCGGGTAACTGCCGTCGACGTCGTCCGGGGTGAGCAGCACCAGCGACGCCGGCCCGAGGGCGAAGCCGGCCCGCAGCACCTCCTCCCGGTACGGCATCGGTTTGCCGGTGCGGGCCACCACCTCCTCCCAGTCCAGCGGGTGCAGGTCGAGCGAGCGCAGCAGGCCGAACACGGCGGCGCGGGCCGGCCGGTTCCGCCCGTGGATCACGAAGATCTCCCGGGTGACCGGCTCCGGCCGGACCGGGTCCGCCGGACGCGCCGGGGCGCCACCGCCGGTCCACAGCCAGGCGGTCCGGTGGAACTTCTTGACCTGCACGTCGACGCTCTGGAACTCGTCCGCGGCCAGTCCCTCGTGGCCCTCACCCACCACGTCCTCGTGGGTCCGGTCGCTGACCAGCGCGACCAGGTCGGCGTCCGGCCGCTCGGCGATCGCCCGGCGCAGTTGTTTGCTGTCCAGCAGCCGGCCGATGCCGATGATGGTGCTGTCGCTGAAGCCGATCGCCGCGACCGCGAACGGGCCGGAGCCGACCGCGAGGCGCAGCCGGATCCGGTCAGCCGGGTAGGCGGCGTTGTCCGCGGCCAGCTCGGCCCGCCAGCCGTGCAGCAGTTTCGGCAACGCGAGGTGGGCCGGCACGCCGGCCGGCAGCACCACCATCATGCCGTCGCCGGCATCCTGCCGGTCGGTCTCGTGCAGCCGCAGGCCGAGGCCGGCGATCACCCGCTCGACCAGGCCCGCGACGCGCTGCTGCACCTCGCGGCGTTGCGGCCCGGTCCGGGAGCTGTAGTCGACGACGTCGATGCCGAAGCCGACGCGATATTCGATGTCGGACTTCGCGGCCGGGGCCGCCGCCGCGGCGCGCTGCACGGGCACCAGCTTCTCCACCCGCTCGGCCTCCTCGCGGGTGGCGTCCAGGTAGACCACGTCGTCGTCGATCCGGGCGGCCAGCCACTCGGCGACCTCGGCGTCCGCGGGCAGCGGCACGGGCAGCGCCTTGCCCATGTTGGCGCGGGCGATCTCCACGCTCTGCCGCATCCGGCGCAGGCCGCTCAGCGCGGCGGCCAGATCGGCCTCGTCGGCGGCGAACGCGGTGAGGTCGATCGGGCCGGCCGGGTCCGCGGCCCGCAGCCGGCTGCCGACCTGGTCGATCCGGGCGCTCACCCGGGCGCGCAGCTCCCGCAGCCCGCCGGCTTCGAGGACCCGGGCCTGGTAACGCAACTTGGTGGCGTGCAGCAGGTAGCGGCCCAGCGGCGGCAGCGCGGTGCCACCGTCGCTCCAGGCGAACGTGCCCAGGGCGAGATCCTGGTCCAGGTCACCCAGCAGCACCAGCCGCCGGTCGGCGTGGATGCCGACCGGCGTGACCTCCCAGGCGGCGAACTCGTCCAGCGTGCCCGGCCGCGCCCACCAGCGGGCGCCGTCGCCGTCCCGGCCCGGCACCGCGTCCCGCAGCTCGGCGGCGGCCGGATCGCCGGTCTTGGCCAGGTAGACGACCGTGCTGCCGAGCAACCCGCCCGGCTCGGATCCGCAGAGCTTGTCCCACCAGCGGGTGTACTCGTGCCAGCCGGGCGGGGCCGCGGCGCCGAGGCGGGGGCGGGCACCCTGCATCGCCTCCGGCGACGCGATCGCGAAGGAGAGGTTGAGGACGTCGTGCTCGCGGCGGACGATCGCCTGGAACCGCACGGTGGGGTCCTGCAGTCCGGCCAGCGCGCCCTCCGGCCCGGCGGCCGGATCGGCGGGCAGTCCGGCGCCCAGGTCCGCGTCCAGGATCGGGTCCGTCATACCCAGTTGGGTACGGCATCGCTCCCAGAACCGCCCGATCCAGGCCAGCGCCGCGGCGGCGTCCGGCCCGTCCAGCGGCGCGTAAAGGTGGGCGACGAACTCCTGCTCAAGAAGCTCGCTGGTCGTCATCGTCCCGGGCCTCCTCCGGCTTGCCGTGCTTGGGGTCACCGGTGAGCCGGTGCACCAGCTCGTTGCGCCGCTCCAGCACCTGCGGCGGGATCCCGGCCGCACCGGCGCTGCCGATCCGGGGGATCTTCCGATACGGCCCGTACAGCTCCAGTGCGGACGTCGCGTCGCGCAGGTCGTCCAGGTCGTGCGTGTCGAGCGCGGTCTCGATCTGGTGGAGCACCTCCGCCACCTGCTCCCAGCGCTGCGGGGTGAGCTCCCACAGAACCAGGTCGCTCAGCGCGTCGAGGGCTTGGGTCACGGACTCGGTGTCCCAGTGCTTCGGGAGGTCCATGGTGGGCACTGTATCCAGCAGGGGGACGTTCCGCCCTCCACCGACCAAACGACCCGTTCCGAGACTGTCCTGATTAGCATCGGTCACATGCCGGACCCCCGCGAAGTCTTCGTCATCCACGGCCGCGACGAGCAGGCCCGCCTCGCGCTGTGGCGCTTCCTGCAGGCGATCGACCTGCACCCGCTGGACTGGGAGGAGGTCGTCGAGCGCACCGGCCGCGGCATCCCGCACATGACCCAGGTGCTGACCAAGGCGTTCGAGGAGAACCAGGCCGCGATCGTGCTGTGCACTCCGGACGACGGCGCGATCCTGCACGAGGAGCTGCGCGGGCGGCGGGAGCAGGCGTACGAGACCGAGCTGACCGGCCAGGTCCGGCCGAACGTGCTGCTCGAGATGGGCATGGCGCTGGCCCTGCAGCCGGAACGGACGATCATCGTGGAGATCGGCGACCTGCGACCGGTTTCGGACATCGCCGGGATCAACGTGATCCGCTTCAACGGCACCGCGGAGAGCCTCAACAAGATCGCCGGGCGGCTGGAGCTGGTCGGCTGCGCGGTCAACCGGAAGGGCACCGACTGGCTGGACACCCGGCCGTTCCAGAGCCTGAAGGCGTACCGGCGCACGTTCAAGCCCCGGTCAGCGTGAACGCTCCCCAGTAGTACGGATTGCCGAACCGGGGCAGCCGGCCGCCCGCCAGCTCCGGGTACGCCACCCGCAGCTGTTCCCGGTCCGTCTCGCGCAGCCAGCGCTGCGCCTCGCTGAGCGCCCGGGCCGGGCTCGCCGCATCGGCCGCGAGCAGGTCGTGGAACCGGGCCATCAACAGCGCCACGGCCCGGTCGTCGACCTCCCAGTGCGCGGCCACCACGCCGGCCAGGCCGAGCTGCAGCATGCCGCCGGGCAGCCCGATCACCTCGTCCGGCAGGTCGTGTCCGATCCGGTGGCTCTCGCACGACGACAGCACCGCGAGCCGCCGCGGACCGGGCGGCAGGCGCAGCAGGTCGTGCAGCGTCACCGGGCCGTCGGCCAGGAGCAGCCGGCTCTGAAGGATCCGGTCCGGCGCCGCCTGCCCGTGACAGGCCAGATGCCAGACCGCGTGCCGGGGCAGCTGCTCCAGCACCGCGTCGCGGCTGGCCCGGGGCAGCGTCGTCACCGCGGCGGCGCGCTCCTGCCAGAGCCGGGTCACCACGGCCACCTCCGGACCGACGTTGAGCAGGTCGCTCGCCGGGGCGGCGACCGCGAGCACGGCGGGCCGCGCCGAGGCGAACTCGGCGGCCCGCGCCAGGGAGATCCGCAGGACACGGCCGCTGGGCGCGTAACGGAAGTCGTTGCGATCGGCGAGACCCTTCCATCCGTACGCCGAAAGCGGGTCCTTGATCGCGGCGGCGTGCACCGGCAGCAGGCCGAGCAGCCCGACCGCCACGATCGTCACCAGCTCACCGTCGCCCAGGCGTCCGTCGAGGTCGCGCATCCCGTGCCGCCACAGCCACTCGGCGAGCCGTTCCACCCGCCGGGGGTCGTCGTCGTTCTCCAGGGTGTGCGCCTCGCGGCGGACCGCGTCCCGGGTCAGGTCCGGCAGGTCCAGTGCCTGCGGGTCGCCGTCGGCGCGGACGATCAGGGCGTAGCCGCCGGCCTCGGCGGCGGCCAGATAGACCAGCGGGCCGTCGGCGGCGGCCAGGCGGATCTCGTCCAGGCTGTTGTCCAGGCTCTTGTCCAGCCCCAGCGTGCTGATCTCCCGGCGCACCTCCGCCAGGGTCGTGGCGGCGCGGTGCAGGCCCGTGGTGAACGCGTCGCTGTGCGCCCAGCCGCGCTCGGCCCGGGCCAGGGCCTGCGCCGCGTCCCGGTGCCGGTCGGCCAGATCGGCGCGCCCGGCCGCGCGCAACGCGCTCTGGACAGCCGGATCGTCGCGGCCCGTGGTCTCCCGGATCGCGACGGCCCGGCCGAGCTCGAGGGCGACCACCGCGCCGGCCGGGTCACCGGCCCGCAGCAGCCACCAGCCGGCCTCGGCGGCGCGATGCCGCACCCGGGCCAGCAGCCGGTCCCGCACCTTGCTCTCGTACTGCGGGCCGGTGGCGAGCGGGACGGCGGCCATCATCGCCCGGTAGGCCGGTGCGCAGAGCGCGGCGTCGCCGGTCGACTCGGCCCAGGTCACCCACTCGTCGCTGACCTGCAACAGGCTGTCCGAGGTGCCGCCCAGGTTCGCCTGCCAGGCACGGTCCCAGGCGGCGGCGATCCGCGGCGCGGGCCGGGGCCGGGCGCCGGACAGGTCGGCGGCGGTGACCGCACGGGCCAGGCCGGTGAGCGCGTCGAGCCGGGTCTTCGGCTCGCCGTGGCGGGCCGCCTTGCGGAACAGCTTGACCGCCCAGCGCACCTCGAACTGCCGGGTCGCGGACGCCAGCAGCACCGACGCCTGGGACGCCAGCGCGGGTGCCCGGCGGGCCGGACGCCAGCCGGCCGCGCGCCGCCCGGCACGGCACAGGAAAACCGCCTCCGGCGCGGTCATCTGCCCGGCGTGAAAGGCCAGCTCGGCCCGGGTCCCATGGATGTTGCCCAGGTGGCGCAGCAGGGCCGGGCTCGCCAGGTGGAGCACGTGGTCCAGCTGCCAGAGCGCATCCCGGATCAGGATCTCCTCGGCCTGCTCGTCCGCCGTCGAGATCTGGGCCAGCAGGTAATCGGCGCAGGCGGCGGCCACCATGGCGTGCGCGTCGCGGTCGCCGGGCAGCCGCGTGACGGCCATCTGCAACGTGTGCAGCGCCTGGGTGTAACCGGCCAGGTCGTCGCTGCGGTTGTACTTGGCCTGCATCACGGCGACCAGGTCGTAGGCCACGCCGAACAGGCGGACCAGGTCGTCCTCGGGCAGCTCGGCGGAGGCCGCCCGGAGCAGGTCGGTGGCCTCGACCAGGTCGTCCGGCCGGTCCAGGAAGGTGGAGCGGCGGATCAGGATCCGGGCCAGGGTGAGCTTGTTGCCCTGCCGGCGGGCTTCGGCGACCGCCTCGTCGAGGTCGGCGCCGGCGGCGGGCTGCAGCGACTCGCGGAGCCGCCGGTGGGCGGCCAGGCTCGACGGCCGGTACTGCTGCGGCATCGGCATCCTCAGCAAGCCTGGTGGGTGGCGTCGACGTCGCGGATCCGCAGGCCGCCGGCGCTGTCGGCGAGCGTGTAGACCATCGTCCACCGGGTGCAGGTCTGGTCCGGATCGTCGGCCGGGCCGTAACCCGCGTCCTGCCGGCTGCGGAAACTCAGCTCGGCGGTGACCGTGGTGCCGTTGTCGGTGACCGTGCCGAGCTGGACGTCGTCGTCCTGGGTGGTGGCGATGGCCTTGCCGAACGCGGCGATGTCGGCCGGGTCGGTGGGGTCCATCCGGTCGGTGGGCTCGACGACGGTCAGGGCCTGTTCCGGGTCGTTGGCGTTGATGCCGGAGAAGTAGGTCTCGAACATGGCGGCGACTCGGGCGGCCAGGTCGCCGGGCTGATCGATGGCGACCAGGCCGGCTGGGCCGGCGGTGGCAGCGGTGGTGGTCACTGTGGTGGTCGTGGTCTCCGTCGTCGTGGTGGTGGCCGGGGTCGTGGGTGTGCTCCCCCGGCGTCGCCGCCTCGGGTGGTCGCGATGACGGTGCCGGTCCCGGCGGCCAGCAGGAATGCGAGCAGGGCGATCGCCGGGCCTCGGGTGCCGCGGCGCCTCGGGACGGCCGGAGGGCGGGCGGCCGGGGGTGTGGTGGGGCGGTACGGCGGCGCGGTGGGTGGGGGCATCGGTGGGATCGGGGTGAAGCGGGTGGTCGGAGCGTCCGGTGACCCGGCCCGCCTGGCCTCGCCGCACACGAAGCAGGTCCGGCCGGCCGGGTCGTTGTGCGTGGCGCAGGCGACGCAGGTCCAGGCGGACATCAGCGACTGTCCGGGGGTCTGAGCAGCTCTCCCCTCGACAGCGCCAAGGTGTCGGGCAGGGGGCAGAGGATGAGCCAGTCCCCGCTGTCCAGCGCGTCCGGGGAGAGCTCAGGTCCCCGGATCGGCGGCGGAGGTGGTGCCTCTTCAGCAGGCTCCGGGCCGAAGACCTTCACCCGGCTCGCGGCGGGCGTCTCCGGCTCGGACGGCATCGTCATCGTCAGCGGTGGCGGCTCGGTGTGGACTTGACCTGCCGGGTCCGCCAACGGCTCGGCCGGAACCCAGCTCGTCCTCTCCGGTGGAGGCTCGGGGTGGATCCGGCTCACCGGCTCCGGCCGCGGCTCGGCCGGGACCCAGCTCGTCCGCTCCGGCGGAGGCGGCGTCGGCATGTCGCCGCGGGCCGGGCTCGCCGCGGCCTCGACTTGGCTGAGCAGGTCCTCCCAGGCGGCCCCGGAGAAGCGGATGCCGACCAGTTCGAGCCAGGCGCCGCCCGGCTCGGTCGCCGCGCGCAGTTTCGGCAGCAGGTCGCGGACCCGGTCCATCGACAGCTGCAGCACGAACTCGCCGGGGCCGACGATCCGGATCAGGCCGGCCTCCCTCGTGAGCGTGAACTCCGCCCACTCGGCCGCGTGCCTCGGCCCGGCACCGTCCCGGCTCACCACCACGGCCTCCCGCTCAGATGCTGTTGCCGATGGCGTCGATGATCTCGGTGAACTCGAACTCGTTGAGCCCCTCACCGGCCCGCGACGGCACGTAGATGGTGTTGTTCCAGTCCGCCGCGATCTCGTTCCACGGCGTGGTGTCCGGCGCGAACAGCAGCAGCCGCTTGGCCGCGTTCTCCATCACCGCCGACTGGCTGCCGCCGTAGCCCCAGACCTCCATCAGGTCGTCGATGCTGGCCGGCGCCACCTGCGGATAGGTCCCGGCCGCACTGCCCACGCCGAGCGGGTGCGCGGACGCGTCGGTGAACAGCGCGACGATGTGCCGGCGCCGGTCCTGCCCGCGCTCCCAGTCCGAGTTCAGCGCGACCGCGAGCGCCTCCAGGCCGGACTCCGGCTCGTCGCCGCCACCGCCGGCGCGTAGCCCGCGGACGAACGACTCGAACTCGCCGACCTGCTCCGGGATGCTGAAGAAGGGCGACTGCTCCAGCGCGTCGGAGGCGTTGTCCCGGAAGTCGCGATAGGCCACCACCCGCAGGCGCAGCTTGCTGATCGCCTTGTCCTTGTGGGACATCGACTCCTCGAGGCGTTTGTGGAAGGTGAGCGCGCCCTCCTTCACCTGGTCCAGGACCGGGTACATGCTGCCGGTGACGTCGATGCAGAACACGATGTCCACCGCGTACTTGAGACTTGTGCTGTTCGCGTCCATCACGATCCCCTCGGGTTCACTTGGTGTCGAAGTTGATGCGTACGCGGGACGGCGGCGCGTCCGCGGGACGGGCCGGCGACGGAACGGCGGGCCTCGGCGCACCGTCGAGGTTGATCTTCACGCGGCCGCCCGCCGGCGCCGTCGCGCCGGACGGCGACGGTCGCGATGGCGGTGGCGCGGCGGGGGTGTCGCCGCCGATCTGGACCACCTTCTCGTCCTGGAAGACGGTGATGACCTCCTCGATCGCCGGTCGGGCCGCGATGTCGGCGGACACCATGCGCGCGATCAGGTCCCGGGTCTTCGGGTGCAGCTGCCCGGAGAGCACCAGCGGCTCCCCCGCCCACACCGCCTGCGACGGCGCGCCGAACCGGCCGCGGTCGTACCCCGGCAGCTCGCCGACCAGGTAGACGTGGGTCATCAGGCCGAGCGCGAAGACGTCCGAGGCCAGGGTCAGGTGGTCGGCGGCGACCTCGGGGTCCTCCTTGACGTAGCGCAGCCACTCGGGCGCGCCGTACAGCTGGTCGCCGACGATCTGGTCGGGCGGCGGCGGCTCGCCGGTCAGGTACGAGTCGTCGAAGTCGATCATCTTGGCCGTGTACAGGTCCGCGGTGCTGGAGCGTTGCAGCAGCACGTTGGCCGGCTTCAGGTCGCCGTGCACGATCCCGGCCCGGTGCAGCAGCTTCATGCTCTGGAACAGGGTGCGCAGCACCACCAGCGTCTGCCGGTCGCTGAGCTCGGTGAGGTCCTTCGCCGCCTCGGCCGCGACCCGGTCGGTCACCTTGTAATACGTGGTGCCCTCGCGGAAGAACGCGGTCGCGGTGACCAGGTTGCCGCCGCCGGCCACCTTGCCGCTGATCCGGCGGTTGACCTCCTTGTGCCGTTTCTCGAACTCCAGGCAGACCGCGCGCCGGCGAGCCTTGCTGGCCGGGCTGCCCATCGACTCGTCGGTCGGCCACTTCGGGTCGAGGAACTGCTTGATGAAGTAGTCGCGGCCACCGCGCTCGGCGAACGACCACACGCAGCGGCCACCGCCGCTGTTGGTCGGCTCCGCCACGACGGTGTAACCGCCGATGTTCTCGCCCAGCTTCACGAGGCCCTCCCGGCCATCCGTGCCACATACATTCCGCTGTACTTCGTCCAGGACAGGTGCCGGTACTCCGCCAGCCGGTGCCGGCGTTC
The DNA here is from genome assembly GCF_018324205.1 of Actinoplanes ianthinogenes. NCBI lineage: Bacteria > Bacillati > Actinomycetota > Actinomycetes > Micromonosporales > Micromonosporaceae > Actinoplanes > Actinoplanes ianthinogenes. Next base: position 1,907,671 of record NZ_AP023356.1, read on the forward strand.
GGCGTCGTCCAGCTCGGCGTTCTCCAGATCGCGCAGCGGCTCCGCGTGCTCGTAATAGAGCTGGTCGAAGCGATGCTTGAAGGCCGACCGCAGCCCGCGGAAGCCGCCGAAGCCGATCGCGACGAGCGCGAGCGTGGCGTCGTCGCCGGCCGTCCGGCGTCGCCACGCGGCCAGCTTCCGGCCCCAGTCTCCGGCGTCGGCGGCCGGCCCGAGCGCCCGCAGCAGCTCGAACTCGAATATCGCCGGGCTGGGCACGTAGCCGAAGAAGCCGTCGGTGGCACAGAGCAGCACGCACGGCTCGGGCAGTGGACCCATCGGCTCCTCGCGGATCCGGAAGGGCAGACCGGCCGCCACCTGGTTGGTCAGCGGCTGGTCGGCCATCAGGGTCTCCAGCGGATCGTCCACGATCGAGTCGTCCCGGCTGATCTGCTGCAGGCCCCATTCCGGGGTGAGCAGGTAGCACCGCGAGTCGCCGGCCCACCGGGCGGCGGCGTACCGCGGCCCGGACTTGTGCGGACGTGAGTAGTCGATCACGGCGAGCGTGGTCGGCAGTTGCTTGGTGATGGTGCCGCGCAGTTTCAGCCCGCCGGGCGGGCGGGCCGCGTCGAAGACCTCGCGCAGCCGCGCCTCGAGCGACGGCTGCCTGTGGTAGCCACCGGTGAAGTGCTCCTGCACGGTGAGGTGAGCCAGCCGGGACGCGGCGAACGCGTGACTGACCGGCCGGCCGTCCGGGGTGTGCCCGAGCAGCCGGGCGCCGGCGCCGCCCATCCCGTCGTAGACGCCGAGCACGCCGGCGTTGCCGCTCTGCCGCAGCAGCAGCGTCGGCTCGGCGTCCTCGCCCAGGCCGGCGCGCTTCTCGGTCCAGACGCCGAGGCACTGCACGTCGGCCCGGCTGGTCTCGCCCGCCCACACCGCCTGCTGGCTGCCGCTCGGCTCCGCACCACGTTCGAGACGCAAGGTTCGGCTCCTTCCCGGGACCACCGTGCCCGGGAGAAACTGATTAGTACATTGCCCGTACGGACGACGCATTCCACGTTGATCCGAAGACGGAAGTCGCGGAATTCGGCGGAGCAGGTTCGATTCCTCCGAACGGGCTAATCGTTCCGGCTAGTTCCTCGCGCCCGCAGATTGTTGACATTGCCGATCCGGTATCCGCATGTGAATCTGCCGGGTGAAGAACGGGAGGGCCGAATGTGGCAGTGCGCCGATTGCGACACAGAGAACGTCGCCGAGTCGTCCGCCTGCATGGTCTGCACGGCCCCACGGCCGACCGTCCCGCGGCCCGCGCCACCGGCCGGCCTCGTCACCGCGGCCTGGCCCTCGGTGCCGACCGCACGCCGGCCGGCGCCTCCTCGCCACATCCCCGCGCCGCGCCCGGCGCCGCGGCCGCCCACCCGGGTGCGGGTGCCGCGCCGTGGCGGCCTGCGCATCGGCTGGTTGTTCATCGCGGTGCTGGTGGGGGTGCCGATGGTGGCCGCGTTCGTGGCCCGGATGGACCCCGGTGGCCCGGCCGGCTCGTCGGCCACCGCCGCCGCCCCACGCGACCAGGCCCGTGCGCTGGCCGCCCTGATCCAGGACTCCAGCCGCAGCCGGACCGCGGTGAAGGACGCGGTGATCGCCACCAAGGCCTGCCGCTCGCTGCGGGCCAACGCCGCGACCTTCACCGCCGCCGGTGACGCCCGCCGCGATCAGCGCGCCCGGGCCGCCGCCCTCGATGTCTCCGGCCTGCCGTCCGGCGCCGAGTTGACCGCCACCCTGCTGCGGGCGCTGGACCATTCCCAGCGCGCCGATCGCGCTTTCGCCAAATGGGCTTCCGCGTTGGCCGGCGGCACCTGCGAGAAGGGTGACACGGTCACCGGCGACTTCACCGCGGCCGACCGGGAATCCACCGCGGCCACCGCCGAGAAGAAGAAATTCGTCGCGCTCTGGAACCCGATCGCCACCACGTACGGCCTCTCCGCATTCGAGTATTCCGACGTCTGAGGGCCCCCTGTAACAAAATGTAACTTATTGACAGTCGTTGAATGGCGTGTTTCTCTGCGTTGACCACGGCGTTTCGGTCTGTTTCATTGTGTTACAACCCCTCGACCGGGTGGAGACGACGATGAAGAGAGTCAGCTACCGGCTCGGGACGGCGGTCCTGGCCACCGCCCTCGGCCTGACGACCGGCGCCGCGAGCGCCTCCGCCCACCGCCCCGGCGGCCCGCCTGCGGCACAGGTCTGGGTCACCACGGTGGACCGGTCGGAGCTGCTGCACCAGCGGGCGCCGGTCACCTTCGGACGGCAGGCCTCGCAGCAGCCGACCATCGTGGTCGACCCGACCCGCACCTACCAGCGGATGGACGGCTTCGGCGCGTCGATCACCGACTCGTCGGCCGCGGTGCTGTCCGGACTGGCTCCCGCGGTCCGCGAGCAGACCCTGCGCTCGCTGTTCGACCCGCGGCAGGGGATCGGCGTGAGCTTCCTGCGGCAACCGGTCGGCTCGTCGGACTTCACCGCGGCCGCCCAGCACTACACCTACGACGACGTGCCGGCCGGGCAGACCGACTACGCGCTGCGGCAGTTCAGCATCCGGCACGACCGGGAGCGGATCCTGCCGCTGCTGCGCGAGGCACGGCGGCTCAACCCGCGGCTGACCGTGATGGCCACCCCGTGGAGCCCGCCGGCCTGGATGAAGACCACCGGCTCGCTGGTCGGCGGTCGGCTCAAGGACGACCCGAAGATCTACGACGCGTACGCCCGCTACCTGGTCAGGTTCGTCACCGCGTACGCCGCCGCGGGCGTGCCGATCGACTACCTGTCGGTGCAGAACGAGCCGCAGAACCGCACGCCGTCCGGTTACCCCGGCACCGACCTGCCGGTACGCCAGGAGGCCGCGGTGATCGAGCGTCTCGGTCCCCTGCTGCGCGCCGCCGGCCAGCGCACCCGGATCCTCGCCTACGACCACAACTGGACCACCCACCCCGGTGACGTGGCCGGCACCCCGCCCGGCGAGAGCCCGGAGACCGACTACCCCTATCAGCTGCTGTCCGGACCGGCCGCCCGGTGGATCGCCGGCACCGCGTACCACTGCTACTCCGGTGACCCGAGCGCGCAGACGGCCCTGCACGACGCGTTCCCGGACAAGGGGATCTGGTTCACCGAGTGCTCCGGCTCGCACGGCGCGACCGACCCGCCGGCCAAGTTCTTCCGCGACACCCTGGTCTGGCACGCCCGGACCATCGCGATCGGCACCACGCGCCACTGGGCCAAGTCGGTGGTGAACTGGAACATCGCGCTGGACAGCACCGGCGGGCCACACCTGGGCGGCTGCGACACCTGCACCGGCCTGGTCACCGCCCAGCCGGACGGCGCGGTCACCACCAACGCGGAGTACTACACCGTCGGGCACCTGTCGAAGTTCGTCCGGCCCGGCGCGGTCCGGGTGGCCAGCACCTCGTTCGGCACCACCGGCTGGAACGGGCAGATCATGGACGTGGCGTTCCGCAACCCGGACGGGTCGACCGCGCTGGTGGTGCACAACGAGAACGACGAGCCGCGCACCTTCGCCGTCGCCGCCGGTGACCGGGCGTTCGAGTACACCCTGCCCGGCGGGGCGCTGGCCACCTTCACCTGGCCGTACGACCCGGCGCTGGAGCCGCGGCTGCGACAGGTGCCGCTGACCGGGGCGACCGTCACCGCCACCCCGGCCGGCGAGTCCCCGGCGGCCGCCGTCGACGACGACGCGTCCACCCGGTGGAGCAGCGGCCAGGCCCAGGAGCCGGGCCAGTACCTCCAGGTGGACCTGGCGCGCGCGGCGTCGTTCCGGCGGGTGGCCATCGACAGCGGCGGCAACCTGGGCGACTACGCCCGCGGCTGGCAGCTGACCGGCAGCCTGGACGGCGTGCACTGGCACACCCTGGCCACCGGGACCGGGACCGGCCAGCTCACCACCGTCGACCTCGGCCGGACCCGGGCACGCTACCTGCGGGTCACCACCACCGCCGCGGCCGGGAACTGGTGGAGCGTCGCCGACCTGCGTCTCTATGCCTGAGCTGCCGCGCCGGCGGGCCACGGTCCGCGACATCGCGGCGGCGACCGGCCTGTCGATCGCCACGGTGTCGCGGGCGCTCAACAACCACGCGCACGTCGCCCCGCACACGCGGGAGCTGGTCCGGCAGGCGATCGACCGGCACGGCACGAGCGGGTCGACGACCATCTATCTGCGGTGCCCGTACCAGCTCACGGATTACTTCGGGCTGATCGTGTCGGCGGTGGCCGAGACCGTGAAGCGGCACGGCCACCAGGTGCTCCTCGACGCCGGTGAGGCCGGTCAGGCGGAGCCGGTGCTGCCCCGGCTGCCCGGCCGTCCCGGCGTCGACGGCGCGATCCTGATCCTGCCGCCGGAGCAGGGCGAGGATCTGGAGGCGCTGCGCGACTCCGGATTCCCGTTCGTGGTGATCGACCCCCGGACGCCGATGCCGCGCGACATCCCGGCGGTCTCGGCCGCCCACTTCGCCGGCGCGCGCAGCGTCAGCGAGCACCTGGTCGGCCTCGGGCACCGGCGGATCGGCGTGCTGGCCGGCCCGCACAACTGGCTGGCCGGGCGGGCTCGCCTGGCCGGGCACACGTCGGCACTGGCCGACGTCGGCGTGCTGCCCGACCCCGCGCTGGTCCGCTCGGCCGAGCCGACCGTCGAATTCGGTCACCGGGCCGCCGCCGAGCTGCTCGGGCTGCCCGACCCGCCGACCGCGCTGGTCGGCTTCAACGACAAGGCCGCGGTCGGCGCGCTGGCCGCGGCCGCCGAGCGCGGGCTGCGGGTGCCGGCTGACCTGTCGGTGACCGGGTTCGACGACATCGACCTGGCCCAGGCCACCAGCCCCCGGCTGACCACGGTCCGGCAGCCGCTGCTGGAGATGGGCCGGATGGCGGTCGGCCTGCTGGTCCGGCTGTTGGAGAAGCACGAGCTCGACGCGCTGCACGTGGAACTGGCCACCGAGCTGGTGGTCCGCGACTCGACCGGCCCGGTCACGACGTGAGGCCCAACCGGGCGGCGGCGTCGTTGGCCAGCAGGAAGCCGACGATGCCGACGATCCAGGCGAGCGTGTTGCTCTTCGCCATCCGGTCGCTGAACCTGGTCAGCAGCCTGGTCACCCGGTCACCGGCAGCCAGCCGGGCGGCCAGCAGGACCAGGGCCGGGACGATCATCAGCACGCAATAGCCGGCCATCACCACGGCGACCTGGGCGGTCGGCAGGCCGGACGTGGTCAGCAGGCCGATCGCGGCCAGATAGGGCAGCATCGTGGTCAGCTCCGCGGCGGCCGCGGCCAGGGCCAGCACCGCCAGTCCCGTGGCGCCGCGGTCGTCGGCGAGGGCACGGTCCCGCCAGCGTGGCAGGCCTCCGCCGGGGGACATCCGGAAACTCCAGAAGAACAGCGCCACCCCGGCGACCAGCTGCGTCCACATCGCGGCCGGGGTGGCGAGCACCCGGCTGAGCTGCGGCAGGACCGCGTCGGCGCCGAGCGCCACGGCCACGCCGACCGCGTAGTAGAAGGCGGCGACCGTACCCAAAAAGACCAGGATGCGGCCCGCCCGCAGCGACCCGGGATGCAGCAGCAACCAGAGCGGGATCAGCAACGTGCCGAAGCTGGTGGAATCGATCAAGGCGAGCGCAGCGAGCGAGCCGAGAAGCGCGAGGTCCATGCCGCCACGATGCCGCCGCGCGGGTCGCGGCGCGTCCGCCGAAAGATGTCCGCTGCGCGGACCTCATACATCCTTTGGCGTACGCCAGGAGCCTCCGTCCATGATGGGATGAGTCCCGTGGAAATCCGGGATCGCTGGCGGCGCAACACCCGCCTTCAGGACGTCGGCACCGCCGTCGCGACGTTCGTGGCGGGACTGGCGTTCAACCTCATCGGCCTGACCGGGATCTGGACGAACGCGCCCCGCATCGGCGACGTCCCGTCGTGGTGGCACACCGTGCTGCTGGCGATCGGTTGTCTCGGCATGCTCGGCAAGCGCCGCCACCCGCTGGCCGCCCTCGGCGTCGGCACGGCCGCGACGGTCGCCGACGGCGTGATCGGCGGCAGCGTCGCCCTGGTCCTGGTGCTGTTCGACGTCCTTTTCGCGGTCGGGCAGCACGCCTCGGCCCGCGCCCGGACCGCCGTGACCACCGCCGTCTTCGTGATGATCGGCACCGCCGGGGTGGTCGGTGGTCTGGCCACCGGCGAGTTCCGGGTGGCTGTCTTCATCGGTCTCAACTTGACCACTTTGCTCTTCGTGCCGCTGTGGTGGTCGGCCAACGTGCGCCAGCAGCGGCAGCTCGGCTTGCTCGACGCGGAGCGCACCGCGCGCGAGGCGGTCGTCGCCGAGCGCGCCGCGATGGCCCGTGACCTGCACGACGTGATCGCCGCGCACCTGTCCACCACGGTGATCCACTCCGGTGCGGCGCTGGCCCGCCCACCCGACAGTGACCGGGATCGGGACACCCTGCGAGCGGTCCGGACCAGCAGCCTCGCCGCCCTGGAGGAGATGCGCTCGATGATCATGCTATTGCGGGCGGACGACCCGGCCGCCGCCGATCCGACCCTGCCGGGCGGCCTCGACCGGCTACCCGATCTGGTCGCCTCGGCGGAGGCCGGAGGCCTGCGGATCGACGCCGACCTGAGCGAGGTCCCCGGGCTGCCGGCGGTCGTGGGGCATGCCGTCTACGGGATCGCACGCGAGGCGCTGACCAATGCGGCCAAGCACGCTCCCGGTTCGGACGTGCGGCTCGATCTGCGCCCGGCCGGTGACCTGGTGATCATGACGGTGACCAACACCGTGCTCGGGCCGGGCGCGCTCGATCATCAGGCGCTCAGTGCGGGGACCGGGTTGACCTCCATCCGCGAGCGGGCCGCGCTGCTCGGCGGCGAGCTGACCGCGGGCCGGGAGGGGACGGATTTCACGGTGCGGGCGACACTCCCCCGCCATCCGGCCGGGGCCAGGTCGTGATCCGCGTGCTGCTCGCCGACGATCACGCGGCGATCCGGTCCGGGATGCGGCTCATGCTGGAGCAGGCCGACGACATCGTGGTGGTGGGTGAGGCCGCCGACGGGGTGATCGCGATCCGGCAGACGGCGGCGCTGCGTCCGGACGTCGTGCTGATGGACATCCGGATGCCGCACACCAACGGGATCACCGCGACGCGGGCGATCACCGAGGCCGGGACGGCCGAGGTGCTGATCCTGACCACGTTCGACCTCGACGACTACCTGTTCGGGGCGTTGCGTGCCGGGGCGGCCGGGTTCCTGCTGAAATCGGTCGAGCCGTCCGTGCTGATCGACGCGGTGCGACGGGTGGCGAGCGGCGACGGGTTCCTGGCGCCGGAGGTGACCCGGCGGCTCCTCACCGCCTTCGTCGCGGCCACGCCGGCGCCGCCGGTGGTGACGGCGGCTCCGGCCCTGGCCGAGCTGACCGAGCGGGAGCGGGACGTACTCGCCGCGCTCGGCCGAGGCCTGTCCAACGCCGACCTGGCCGCCGCGCTGGCGATCAGCGAGGCGACCGCGAAAACGCACGTCTCGCGGGTGCTGGGCAAACTCGGTTGCACGTCCCGGGTGCAGGCCGCGATCTTGGCGAAGGAGGCCGGGATGGCGTGAGGAGCGGGGCAGGGCGCACGGCTGCGGAGGGGTCGGCCGGGCAGTGCCGGGCAAGGTAGGGCGCGCGTCGGGGCAGGGACTGGCAGGGCACGCGTCGGGGCAGGGACTGGCAGGGCAGGGCGCGCGTCGGGGCAGGGCCTGGCACGGCAGGGCACGCGTCGGGGCAGGGCCTGGCACGGCAGGGCACGCGTCGGGGCAGGGCCTGGCACGGCAGGGCACGCTTCAGGACAGGGACTGGCAGGGCATGGCGCACGGCAGGGTCCAGCGGGGTAGAGCTGGACAAGAAAGGGCGGGCTTTTCAGAGCAGCGCGGGTGGGTAGACGCACGGTACGGCCTGGCGGAGCGAGGCGCACGGCAGGGCCCCGCGCACGACAGGGCCGCGCGCACGACCGGGGCGGCGGGCAAGAAAGGGCCGGCCCACGACAGGGCCGCGCGCACGACCGGGGCGGCGGGCAAGAAAGGGCCGACGCACGACAGGGCCCGGCGCACGACCACGACGGGCAAGAAAGGGCGCGCCTCAGGGCAGCGCCCGGCGAGCAGGGCGCACGGAAGAGCTCGGCGGGGCAGGGCGCACGCAGCGGAGAGTCCCACGGCGCGGTGTCCGGCCGGGGGTAGGGCCCGGCCGCTAAGAGCGCACGGCACAGCCCGGCGGAGCAGAGCCCGGCCGCGCAGGGCACACGGCAGGGCAGGGCTCGGCAGGGCAGGTTCGGCTCGGCAGGGCCCGGCACGGCAGAGCCCGGGCGCCGCAGAGCCCGGCACGGCAGAGCCCGGCACGGCAGACCCCAGCACGGCAGACCCCAGCACGGCAGACCCCAGCGCGGCAGACCCCAGCACGGCAGAGCCCGGCGGGGCGTCAGCGGCGGCGGGACAGGGCCACGCCGCCGAGGGCTATCGCGCCGCCGACCAGCGCCAGCGCCTGGGGCGTCTCGGACAGGATCGGCCAGGCCAGCAGGATGGTCAGTGGCGGCACCAGGTAGGTGGTGACGCCGAGGCGACCGGCGTTCATCCGGGACAGGGCGTAGGCCCAGGTGCCGAACGCCAGCGCGGTCGGCACCAGGCCCAGGTAGACCACCCCGGCGATCGACCCGGCCGTCGCCGAGCGCAGGTCGTGCGCCAGACCACCGGCGAACGGCAGCGTGGTGATCATGCCGATCACGCAGGCCATCTGGGTGACCTGGAGCGCGGGCAGCCGTCGCAGCGCGGGCTTCTGGAGGGTCACGCCGACCGCCCAGGCCGCCGCGGAGAGCAGGCAGAGCGCCACCCCGACCGGGTCGGCCGCGGTCGCCCCGCCCCCGGCGAACCCGATCAGCAGCACGCCGCCGAAGGCCACCCCGGCGCCGAGCAGCAGGCTGCGCGGGAAGCCCTCACCGAGGAACGCGCCCGCCAGCAACGCGATCAGAATCGGTCCGACGTTGACCAGCATGGCCGACGTTCCGGCGTCCAGGCGCTGCTCGGCGGCGTTCAGGGCGACGTTGTAGAGGCCGAACCAGACGACCCCGCAGCCGGCCACCAGACCCCACTCCCGGGCGGTCGGCTTAACCCAGGTGCGGGTGGCGAGCAGGGCGATCGTGAGCGCGACAGCACCGGTGAGCAGGCGGCCGAGGGCGAGCGGGCCGGCGGCGAAGTGGGCGTGCACGGCGCGGATCGCCACGAAGGCGGAGGCCCAGGCGGTGACGGTGACCACGACGGCGGCGACTACGGGCAGGGCGGGGCGGACGCGGTCGGCGGGGACGGCAGAGACGGACATGGGGGTCACCGTAGAGGGGCGACAGTTCGGCCGCCGCCGCAATACCGTGGCGCTTCCCAAGAATCCGGGGCGCGAGCTGCGATCATGCGGCATGACTGTTGTGCGCACGATCGCCACGGCGGACCTGACCGCGAGCGACCGCACCCGGCTTCGGGACCTGCTCGACGACGCGTTCGGCGGCGACTTCGACGACCACGCCTGGGAGCACGCGCTCGGCGGACTGCACATCCTGGTCACCGTGGACGGCACGATGATCGCGCACGGCTCGGTGGTGCAGCGGCGGATCCTGCACCAGGGCAAGTCGTACCGGTGCGGTTACGTGGAGGCGGTCGCCGTGCACCCGGCGCATCAGCGGCGCGGGTTCGCCACCGCGCTGATGGCCGAGGCCGAGCGGATCATCGACCACGGGTACGCCCTCGGCGCCCTGTCCGCCTCCGCCGCAGCCCTCAACCTCTACCTCGGGCGGGGCTGGCGGCGCTGGCCGGGCGGCACCGCGGTGCTCGCGCCGGCCGGGGTGATGCGGACCGAGGAGGACGACGACAGCACGCTGGTACGCCCGGTGACGGGCGGCGCCGTGCTCAACGAGGCCGCCCTGCTGATCTGCGACTGGCGCGACGGCGACGTCTGGTGACCGTCACCGCACCCGGCGGAACAGGCGCCCGGCCAGGTCCGCGCCGATCACCGTGCCGTCGGCGTCCCGGGTGAGGTATCCACGCTGCCCGGCCAGGCCGCCCTCGGTGATCACGTACTCGTCGTCGGGGAGCAGCCCGAGCGCGGCGGCCGGATAGTCCGGTGGCATGTCCACCTCGGACGCCTGCCGGATGGCCGGTTTGATCCCCACGGCGAGGGTCAGTCCGGCGCCGTCGGTGGCGATCTCCAGGTCCATGGCGTCCAGCTCGTAGCGACCGGCGATCTCGTGGGCGCGGCTCTCGTCGTACGCAAGCGGTTGTGGCTCTCGCGGCCGCAACCCGAGGCGGTCCGCCAGGGCCCAGGCGAGCATCTCCTGGTTCGCCGGATAGCCGGCCGGGCCGGCGTTGGCGAGGCTGACGACCGCGAAGTCGTGGCTGGGCACGATCAGCAGCTCGGCGAACTGACCGTTTCCGGACCCGCCGTGCCCGATGACGCGGACGCCGTCGATGTCGCGCAGGAACCAGCAGATCCCGAACGCGTCACCCAGCGTGCTGGCGCGCAGCGTCACGGTCGGCTCGGTCATGGCGCGCAGGTCGGCCGAGTCGAGGTGGTGCCGGGCCCAGCGCAGCAGGTCGCTCACGCTGGACGCGAGGCCGCCGCCGGGGTTGTTGGCGCGGGCGCCGGCCGGCCACGACCCCCACGGCCGGGCGGGTCGCAGGGTGCCGTCGGCGTCGGGGTTGTGCCCGATCGCGAACCGGTGCCGGACGACCTCGTCCAGCCCGAAACAGGTCCGCTCCAAGCCTGCGGGCCGCAGCACGAGATCGTCGACCACCTTTTCGTACGCCAACCCGGTCACCCTCTCGATGACCAGCCCGGCCAGGTTGTAGCCGGCCTGACTGTACGACGCGCGGGTCCCGGGCCGGGCGATGATCGGCAGCCGCTCCAGCTCGGCGACGAACCCGGCCAGGGTGGTCTGCTCGCCGTCCACCAGGTTCCACTCCAGGCCGGCGGTGTGGTTGAGCAGCTGGTGCACGGTGATCTCGGCGGCGCTGCCCGGGTCGGCGAGCCGCAGCTCCGGCACGTGGTCGCGGACCGGCGCGGACAGGTCGAGCCGGCCGGCCGCGGCGAGCCGGACCAGCGCGGTGGCGGTGAACGTCTTGGTGACCGAGGCAAGGTGGAACAGGGTGTGCTCGTCGACCGGCTGGGGGCTCGCCAGGTTGGTGACGCCGTGTGACGCATAGGCGATCCGGTCGCCGTGCAGGATCCCGGCGGCCATGCCGGGCACGCCGTGCGCCTGTGCGATCTCGGTCAGCTTCTGCTGGAGCATGATGCCCTCCCATGACTTGAACTAAGTTCAAGCTAGCCCCGGCTTGAACAAAGTTCAAGTAGGATTCCGGCATGCCCCGGAACACCCTGACTCCCGGCCAGATCGTCCGCGCCGCCATCGACCTGCTCGACGAGCAGGGCCTGGACGGGCTCAACATGCGCAGCCTCGGCCAGCGGCTCGACTCGGCCGCCACCGCGATCTACTGGCACATCAAGACCAAGGACGACCTGGTCCGGCTGGCCGGCGACGCCATCTGGGACGAGGTGCCGCTGCCCGACCCGGCCGCCTCGGACTGGCGCGCGGCGGCGACCCGGCTGGCCACCGGGATGCACGAGATGTGCGGGCGGCACCCGTGGGTGGGCCAGGCCATCGGCAGCCACCTGATCTTCGGGCCGGGCAAGACCCGCTTCGACGACCGGACCCTCGCGGTCTACGAGCGGGCCGGCTTCTCCCCCGCCGACGCCGACCGGGCCGCCGCGGCCGTCTTCGTCTACGTGCTGGGCAGCGCCCTCGGTCCGGCCGCGCAGGTGTCGCTCACCCGCCGCCTCTCCCCCGAGGCCCTCGACCAGGCGGTCCGCGAGGCTCAGGTGATCGGCCGAGACTTCCCGCACGTCCGGGCGCGGCTCGACACCACCGCCGGGACCGGATACGCCGCCGCCCCCGACGACACCTTCAGGTTCGGCCTCGACGCCCTGCTCGACGGCTTCGCCGCACGCCTCGGTTAGGGGTTGCGATACGGCGGATAGGGGAGCGCATCCTGGGAGATGCCTGCCTTCCGGGACAGAGGACAGGATTGCCTTAGTGATTCGACAGGCTGAATCAGGAGGCGATTATGGACCGAACCTCCATTCCCGGAATTCTCGATCCGGTAATGCTGGAACAGTATCAGCAGGATGGATTCCTGCTCATGCCGCCGGGTTTCCTGCCGGCGGAGACCCTGGCGGAGATCACCCGCGCGGTGCCGGGGCTGCTGGAGACCGACAGCCCGGCCCGGGTCATGGAGCGCGACGGCGTCACGCCCCGCTCCGTGTACGGCATCCACCACCGGGAGGGCGTGTTCGCCGACCTGATGCGCCACCCGGCGCTGCTCGGCGCGGTGCAGCAGATCCTGCACGACGACGTCTACGTCCACCAGTCGAAGGTGAACATCAAGGCGGCGTTCGCCGGGGACCAGTGGGACTGGCACCAGGACTACATCTATTGGCTCCAGGACGACGGGATCACCCGTCCTGACCTGGTCAACGTCGCCATCTTCCTGGACGAGGTGAACGAGTTCAACGGCCCGCTGACGTTCATCCCCGGCTCGCACCGCGACGGGGTGCTGACCGCCACCGGCCGGGACGGCATGCCGCTGGGCTACGAGGACGCGCCGGAGTGGATCGCCACCCTCACCGCCGACGAGAAGTTCCAGGTGAGCGACGAGGTGATCGCCGACCTGGCGGGGCGCAACGGCATGGTCAGCCCCAAGGGCCCGGCCGGCTGCGTGCTCTTCTTCGACCCGAATCTGCTGCACGCGTCGACCCGCAACATGTCGCCGGGCCGCCGCGCGATGGTGATTCTCGTGTACAACGCGGTCGACAACATCCCGCACGACGTCACCGATCCGCGGCCCGATTTCCTGGCCGAACCGGAACCGCGCGCGCTCACCCCGTTGACCACCAATTGATTGTGGGAAAGAAATGACTTCGACCGATCTCGCCATCGCTTTTCCGACCGGCCTCGTCCCCACCGCGGCGGTGGAGACGGCTCGCTTCGAACTCTTCCGGACGCTGCACGCGCACTACGCCGCCTACCTGTCCCCGCCGGAGGACTTCCAGCGGATCCCCCGGCTCAACACCGACCCGGAGATCGCGGCCATCGAGCAGACCTGGCTCGACTGGGAGGACGCCCAGGTTGACCCGGAGCGCCTGCCGAAGACCGCGGCCGAGTTCCCGGACTGGTTCCGCGCGCTGAGCGCCAACCACGTGCAGGAAGAGTTCTGCCGCTACCTCGCCGAGGACGCCACGATCGCCGAGCTGGCCCTGTTCTTCCTGGCCGAGGAGCTGGTCGACGGCCGCTTCGACGACCTCGTCGCGCTGGCCCAGCTGGGCTCGACCGGCGCCATGAAGCTGGTGATCGGGGAGAACTACTGGGACGAGATGGGCCAGGGCGCCCTGGAGCGGATGCACACCGTGCTGTTCGAGCACTCCGCGAGGTACATGCGTGAGCGGCTCGCCGAGCGCGGCTACGACGCCGGCCAGGTGATCTGCTCGGAGATCTTCGAGAACGCCTGCCTCACCCTGATGTACGGCATCCACCGGCACCTGATCCCCCGCTCGGTCGGCGCGCTGGGGCTGATGGAGCACAGCGCCCCGCCGCGCTTCACCGCGATGGTCGAGGGCTGCACCCGGCTCGGCGTGCCGGAGGACGTGATCACGTACCAGCGGATCCACGTGCACGTCGACGAGGACCACGGCGCCGAGTGGCTGGACCACGTGCTCACCCCGCTGGTCGAGACGTCACCGGCGATGCTGCGCGAGGTCTGCCTGGGCATCCTGACCCGGGAGCGGGTGGCGAACGCGTACTACCAGCGGGTGTGGCAGCAGATGAAGGCGCTGCGCTAGTCATGGAGCCGGACGCCTTCTACCACGGCGGCAGCGAGACCCTCCAGGAGGCGTTCGGCACCCGGGAGCTCGCCGCCCACCTGGCCCGGAGGTACGTCACCGAGGCCCTCGAGGACGACCACGTGCGCTGGATCCGCGGGGCGGACGCGGTGTTCGTGGCGACGGTGAGCCCGGACGGGCAGCCGGAGTGCTCGTACAAGGGCGGCCTGCCGGGCTTCGTCCGGGTGCTCGACGATCGCACCCTGGAGATCCCCAGCTATGACGGCAACGGGATGTACCGGACGCTGGGCAACGCCGCCGCGTCGAGCCGGGTGGGCCTGCTCTTCCTCTTCCCGGAGCTGCCCGCGAAGTTGCGGGTGAACGGCATCAGCTCGGTCACCCGCGACGCGGCCGGCCTTCAGGGCGCCGAGGCGGTCCTGCGGATCCGGGTGGAGCAGGTCTTCGAGAACTGCCCCCGCTACCTGCACGACCCGGCCACCGGCGCCCACTCCGCGCACTGCCCGCGCCCCGGCTACACGCCGCCGGAGCCCGCCTGGAAGCAGAAGCCCGAATACGACCAGTTGTTGCCGGCCCGCACGGCGACCGAGGAGGGACCATGAGCCACATCGTCGACCTGTCGCACCTCATCGAGGCGGGCATGGTGACCTATCCGGGACTGCCCGGACCGGTGATCAGCGACCACATGTCCCGCGCGGACTCCCGGGACCGTTACCCGGCGGGCACCGAGTTCCAGATCGGCTCGGTCACCCTGGTCGCCAACACGGGCACGTACCTGGACACCCCGTTCCACCGGTACCCGGACGGAGCCGACCTCAGCGCGATCGATCTCAGCCGGCTCGCCGACGTCCCCGGTGTGGTGATCGACGCGACCGACGGAAGCCGCGCGGTCGGTCCGGAGCTGCTGGAGGGCGTCGACGTCACCGGCCGGGCGGTGCTGATCCACACCGGGTGGGACCGGCACTGGCGTACCCCGCAGTACGGCGCCGCCGAGCACCCGTTCGTCACCGCCGACCTGGTGGACTGGCTGATCCAGCGGCGCCCGGCGCTGGTCGGCATCGACTCGGTGAACATCGACGACATGGCCGACCTGACCCGGCCGGCGCACACCGGCCTGCTGGGCGCCGGGATCGCCGTGGTCGAGCACCTGCACAACCTGCACGAGTTGCAGGACCGGGAGTTCCGGTTCCACGGGGCGCCGGTGCCGGTGTCCGGCATGGGCAGCTTCCCGATCCGGGCCTACGCGGTCGTCCATTAGCGAACAGGAGCCGACGATGACGACAACCTCCACCGCCTACCGCTTGGAGCCGCTGGGCCAGACCTTCGGCGCCACGGTGACCGATCTCGACCTGCGGACCGCCGACCAGGCGACGGTCGACTCGCTGGTCGCCGACCTCACCGAGCACCGCGTCCTGGTCCTGCCGGGCCAGCAGCTCACGAACGAGCAGCACGTCGCGGTGAGCCGGCGGTTCGGCCCGCTCGACGTCTACCCGGTGTCCCGCTACGTCGTCCCGGAGCACCCCGAGGTCCTGAAGATCAGCAACATCTTCCGGGACGGGCACCCGATCGGGCTCTACGACGGCGACGAGCAGGAGGAGTGGCACACCGACTACTCGTGGAAGGAGAAGACCAGCCGCGCCTCGCTGCTCTACTCGCTGATCGCGCCCGCCGAGGGTGGCGACACCATGTTCTCCGACTCGACCGCCGCCTACGACGACCTGCCGGCGACGCTGAAGGAGCGGATCGCCGGGCTGCGGGCGATCCACTCGATGAACCACCTGGTGGAGACGGAACGGAAGATCAACCCGCACAAGGCCTCGCTGACGCCCGAGGAGCGGGCGAAGATGCCGGACGTCGCGCACCCGCTGGTCCGCGTGCACCCGGTCACCGGCCGCCGGTCGCTGCTGCTGGGCAGCATGATCATCAGTGGCATCGTGGGGCTGGGCGAGGCGGAGACCACCGAGTTGCTGGCCGAGCTGCACGAGCACGCCACCGCCGACCGGTACGTCTATCGGCACCACTGGGCCGCGGGCGACCTGGTGATCTGGGACAACGAGGCGACGATGCACACCCGGACCGCTTGTGACCGGCACCGGCACCAGCGGCTGCTGCATCGCACCACGGTGCTCTGGCACTGAGAAAAGGGGGCGGCGGTCCAACCGGACCGCCGCCCCCTTTCCGGTCGTCTCAGAACTTCAGCAGGACCTTCCCCGAGTACGCCCCGGTCAGCAGCGCCTCCGCGGCCGGCACCAGCCGGTCCAGGCCGCCCTCGACGATCGTCTCCGGCAGCACCACCCGCCCGTCCGCCACCAGCTTCGGGAACTCCTCGTCGAACGTGGCGAACTGGTCCTCGTGATCCATCGTCGCCATGCCGTGCATGCTCAGCCGGCGGTGCACGAACTGCTCGATGTTACGGATGCCGTACGGCTCGCCGTACCGGATCTGGTCGGTCCCGCCGCACTTGACGATCCGCCCGTGCGTGTTCATCGCGTTGATCGCCGACTCGAGCTGCCGCCCGCCGGCGTTGTCGTAGTAGACGTCGATGCCGGGCAGGTCCGCGGGCCAGCCGTCGTGATAGTCGAAGGCCCGGTCGTACCCGACCTCCTCGGTGGCGAGCTTGGCCTTCGCCGGGGAGCCGACGCTGGCGATCACGTAGCCGGCGCCGCGGACCCGGGCGAGCTGCCCGGCGATGCTGCCGACCGCGCCCACCCCGCTGGAGACCAGGACGGTGTCGCCCGGGCGGATCTCCACCAGGCTCAGGCCGACCCAGGCGACCACCGCGGAGCTGAGGTGGTGGGTGACCGACGGGTAGCGGTCGACCGGGACGGCCCGGAACCGGTCGGCGGGGGCGACCGCGTACTCCCGCCAGGCCAGGTTGTGCAGCACGGTGTCGCCGGGACGCAGGCCGGGGTCCGCCGACTCGACGACCTCGCCGAGGGCGTGACCCCAGGGCGGCCCTCCGAGCGCGAAGTCCGGCTCGCCGGGGCCGTCGATGTCCTGCATCCGCTGGAGCAGGCCCGGGTCGACGGCCTGGTAGGTGTTGCGGACCACCACCTCGCCGGGGCGCGGCGCGGGCACCTCGACCTCGACCACGGCGAGCTTGCCCGGGACCGGCAGCCGGCCGGGTGGGCGGGCGATCAGGTGGATCTCACGGCTGACGGTCATCGGCGCTCCTCGGGGTCGAAGTCAGCGGGGAAGGTGCAGCGGACCGTGCGGCCCACCCGGTGCGCCTCGGCCAGCAGATCGGCGCTCCAGCGGTCCCAGAGCCCGGCCAGCCGGGAGGTGATCACGACCAGGTCGGCGGATCCGGCGGGGAGTGGGGTGCGCAGGCCGATCGCGTACGCCGAAGGGTTGTCGAAGTCGAACGCGGTCAGCGGGCCCGGGTGAGCGGGCAGCGCGTCGCCGGCGCCGAACACCACGACCCGGTCACCCGGGGCGGCCTCGCGCAGGGCGTCGGCGATCTCCTGTTCGACGCTCTGGCCGCGCACCTTGTCGCGCCACAACTCGACCTTCCGGTACTCGTCGTTCCAGGTCAGGAACGGGCGGTTCATGCCGATCAGCGCCCAGCCGACCTCCAGGGCCGGGTCGGGATACCGGCGCAGCGACCGCTCCACGTTGTCCCGGAACGTGTCCAGCAGCGTGCGGATGTCCGGCCGCTCGTGCGGCGACTCGATCACCCACGCGTCCCGGCTGATCCGGAACCGGAAGCCGCGCCGGTGCAGCAGGTAGCCGAGCTCCAGGTCCTCACCGCCCCAGCCGGTCATCGTCTCGTTGAAGCCGCCGACCGCGTGGAAGTCCCCGGTACGCATCGAGACGTTGATGGTGAACAGCAGGTTCCACGGCAGCGCCCGGCGGTGCAGGTCGAAGCCGCAGTCGTCGAAGTGCGGGTGCCGGATGTCCCGGAACGACGGGTCGTCACCGAGCTCGGCGACGATCTCCTCGGGCTCCAGCTCCCGCATCCGGTCCAGCTCGTGCACGGGGTGTTCGGGGTGGTAGCCGTACGCATAACCGACGACCACCACCGGCTCCGCGGGATCCCGGTGCTCGGCGAGGTGATGGCGCAGGAAGTCCGGACCGGGAATGGCCCCGGTGTCGAGGAAGCAGAGCAGCGGCGCTGCCGCGAGCCGCGCCCCGGCGTTCCGCGCGGTCCCCGCCCGGAACCCGAGATCCTCCTGGAAGTGATACCCGATCCGCAGCCGGTCGGCGTAGGAGGCCACCACCTGCCGGGTGTCGTCGGACGACCCGTCGTCCGCGACGATCACCTCGAACTCGTCGACCGGCACGGTCTGCCGGGTCAGCTGCCGCAGCGTCCGGTCCAGCAGCTCGCTGCGGTTGTAGGTGGGCACGACCACCGAGATCCGCGGCCGGCTCATCGCGGCGCGGTCCAGCTCCGGCCGGGATCGGTGGCCATCGCGGCCAGGATCCGCTGGTACTCGCCGGTCCAGCCGGACACCGTGTCGGCGTCCAGGTCCTCGGCGTTGAACTGGACGCAGCCGCTCAGTTCGCCGGAGGGGTGCGGGTGCATGCCCCAGGCGACGCCGTGCGGGATCCACGGGCCGATCGGGCTGACCGACGGGCGCTTGTAGATCTCGGTGCAGCCGTCGGCGATCCGCGGCGTGCCGGCGCCGGACGGGCGGGGGAAGACGCCGACGATGCAGTTGGTCTTGCGCGGCTCGTCGTTCGGCTGCATCAGCTCGGGCACGGCGCGTTCGATGTGCTGGATCGGGATCTCGTTGGCGTAGGTCTCCAGACACACGTCGCGGGTCGCCGCGACCACGTCCCGGTAGCTCAGGCACCGAGCCAGGTCGGTCCGCAGCACCACGAAGTTCATCACCGGGCCGACCGTGTCGTCGAACCGCGGATCGGTACGCCCGGTGGTCAGCGTGTCGATCGCCTGGTCGGTGGTCCCGGCGATCGCGTGGACCAGCACGTTGAAGGCGGCCAGCAGCACGGTCGGCACGTCGGTGCGCGCCTCGGCGGCCAGCTCGCCGACGGCCCTCATGACGTCCCGGTCCACCACGAAGTTGCTCGCCGAGTACGGCTCGTGGTGCCGCTCCGGCACCTCCCGGTCGGTGGGCACCGCGAAGATCTGGACGCCGCTGAGCTTCTCCCGCCAGAACTTCGCGGCGGTCTCGCCGTCCGGGCCGTCGGCGGCCGCCCGCTGCGCGGCCGCGAAGTCCCGGTACTGCGGGACCGGCGGGAGCGCGGCCTCGGTGCCGGTGACCCGGGCGCGGTAGGTGGCGGCCAGGTCGCGGACCAGCACCCGGTTCGACCACTCGTCGGCGCCGGTGTGGTGGGTGATCAGGGCGAGCACGGCGTCCCCGGCGTCGAACCGGCTCAGCACGGCGCGCAGCTGCGGGACCCGCCGGGGGTCGAGGGTGCTCCGCTCGGCCTCGTTGAGCAGCTCCTCGGCGATCTCGTCGCGGGAGCCGGGCCGGTCGGCCGGCACGTCGCGCACCACCAGCGGCACCGGGGCGGCCTCGTGCACCTCCTGGTACGGCTCATCGGTGCGGGCCACCACCGTGCGCAGGATCTCGTGCCGCCGGACCAGGTCGTCCAGGGCGCCCTGGAGGGCGGCGACGTCGATCGGGCCGGTGATCCGCAGCGCGGTCGCCATGACGAACCCGCCGGCGAAGAACCCCGCGTGGTCGCCCTGGTCCCCGGAACACCACAGTTGTTGCGGGCTGGAAAGTGGAAATCTGCTCACGACTGTCCTTTCGGCCTCGATCGAAGAATGCAGCCGGCCGCATTCGACGCTAGCAGAACGGCAATGGACCAAGAATGGACCGGACATCGATGAGCACAATAGAAGAAAGGCCGGCACCGCGGTTACGCGGTGCCGGCCCTCAGCGCCGGTCAGAGCACCTGCGCGATCTCCAGAACGTTGCCCGCCGGGTCGGCGAAGGAGACCGTGCGGCGGCCCCACGGGCGGTCGACGGGACCGTTCAGGATCGTCACGCCGTGCGCCTTGAGCTCCTCGTACACCGCTTTGGCGTCGGACACCTCGAAGGTGAACAGCTGGCGCGTGCCGGCCTCCGGCGCGGCCACCGGCCGCGGCTGGACGAGCGTGTCGGCGTTCGCGACGACCAGAATGTTGATCATCAGATTCTCCAGCTTGACGACCGCCGAGGCGTCGTCCGAGTAGACCACCTCGAGCCCGAGAATCTCCTCGTAGAATGCTCGCGTGGCCGCGAGATCCTCGACGAAGAACGTGATTACCTCGACCTTGTTCAGCCCTTTGATCACGTGCCGCATCCTTCTTTCTGAATCGGGAGCTGGAAATACACCTTAATATGATCGGGCCGACCCCTACGACCCCTACGACCCCCCTAAAAGTGCTTACAAGTACATGGTGTTGGGCGCGAGCCCGGCCAGCAGGCGGCCGTACAGCTCCTGGTTGGTGTCGGGGTGCATCAGGGCGTGCAGGTTGAGCGACTGGATGTCGCGCTGGATCCGCTGGATCGCCACCGAGGCGTAGATCGACGAGCCGCCGCTGCCGGTGACCAGCAGGTCCACCGCGTTCTTGGCGAGCTGGAAGACCCGGCCGAGGGCGGCCCGGGCGGCGACCCGGTCCAGCGGCGTCCACTCCTGGCCGGTGGCGGCCCGCTCGTCGATCTGCGCGGCCAGCCGGGTGGCGTGGAACTCCGCCTCGTCGATCAGCAGGGTCGCCTCGGCGAGCTGCCGGTGGGTCACCGGGGCCTCCCGGCGGCTCGCGTACTCGGTGTAGGTGATCTTGTTGTCGAGCCGGGTGCGGTAGTCCTCCAGGGCGGCCTTGGCCAGCCCGATCGCGGTTCCGGTGAAGGACGCGCAGCCGGTCGCCATCATCGGCGCGCGGAACAGCGGGGTGCCGGCGTTGCGGGCGGACGCGTACTGCCCCTGGAGGATCGCGACCATCGGCAGGACCCGTTCGGCCGGGACGAAGACCTCGCGGGCGGCGGTGGTGACGCTGCCGGTCCCGCGCAGGCCGCTGGTGTGCCAGTCGTCGATCACGGTCAGGTCGCGCAGCGGGACGAGGGCCATCACCGGCCACAGCGAGGCACCGTCCGGGGTGGGCGCCATGGCCAGCACCAGCTGCCACCCGCTGTGCCGGGCGCCGCTGATGAAGTGCCACTCGCCGGAGATCACCAGGCCACCGTCGGCGGGCGTGGCCATGGCGCTGGGGCTCAGCACCCCGCACACGCCGCCGTCCGGGTCTGCGAACACCTCGTCCTGGACCGCGTCCGGGAACAGGCCGGTCAGCCAGTTGCACATCGACCAGACCGCGGCGAGCCACGCCGCGGACCCGTCGCCTTGGGCGAGCTCGGTGATCACGCGCAGCATCGTGGTGGCGTCCGCGGCGTGCCCGCCGTACTGCTGCGGCACGCGCATCCGCAGGATGCCGGCCTCGCGCAGCGCCGCCAGCGTCTCGGGGTGCAGCTCGCGGTGGTCCTCCTGCCAGAGCGCGTGCTCGCGCAGCACCGGTACGGCCCGGGCCGCGCGGTCCACCAGGTCTGTGCCGGCCTGAACCGGGATAGCCAGGGTCATGCTCTTCCTCCTGTGGTGTGCTGAAGAGGGGTTTCGGCCACGACGGGAACGTCGCGCGGCCACAGAACTCGGGACAGCACGCGCGGGCGCATCATCGCCTGCGGCGGGTCGACCAGGCCGGCCACCCGGACGAACGCCGCCGCGACGGCGCTGTCGCGGGTGGCGGCGACCTGGAGCCGGCGCATGAACGCGTTGCCCATCCGGACCTGGAGCGTGCGGCGCCCCTCGACCTCCGGGAAGGCGAGGTCGCCGCCCGCGGACATGTCCCAGGCGCCGTCCAGCTGCTTGGCCAGGGCGGTGAAGTAGCGGAACGGATCACCCGCGCCCTGCTTGAGGTAGTCACGCAGGACCAGGGCGCCGACCGCCGCGACGGTCATGCCCTGCGCGTAGATCGGGTTGAAGCCGCACGCCGCGTCGCCGAGCGCGACCAGGCCGGACGGCAGGTGGGACATCCGCTCGTAGCGGCGGCGGACGCTGGCCGGGAAGCGGAACTGCACCGGCTCGCCCAGCGGCTCGGCGTCCTTGATGGCCTCGTGGATCGCCGGGACCGGCAGGCTCCTGGCGTATTCCAGGAAGCCGGGCAGGTCGGTCGGGGCGCGATCGCCGAGGACGCCGTTGAGCGAGACGGAGTAGCGGTCCGGCAGCCGGGCCAGGGTCGCGCCGCGCGGGTGGCCGGGGGTGGCGACCGAGATGACCGCGATGCCGTCGCCGATCGGGTCCACCGGCAGCGGCGCGCGGAAGTCGCAGGAGGTGTAGGTCAGGTCCATCTTGACCTTCTCCTCCTGGACCGCCGGGTAGCCGATGTCGGCGAGCCAGCGCGGTGTCCGCGTGCCCCGCCCGGTGGCGTCCACGGTGAGGTCGGCGGGCTCCAGCACCGGATGCTCGTCGCCGGCCCCCTGGACCCGGGCGCCGGCCACGGCGCGGTGATCGTCGCTGAAGGCCAGCCCGACGATGTCGGCGTGGCGGAACGAGACGTTCGGCAGGGCCGCGACCCGCGCCCGCATCCGGTCCTCCAGCATCCAGCGGCCGGCCGAGACGCAGATCAGGTCGCTCGGCGACTGCTGGATCCGCCGGCCGGCGAAGTGCCAGCCCAGGCTGGTGGCGAAGTCACGGACCGGCACGCCGTCGCCGGCCAGCTCGGCGGTGAAGCCGGGAAAGAGTTCCTCGAGGATCTGCTGGCCCCGGGCCAGCAGTCCGTGGATGTGGTGGCCCTGCGGCACCGCCCGCCGCGGCCCGGTCACGCCCTCCAGCGGGTCCCGGTCGACCACGACGACCTCACGGAAGTGATCGGCGAGCACGCGGGCGGCGAACAGTCCGGCCACGCTGCCGCCCAGCACCACGGCCCGATCTCCGACATGTACGAACACCTGCGTCCCTCCGCTTCCTAGGTCTCCAGCGAGGGTCCCAACCGGACAGCGGGCGCCGCATCTCCCAGACTGCTCAGCGCGGCCGGGCGGCCCAGTAACCCTTGGCCTGCAACGTCCCGTCCCGGGTGCTGAGCCCCCACACGTCCCGCAGGTGCTGGCGGATCAGCCGGGTGGGTGTCGCCTCCCCGGCGACGAACGCCTGCACCGCGGCGTCCGGTGCGGGCAGCTCCCGTACGTACTCCCAGAGCGCCGCGCCGGGCGCCCGGTCGCCGCGGTCCAGCCAGCGGATCGGCCCGGCGCCCGGATAGCGCCGGTAGCAGCGGTCGCCGGTCTCGACGATCGCGAGGGCGGACGTGGCCGGGGCGAGCGACTCCAGGATGGCGGCGATCGCGGGCAGCGCCGACTCGTCGCCGATCAGCAGGTGCCGGGCGACGTCCGGCCGCGGCAGGTAGCCCGACTCCGGGCGCAGGAAGCCGACCCGGGCGCCGGTCCGGGCGGTGGCCGCCCACTGCGAGCCCGGCCCGTTGCCGTGCAGCAGGATGTCCACGTCGATCTCGCCGGTGCCGGGATCGTGGCGCCGTACCGTGTAGGACCGCATCGCGGTGCTGGCGCCGGGCGCCCAGAGCAGCCCGCGCGGCGTCCAGAGCGGGAACTCCGGCAGGGCGGTGACGGCCGGCGGCAGGAACAACCGGACCTTGGCCGCGGGCGGCGGCACCGGCAGCCCGCAGAGCGCCGCGCCGACGATGGTGATCCGTTTGACGTGCTCGGTGACGTAGGTGATCCGGCGGACGGTGCCGCGCAGGAACTGTGGATCGCGGAGCCCGGTCCCCCGGCGATCCAGCGTCGGGGCGGCGGCTTCCAACACGGCCATGACGGGCTCCTCGGAATAGGGGTGGCAATTCATCGTCAAAGGCCGCTCACAGGGGTGTCAAGAAACCGAGCAATCCCGCGTAAGGATCGGTTCCTAACCACATTGGAAAATGGGGATCGGTCACGAGAGAAGGAGATCCCCGTGAAATATCTGATGCTGGTCTGCGTCGATGAGTCGTTCATCCTGCCGCCGGCCGAGGAGGCGCAGATGCCCGCACGCACCGAGCGCTGGGCGACCGATGTGGACGGGCGGGACGTGCGGGTGCTCGGCAGCCGGGTGCAGCCGGTCAGCGCCGCCCGGACGGTCCGCGTGCGCGACGGCGCCGTGCTGGTCGAGGAGGGGCCGTTCGCCGCCACCACGCCGCAGATCGCCGGCTTCGACGTGCTCGAGTGCGCGACCCCGGAGGAGGCCGTCGAGGTGGCGGCCGCGCATCCGGTAGCGCCGCACGGCGTACTCGAATTGCGTCCTTTCTGGCAGGGCTGACAAAGGCGCGGGCGGGGTCTCACCCCGCCCGCGCCCCGATGCAGAATCAATTATCGGTACGCCTTCGCCTGCAGGTCGAACAGGTCGGCGTAAAGCCCGCCCTGTCCCATCAGACTGTCGTGATCACCGGTCTCGACCACCCGGCCGTCGCGCAGCACGATGATCAGATCGGCCATCCGCACGGTGGAGAACCGGTGCGACACGAACAGCGTGATCGCGCCGCGCCCGGCCCGCACCTGGCGGGCCTGCTCCGCGTAGAGCTCGAACAGCCGATGCTCGGCCTGCGGGTCGAGCGCCGACGTCGGTTCGTCCAGCACCAGCAGCAGCGGCGTCTCGCGCATCAGCGCCCGGCCGATGGCCAGCTTCTGCCACTGCCCGCCGGAGAGCTCGGCCCCGTTGGTGTAGCTCTTGCCCAGCTGGGTGTCCAGGCCCTGCTCCAGCCGCGCGACGACGTCCGCGCCCTGCGCCCGGTCCAGCGCCGTGGCGACCGCGCCGTCGTCGCCGATCCGGGGCAGGTCGCCGAGGCCGACGACGTCGCCGGTCCGCAGCTCGAACCGCGCGAAGTCCTGGAAGCCCGCGGAGACCTGCTCGCGCCACGCCGGCGCCGGGATGCGGCGCAGGTCGGTGCCGTCCACCAGGATCCGCCCGCCGGACGGCTGGTACAGCCCGCAGAGCAGCTTGACCAGGGTGCTCTTGCCGGCCCCGTTCTCCCCGACGATGGCCACGCTGGCGCCGGCGGGCAGCGTCAGCGACACCCCGCTGAGCACCGGCGTGTCCGTGCCGGGGTAGGCGAAGTCGACGCCGTCGACCACGATGCCGCCGGTGAGCCGCGCCGGTGGCGCCTGGTCCACCGGTTCCGGATGCGTCACGGTGACCAGCTTCCGCACGTTCCGGAAGCGTTGCAGCAGGCTGCCCACCCGCTGGAGGGTGCCGAGCAGGGTGATCGCCGTGATCACCTGGTGGTTCACCTGGCTGGCCAGCACCATCACCAGCACCACGTCGCCGATGGTGCCCTGCCCGGCCACCACGTCCCGGATGACCAGCAGCACCGCCCCGGTGTACGCCAGTCCGAACAGCACCTGCCCGGTCGCCCGGATCGCCCCGCCCCGCCCGTACGCCCCGGCCAGTCCCCGGCTGGTCCGCCCCCACTCCTGCCGGTGCCGCCGGCGCAGCTCGTCACGCAGCCCGAAGACCCGCAGCTCGCCGCCGAACCGCGCCGAGGTGGCCAGCCGGAACAGGTTCAGTGCGATCCGGGTCGACTCGGCGGTGCTCGTCTTGGCGTCGTCGATGCGCCGCTCCGCCCAGCGCCCGCTGAGCAGCGGCGGCAGCGCGGCGACCGGCATGAGCAGCAGCAGCACCAGGTTCACCCGGCCCAGCAGGATCGCGGTGAGCAGCCCGAACAGCACCAGGCCCAGGGTGCCGAACAGGGCCTCGAAGGCGAGCGTCAGCCGCCGCACGTCACGGCGCAGCACGGTCAGCTCGTCGGCGTAGTCGACCCGCTCGTGGTGCTCGATGCCCTCCGAGCCGTTGGAGAGCAGCATCAGCTCCTCCACCAGGTCCCGCTCGGCGATCTCGGACAGCTCGGTGTACGCGATGTGCGCGAAGTTGCCGAAGGTCAGGGTGATCATGACGAGGATCGCCACCAGCACCCCGCACCAGGCCGCCTTGGCGCCGTCGCCGCCGACCACGGCGTCGGTCATCACGCCCAGCCCGGCCGCCATCACCGGGCCCATGGTGACGTGCCCGAACATCAGGAAGATCGCGGACGCCGTCTTGCGCGGGTTCAGCCGCCACGCGATCGTGAGGAGCCGCCAGGACCCCTTCAGGGTCTGCCTCATGCCGGCAACCTCACTGTCTCTGCGTCGGTGAACCGGTCGGCCTGCAACCGGAACAGTCGGGCGTACACGCCGTCCCGGACCATCAGCTCCTCGTGGCTGCCCTGCTCGGCCACCCGGCCGCCGGTCAGCACGACGATCCGGTCGGCCTGCCGGACGGTGGAGAAGCGGTGCGAGATCAGCAGCGTGGTGGCGCCCTCGGTGAGGCTGGTGAAGTCCTGGAAGAAGCCGGCCTCGGCGCGCACGTCGAGGCTCGCGGTGGGCTCGTCCAGCACCAGGATCGAGGCGCCGTGGCGCAGCCCGAACAGCGCCCGGGCCAGCGCGATCCGCTGCCACTGCCCGCCGGACAGGTCCGCTCCCCCGGCCAGGTGCCGGGCCAGCGGGGTGTCCATCCCCTCGGGCAGCGCGTCGATCAGCTCGTGCAGGCCGACCGCTTCGATCGCGTCCCGGATGCCGTCCCGGTCGTCGAGGTGCCCGGCCGCGCCGAAGCCCACGTTGTCGGCGACCGACACCTCGTAGCGGGCGAACTCCTGGAAGGTCACGCCGAGCCGGGCCCGCCACTGCTCCAGCGGGATCGAGCGGATGTCCACGCCGTCCACCCGGATCGTCCCGGAGGTCGGCTCGTAGAGCCGGGCGAGCAGTTTGACCAGCGTGGTCTTGCCGGCGCCGTTCACACCGACCAGGGCGGTGCACCGGCCGAGCGGGATGGTCAGGTCGAGCTCCTCGAAGATCATCCGTTGCTCGCCGGGGTAGTGGAAGCTGACCCGGTCGAAGTGGATGGTGCCGGGCGATTCCGGGCGGGCGGCCACCGCCGCCGGCGCCGGCTCGGCCCGATACCCGGTCAGCCCGTCGACGAACCGCCGCACCGCCTCGTACGCGTGCATCCCGATCGCGGTGTGCAGGTCGGCCTCGGGGTAGAACTCGCCGAGCCGCAGCGCGAAGATCGCCGCCTGCATCACCATCACGAAGGTGGTCAGGGTCATCCCGGTGGCCGGGTTCGCGGCGGCCACCCCGGTCAGCGCGAACACCACCCCGCTGACCACCAGGCCCCAGGCCAGGATCCAGAGGAACGGCCACAGGTAGATCCGCCGCCGCGCCTCCCACACCGGCTTGAGCCACTCCATGTACTCGCGGTGCCACAGGTCGCGGAAGTGCTCGATCAGCCCGAAGACCCGCATCTCCTTGGCGGCCACCGCGTCGGTGGCGACCTCGCGCAGGTAGTCGTTGCGCCGTTCCTCGTCGTCGAGGTCGAACCGCACCTGGGCGAACTTGCGCAGGCCGCCCCGCTGGCCGTGGCGCAGCAGCAGCACCGCCACCACCAGGCCGGCCGAGGCGGCCCAGTTCAGGACCACGCCGACCAGGACGGCGTACCCGGCGAGCTTGGTGTATCGGGCGAGCAGGGCGAACAGGCCGGCGCAGGCCTCGCCGGGGCTGAACGCCCAGGTCTCCAGCTCCCGGGCCGCCGTGCGCAGGTCCTCGACCAGGCGCGGGTCTTCGAGGGGGCCGATGCCGGGGGTGCTGGTGGCGGCGGCCATCAGGCTGTCACTGACCCGCCCGTCGACGCGCCGGGCGATGAGCTGCCCGGCCAGCTCCTGCAACGGCGCGACCAGCATCTCGGTGATGGAGACGACGGTGGTGACCAGGAAGGCCGCGATCAGCGTGTGGTACGCGGGCGAGCCGAGCCCGGCCGCGGTCGCGGCCGGGACCTTGCCGAGCACCAGCGACGAGCTGACCACGTAGGCGATCGGCAGCACCCCGAGCACCAGGTTGACCAGGACGGCGAGCGCGATCAGCGGCGCACCGGCCAGGCCGGTCAGCCGGGCGATCTCCAGCCGGGCGACCGCCTGCCGGACCGCCGTCGTCTGCTTCAGGCGCGAGTTCATCGCACACCTACTGGCGCGGGCCGGGAGCGCCCGCCACCGCGTAGATGTCGTCGCGGATCCCCGCGATGATCTTCTGAGCCTCGGCCGCGGTCGGCGCCGCCGCGATCACCGCGATGATCGGGTCGGTCCAGCCCAGGGCCCGGATGCTGGTCGGGTACGCCTTGACCCCGGCGTCCCACAGCCGCTGGAACACCGGCCGGATGTGCTCCTCGTACGACGTGCCCTCCAGCACCGGCAGCATGAAGTGCGCCGACAGCGTCAGCTCCTTCTCCGCACCCCAGTACCGCAGCAGCCCACCGGCGTGCAGCGAGCCGCTGCGCCGGGCGTTGATCTCGGTGATGTACAGCTGGTCGTCGGCGCCGGCCACGCAGTCGATGCACATCCAGCCGACGTAGCCCAGCTGGCGCGCCGCCTCGCCGACCTCGTACGCCGCCGCCCGCAGCCGCTCGGCCCAGACCGGCGGCAGCGCGCCCTCGCCCACGTCCACGCTGCGGAACGAATACCCGTGCTCCACGGTCAGCGCGCAGAGCACCACGTCCTCGACCCCGTCCGGGCCGACCAGGATGTCCGCGGCCGGGCAGCCGACACCCGCGGCGTGCTCGACGAACTCCTGGATCAGGATGGGGAAGGCGAAGAACGAGTCGGCGCTCGCCTCGTCCAGGAAGGCGTCCACGTTGCCGGGCTGGTCGGTGACCACCCGGGAGCCGTCCCCGGCCACGCCGAACAGCGTCCGGGCGATGACCCGGCCATGCTTGGCGACCAGCGAGCGCAGCGCGCCCTTGAGCTCCACCCAGTTGCCGACCACCACACCGGGCGCCACCCGCATGGCCGGCAGGGTGCGGGCCAGGTCCAGGCAGCTCACCTTGGAGTCCAGGTAGAGGCTGGCCCAGAACGCCTCCTCGGGGACCGAGTCCAGCTCGACCTGGTGGCCCCAGCCGCTCACCAGCGCGGCCAGCAGGTAGGTCTCGGCGGTGGGCCCGACCATGGTCAGTTTCACCACGTCGTACCCGGTGACGAGTTTGCGCAGCTCGCGCTGGGCGTCACCGTCGTGCAGCAGGTCGTCGACGAGCAGGCCGGAGCGCATCACCGGGGAGACCACCGGCGGCGCGGCCAGGTCCAGGGCCTTGTGGATGTCGTCGAACCAGGCCTGGCTCCAGCCTTTCGGCAGCACCAGCACCCGCGGGGCGTCGGTCCAGAAGACCGAGTGCTCGCACTCGTAGGTGCCGCCGAACCGCACCACGCGGGCCCGCTCCTCGCCCTTGAGCTGGAGGGCGGGGTTGCGCAGGTGGTACTCGGCCATGTTCGGGATGATGAGTTCGATCGCGTCAGACATAGGTTCAGCCTGTCCCGGCCAGGGCTGCCGATTCATCTTCTGAACTGCGCTCTGGCCGGGGACCTTCGGTCTCAGGCAGCCGGCTCGCCGAGGATCACCGGCAGGGTCTCGGTGCCGTTGAGCAGGAAGGTGCTCTGCGGCACGATCTCGGCGGCCGGGACGGCCAGGGCGATGTCCGGGAAGCGCTCGAACAGGGCGGGCAGCGCGATGGCCGCCTCCAGCCGGGCCAGCGGGGCGCCCAGGCAGTGGTGCACGCCGTAGCCGAAGGACAGGTGGTCCTTGTCGGCACGGGTGATGTCGAACTCGTCCGCGGCGTCGCCGTGCCGCGACGGGTCCCGGCCGGCGGCCGCGAAGCCCATCAGCACCGGGTCGCCCTTCGGGATGGTCACGCCGGCGATCTCCACGTCCTCGGTGGTGAACCGGAACGGCAGCTGGGCGATCGGCGACTGCACCCGCAGCGTCTCCTCGATCACGTCCTTCCACGGCACCTGGCCGGAGCGGACCAGTTCCAGCTGGTCCGGGTGGGTGAGCAGCATGACGACGGCCTTGCTGATCAGGTTGGTGGTGGTCTCCGACCCGGCGCCGAGCATCAGGTGCAGGGTGCCGGCCAGCTCCGAGTCGTTGAGCACCGAGCCGTCCTCGGTCTTCGTCTTGATCAGCATGCTGAGCAGGTCGTCGGCCGGGTGCTGCCGCTTCGTCTCGACCAGGTCGTGCATGGCCTGGTGCCACTGCTCGACGTTGGCGACCGCCTCCTCGTGGCTGATCGTGGTGTCCACGTTGACCTCGCCGCCGCGCATCACCTCGCGGCGCATGTCCTCCGGCACGCCGAACAGGTCGCAGATGACCCGGGTGGGCAGCGGGTAGGCGTACCGGCCCTTGAGGTCGACCACCTCGCCCGGCGCCGCGGTGCCCAGGTCGGCGAGCAGCTCGGTGGTGATCTGCTCGATCTGCGGGCGCATCGCCTCGCTGCGCCGCATGGTGAACGCCGCCGCGGTCAGCTTGCGCAGCCGGGCGTGGTCGGCGCCGTCGGCGGTGGTCATGTTGTCCATCAGCACCCAGCCGATGAGCGGGAAGTCGTCGCCGATCTCCCCGTTGATGAACGCGGTCCAGTGCTTGTGCGCGTCCTTGGCGAAGCGGTTGTCGCCGA
Organism: Actinoplanes ianthinogenes; assembly: GCF_018324205.1. NCBI lineage: Bacteria > Bacillati > Actinomycetota > Actinomycetes > Micromonosporales > Micromonosporaceae > Actinoplanes > Actinoplanes ianthinogenes. Next base: position 1,938,034 of record NZ_AP023356.1, read on the forward strand.
GCACCTGGCGGACCATGTCGTAGCCGACGACGGACCAGGCCCGTACGCCACCGGGCAGCTCGACCTGGGCGATCGGGCCCTGCGCGCGCAGCCGGTCACCCTCGGCGTGAACGTCGCGGCCGGTCGGGTCGAGGACGACGGAAGTGATGGTAGTCAATGTATCCTCCAAGCGGAGTAATCCCGGTAAGGACGTTCTGAGTTCAATCTTAGAAATGCTGAGAGCTTTTTCTTCTTCCAGCGTGCGCTACCTGCCAGAGGTCCTTTCGAAACGCTGGCCAGCATTGCTAGCGTCGATGGATACCGCTACCCCTATCGACAATTCCGCCCCCTAAAAAGGAGCCCCGAGATGCGACCGTTCACCATCGCTGTCCCGCAGGCGGATCTCGACGACCTGCACCGCCGCCTGGCGGACACCCGCTGGCCCAGCGAACTGCCCGGCAGCGGCTGGGACCGGGGCGTGCCGCTGGACTACCTCAAGGAGCTGGCGGAGTACTGGCGCACCGAGTTCGACTGGCGGGCCGTGGAGGCGCGGATCAACCAGTTCCCGCAGTTCATCACCGAGATCGACGGCACCGGCGTGCACTTCCTGCACGTCCGCTCCCCCGAGCCGGACGCGGTCCCGCTGCTCATGACGCACGGCTGGCCCGGCACCTTCGCCGAGTACCTCGACGTGATCGGCCCGCTGACCGACCCGCGCGCCCACGGCGGCGACCCGTCCCAGGCGTTCCACCTGGTCATCCCCTCACTGCCGGGCTTCGGCTTCTCCCCGCCGACCACCGAGCCGGGCTGGAACGTCTTCCGGATCGCCGCGGCGTGGGGCGAGCTGATGGACCGCCTCGGCTACGACCGCTACCTCGTGCACGGCGGTGACCTCGGCGTCTGGACGTCCCTCACGCTGGCCGGGATGCGGCCGCAGGCGGTCGCCGGCGCGCACGTCACCTTCCTGCTCACCCCGCCGTCCGGCGACCCGGCCGAGCTCGCCGCCCTCGACCAGCAGGACCTCGGCCGGTTGCAGCAGATGGCGGAGTTCATGCAGACCAAGGGCGGTTACATGCACGTGCAGGGCCGCCGCCCGCAGACCCTCGCCTACGGCCTCACCGACTCACCGGCCGGCCAGCTGGCCTGGATCACCGAGAAGTTCTTCGAGTGGACCGGCGCCGAGAAGTCCCCGGAGGACACGGTCACCCGCGACCAGCTGCTCACGAACGTCTCGATCTACTGGCTGACCGCCACCGCCGGATCGTCCGCGCAGCTCTACTACGAGATGGCCGACCTGCTGCCGATCGCGCCGACCCCGCCGCCGGCCGCCCCGCCGCACCCGGTCCCGCTCGGCGTCGCCGTCTACGCCCACGACGCCAGCCTGGCCATCCGCAAACTCGCCGAGCCGAACTTCCCCAACATCGTCCAGTGGAACGAATTCCCGGAAGGCGGCCACTTCCCCGCCCTGGAACAGCCGGACCTCTTCGTCGACGACCTCCGCGCCTTCAAGGAAAACCTCGCCTGAGAGGTTCGCCGAAAAAGCCGGCCGGGATTCCGGTCGGCTTTTCCGATGCGCCCGAAACCCTTTATTTCGTACGACTCGGAGTCCCGTGACAATCGGCCCGCCAGGCCGCGGCCACCCCGGACCGCCACGCGTGTCGTGCGGGTCCGCTCGACTCACGCGACGCTCGCCCCACTCACGACCGCAACGCGCCCCAGGCCCGTCATCCCAGCTGGCCCCCACGGCCCTATCCACGCTCAAAATAGGGCCGCCAACACCAGCCCCGAAACCCCGGCTGGCTCCCACAGCCCTAAGTAACGTCCGGAAAGGGCCACCAAGACCAGCCCTGGGACTCGGGCTGGCTCCCACGGCCCTATCCACGCTCGGGACAGGGCCGTCAAGACCAGCCCCGCAACCCCGGCTGGCTTCCACGGCCCTATGTGACGTCCGGCAAGGGCCGCCAAGACCAGCCCCGGAACTCGGGCTGGCTCCCACGGCCCTATCCACGCCCGGGACAGGGCCGTGAGGACCAGCCCCGAAACCCCGGCTGGCTCCCACGGCCCTATCCACGCTCGGAATAGGGCCGCCAAGACCAGCCCCGGGACTCGGGCTGGCTTCCACGGCCCTATCCACGCTCGGGACAGGGCCGCCACGACCAGCCCCGGGACTCGGGCTGGCTCCCACGGCCCTATCCACCCTCGGAACAGGGCCGCCAAGACCAGCCCCGCAACTCCGGCTGGCTCCCACGGCCCTAAGTGACGTCTGGAAAGGGCCGTGGGGACCAGCCGGTGGGGGACAGCGGACCCGCACGACACGCGTGGCGGTCCGGAGGGACCGCGGCCTGGCGAGCCGATTGCCACGGGGCTCCGAGTCGTACTGAAAAGTCGGAGAAGGAGCCGCAGCGGTCCGGCGGTGGAGGGATGGTTTTCAGAGGCGGCGGGTCAGATAGGTCGCCGGGCCGTAAGCGGCCGGGGGTGTGACGTCCGGGCGGGGGCGGAAGCCCTGGGACTGCCAGAATCCGGCGGCTTCGCCGAGCGCGACCAGGGAGACCGAGGTGTAGCCCTGCGTCGCGGCCTCGGTGAGTAGGCGGCGGACCAGGCGGGCGCCGAGGCCGGCGCGGCGGCGGCCCGGGGCGATGGCCAGGTCGTGCAGATGCAGGTTCGAGGAGACGTGCCTGGTCGTCTCGGGGTGGGCCAGGTCCGGGCTGCGGCGGTCCGGATAGGGGAGCGCCAGGAGGTATCCGGCGATCTCCGGGCCGTCGGCGAGGACATACGAGGTGGCTGGGTTCATCCGGGTCCGCAGCACGTCAGGATCCTCCGAGACGCCCTTGGCCGCATAGGTTCGGGCCTCCAGCGCGACGATGCCCGGCCAGTCGCGGTCCGCAACGCGCCGCAACTCCGGCCTGTCACGGTCCGCGGCCTGCCGCGGCGCCGACCCGCCGCGGTCCGCAACGCGCCGCAACTCCGGCCTGTCACGGTCCGCGGCCTGCCGCGGCGCCGAGCTGTCGCGGTCCGCAAAGCGCCGCGATTGCGGCCCGTCGCGGTCCGTGGGGAGCGGCAACTCCACCCCGTCACGGTCCGCGGCCCGCCGCGGCACCGACCCGCCGCGGTCCGCAACGCGCCGCAACTCCGCCCCGTCACGGTCCGCGGCCCGCCGCGGCGCCGACCCGCCGCGGTCCGCAAAGCGCCGCAACTCCGGCCCGTCACGGTCCGTGGGGTGCCGCGGCGCCGAGCTGTCGCGGTCCGTGGGGTGCTGCGGCTTCCGGGTCATCGCAGGGCCGGCAGGTGGGCGCGGACGGCCCGGTGCGGCAGCGGGTCGAAGCCGTTGAAGCCCACCGTCCGATAGCTGACCGAGTAGGCGCCGGCCGCGAGGATCCAGACCGGGTCGCCGGAGCGCAGATCGGCCGGGACCAGCATCGGGTGCCCGGCGTCGAACGCGTCGTCGCTGTCGCAGGTCGGACCGGCGATCACGGCCGGTACCGTCGGGCCGCCCCGGTGGCCGGGGAACTCCAGCCGGTATTGCAGCTGGTCCATCTCGTAGAGGCCGTTGAACTTGCCGCAGCTCAGGTAGAGCCAGTGTGGCCGGCGCCCGAAGCGCTGCCGGCGGGCGGTGAGCCGGACGACGTGCGCGCGGATCGCACCGTGGTCGGCGACCAGGTGCCGGCCCGGTTCCAGGACGAACTCGAGCGGCGTCCCGGCTACCCGCCGCAGCCTGCCGACGCCGTCGCGGATCTCCGCCAGGATGCCGTCGATCGGCGGGCGCAGCGGCACGCCCCGCCGGTCGAGATAACCGAGGGCGGGCAGGCCGCCGCCCAGGTTGACGTGGTCGAGCCGGATGCCGCGCCGCCGGAGCAGGGCGATCGCGTGCGCCAGGTCGTCGGCGGCGGCCCGCCACGCGGCCGTGCTCATCTGCTGCGAGCCGACGTGCAGCGACAGCCCGGCCGGGACGAGCCCGCGATCCCGGGCCGTCTCCAGGACGGTCACCGCCTCCGGCACCGAGCAGCCGTTCTTGCCCTGCAACCCCCACAGCGCGCCGGCCCCGCTGGTGCTGATCCGGCAGAACACCCGGGCACCGGGCGCGTGCTCGGCGACCGCCCGCACGTCCGCGACGCTGTCCGTGGCGAAGTCCCGGATACCCAGGCGATGGGCGATGCCGATGTCCCGGTCCGACTTCACCGCGTTGCCGTAGTGGATCACGTCCGGTGCCGCCCCGGTGCGCAACGCCTGCCGGATCTCGCCGAGGCCGGCCGTGTCGAAGCCGGCACCGCCCCCGGCCAGCGCGTCCAGCACCTCGTCCACCGGGCAGGCCTTCACCGCGAACCGCACCGCCACCCCGGGCAGGTCCCGGAGCAGCCGCGCGTGGCTCTCCTCGACGGCGTCGAGGTCGAAGACGATCTGGTCCTCGCCGGCCGCGGCCAGCGCGTCCCGCAGGGTCCGGGAGATCCGCATCAAAGTCCGACCGCCCGGGCCGCGCCCACCAAAGCCGACCAGGCCTCGATCAGCACGGCGTAGTCGGCCATGTCCTGCGCCGCCTCGGCCAGCAGCCGGTCCCGGACCGTCGCGAGCCGGTCGGCGTACTCCGCGTAGCGCCCGCCCAGCCGCCGATAGGTCCGGTCCAGCTGGTCGAGCCGCCGGACGTTCGGGGCCCGGTCGAGCGTGGTGCTCTCCCGGACGATGGCCGCGACCAGGCCGGGCCGCAGCCGGTGCCGCTCGTCCAGCAACCGCTCGCCCTCCTCCCCCAGCCGCTGGTAGATCGGGTGCAGGTAGAGCATCGACAGGAAGAACTTGGTGAACCGCAGCTGGTAAGGGTGGAACGCGGCGTCGCTCTTGCGGTCCGGGGTGTGCTTGTTGATCACGTGCCGGTTGTGCAGCACCCCGGGCAGCCGGCTGTCCGGCACCAGGTGGATCAGGAAGTAGTCGCTGCCGATCGTCTCGGTCATCGGCGGCAGCGGGATCTCTTCGTGCACCCGGTAGTAACTGATGTTGCCCATGTCCACCCGCATCGGATCGACCAGGCACAGCGTCGACTCGTCCGCGCGGAACGCGTCGTCGCCGGACCCGAGGAACGACTCCGCGACCAGCTCGCGCAGCTCCTGCTCCGGCGTGCCCTCGGCGGCCCAGAGGCTGACCACGTCGTGGTACGCCTCCGGGTCGAGCTGCCGCATCTCGTCGATGTCCACCGACATCGCGCCGATGTAGGAGGCGCCCACGCTGACCACCGGCTTGCCGGCGTGCGCCGGGTCGAGCTCGACCCGGGTCACACCGGCCGCCGCCTCACCCGCGGGCTTGCCGAGCGAGGCCAGCTCGTGGTGGATCGGGAAGACCGGTTCGCCGTCGTGCACCTGGAACTCGATGTCCGAGTCGCGGCGGTGCACGGACTCGCAGCCCAGCGCGGCGGCGATCAGGAACGCCCGGTTGGTGCAGGCGCCGTAGGAGACCGCGCCGGGCAGCATCAGGTCGAGCAGCAGCTCCGGTTTCGGGGTCGCCGCCCGGCTGATCACCCGGCGCAGGAACCGGCGCTGGGCGTCCTCGTCGAGGTGCACCACCGTGCTGCCCGGCGGCAGGGCGGTGACCGCCGCGGCGTGCCGGGCGAACGTGTCCGGATCGGTCGAGTCCAGGATCAGCACCACCGTCTCGACACCGAAGCGCTCGGTGGCGTAGGCGGCTTCCGCCGCCACGGCGGTGATGGTCGCGGCACACTCACGGTGGGTGGGCAGGACGAGACAAGCCTTACGTACGGTCATCGACGGTCCTCACCGGACGACGGAGCAGCAGGGTCCCCACGGTGAGCACGGCGATCAGGTCGAGCACCAGGAAGACGGCGCTGAGCGGATCGATGCCGTGCTCGTGCGCCGCGATCTCGCCGGTGCCGAGGACCCCGCTCACCTCGTCCCCGGCCGCCCCGACCACGTGGTAGGCGACGGTGTAGCCGCCGTCCCCGAGCACCGGCACCCGCAGCACGTGGCCGGGCTCGGCGCCGACCGGGCCGGCCTCGATCTGCCGGCCGTCCGCCGCGGCGACCGCGACGTGCGACAGGGCGGGGTCGGCGTCCGCCGAGAAGGTCAGCCGGACCTCCCCCGGCCCCTCGGTCCAGGTCACCAGGTTCAGCGGCGCCTGCCGGTGGGTGCTCGCCAGCCAGAGGACCAGCGGGGCGAGCACCACCAGCACGGCTGTCAGCCGCCGGCCACGCGCGGACATCAGACGGCCGCGGCGACCGGACGCGCGGGCACCCGGACGCAGTCGCACTGCGCGGCGGCCAGCTCCCGGCGGTTCGGCCGCAGATGCAGGTACATCCCGATGATCATCGGAATGAACACGATCGAGTTGTAGAACAGGTGCAGCTCGACCCGCGGGTAGAGCAGCTGCAACAGGCTGGTCGGCACCGGCTTGCCGAAGAAGGCGTGACCGGTCTGCGCCTGGACGAGCAGCAGGAAGTGCTCGATGTGGTGCCAGAACTGGATCACCAGGGCGACCGTCCACCAGGTCCGGGCCCGGCCGACGAACCCGGGGCGGAGCGCGAACAGCAGCACCAGCATCACGATGGCGTAGCCGTAGTGCATCCACTCGGACTTGACCAGCCAGGGGTAGAACTGCCCGAGCACGCCGCGGGCCTGCGGGCGAGGCCAGCCCAGGACCCAGATCTGGTACGCCTGCACCAGGTGCTCGGCCCAGTGCGCCAGGGTGACCGCCAGGAACACGGTGAGCGCGGCCCGGTGCCTGCGGTGGTTGAGCGAACTCATCTCCGGTCTCCTAGCCGTTGTAAGGCATGGTCGGGAACCAGCCGTAACCGAACATCGAGGGCAGCCGGACGTCCCAGTAGACGACCGTGAAGACGCCGAGGGCGATCAGCAGCACCCCGGTGAAGACGGCGGCCCGGCGGTGGTCGCGGGCCAGCCAGCGGGTGAACCGGCCCCGGGTGGCGAGCGTCAGCAGCGCGAACAGCACGCTGACGACCACGATGTTGCCGAGCGACTGGAGGACGAAGGCCGCGGCGCCGTTGAGCGGGTTGCCGGTCTCGACCGCCCAGTGGAACAGCTTGTTGAACAGCGGGTACGGCCGGCCGATCAGGAAGCCGCCGATCAGCGCGCCGAGCGTGACGACCCGGCCGACCGGCCGGTTGCGGAACACGTCCGGCAGTACGCCGAGCGACGCCAGCCCGAGGTAGGTGAGGGCGAGACCGATCACGCCGAAGACCACCGACGCCTGGATGAGCCGGACCGGCAGGCCGGCGGCCGTGGCGGTGGAGAGCTGCGGCAGGCGGTCGCCGAGCAGCACGCCGACGAAGCCGTACACGGCGGAGACGCTGATCATGCCGACGGCCAGCCAGCCGATCGGGCGCAGCACGGTGCGTGAACCCGTCTGGCTCAGCGGACCGACCGCGGCGGCCATCGCGATGTTGCAGGCGGTGAAGGTGCCGGCCAGGCCGGAGACGAAGGCGAAGATCAGGCCGGCGACGGTGCCGGCGATGGCGGTGTGCTTGGCGTCGTGGTCCAGCAGGGTGTTGGCGACGTTGTCACCGATGACGGAGTCGACGAACTTGTACGACCACAGGACGGCGAGCAGCACGCCGGCGGCGGCCGAGGCCGCGACGATCCGGCCGGTGCGGGGCCGGGTGGCGGCCGGGGTGATGGCGGGTTCGGCGAGAAGCTGTTGTGTCATGGCGGGTCTCCCCAGTCCTTAAGCGGTCGCGAGCCGGCGACGCCGGTCGAGGAGCCACCGGCTCCACCAGAAGAGGCCGCGAGCGGCGCAGACGATCGTCACGGCGAAGAAGAGGGTGTAGACGACGTTGAACACCATCAGCACGCCGTAGACCATGGCCACGCTCGCGCCGAACATGAACTGCCAGCGCGGCTTGGACGGCGTCGTGCCCGGGTCGGTGATCATGTAGTTGGTGAACAGGACGAACGCCACCCCGGTGATCGGCACCAGCGTCGACCAGACCGCCACGTCCCAGATGAAGTGCCGCAGCAGCGCCTGGATGACGAACCCGCCGACCCAGCCGACGATGAGCGGCACCTTCTTGGTGAGCATCGCGTTCAGCACGGTGCCGGCGGTGAGGATGATGAACGGCACCATCATGCTGATCACGTCGGGGACGTTCTCGGTGAAGTGGTACGGCGGCGCGATGTTCACCCAGCCGAAGGTCAGCAGGGTGATCGTGATCCCGAAGTTGGACGGGTTCATGAAGTGCCGCATCCGTCCCGCGATCGGCGCCTGGAACAGCGCCTTCTGCCCGATCGAGACGAGCACCGCGAAGATGATCGGCCAGAACTTGTCGTTCGCGTAGAGCAGCATGTTCGCGGCCAGCGTGGTGATGTGCGTGGGCAGCAGGAACGTGTAGACGCCCCACGCGCCGTTGCCGAGGAACGCCGGGCGCCGCTTCAGCGCGGCCGCCGTGACCAGCTCGATGCTGAGCTCGGCGGAGTAACCGACGGCCAGCGCGAGGAACGGCCACAGCCACGGCTGCTCGAAGCCCAGGACGGTGTATCCGAGGATGTTGAAGACCGACATGGAGATCGCGAAGTTGCGCAGCGCCAGGTAACGCGGGTCCCGCTTGTCGATCCGCGGCGGCGTCCCGGTGGCCGGGGTGATCGTGGCACCGGCCGGCGCGAGGGTGCTGCGGGTCTTGGGTTCCAGGATGTCGGTCATCGGTTCGGCACCTCCGTGGCGCGGTCGGTGAGCACGAGGTTGTGCCAGCCCGCCGCGAGGTCGACGGTCTGGGTGTGCCGGCTGCCGTCCACGGCCCGCCAGCTGATCTCCGCGGCCACCGGCTTCGCGCCGGCCGCGCCGAGGCCGAAGTAGACGTCGAAGCTGCGCTTGCCGGAGTGGCCGCCGCCGCCGTCCACCTGGGCCAGCTGCACCTTGCCGTCGGCCGTGGTGATCCGGACCTGGGCGCCGTAGGCCGGGCTGCCGGGCACCGCGGTGGTGCCGGGCTGCGTGGCCGGGCGGAACAGGCGCAGGCCGAGGAAGTTGCCGTCGGTGCCCCGGGTGTTGCGGTAATACGCGGGAGCGCCCCACTGCCGGGCCACCGCGAAGTCCTGCGCGCCGTCGGCGTCGGCGTCGGCGACCGCCACGCCCCGGGTCGGGATCGGGGCGTCGAGGCCGAGCTGGGGGCTCAGGTCGACGTACCGCTCGTTGGTGTCCTCCTTGGCCCAGAAGGCGACGTGGTTGGAGCCGGCGATGTCGTCACCCGGCTCGGCCTTGGGCCACATGTTCGGCTCCTGGAGCATCAGGTCGTTGCTCATGGCCAGCTCCTGCAACCAGTTGAACCGGTTGATCTCGCCCTTCACGAAGCCGGCGGTCTGCACGATGACGAGCTGCCCGCTGTTGTCGAAGTCGGCCATCTTGGCGTCCCAGCCCCAGCCGACCCAGGCCAGGTTCTTGTCGGCCGCGACGTTGCGGAACGGCGCCACGCCCTGCGACAGCAGCTGGTGCGCGTCGGCGTTGTCGGCGGCCGTGTTGTGCCAGACGAGGTTGCTCTCCTCCAGGCCCCACGACTGGGTGATGTTGCTGACGAACAGGTCGAACTTGCCGTCGTGGTCCAGGTCGCCGAAGTCGGCGGCCATCCCCTTGAACGAGTCGTGCCCGATCACCATCGACTTGGGCGTGGTCGCGTCCCGCTTGCCCTCGGCCAGCTGGAACGAGATCTTCCCGGGGGTCGACACGTTGTGGAAGAAGCGGTCGTTGCCGAAGTCGTTGGCCAGGTACAGCTCCGGCAGCAGGTCACCGTCGAGGTCGGCGGTGGACGAGCCGAGCGTCCAGCCGCTGGACACCGCCGGCGGCAGCGCCGCCTGCTCCTCGTAGCTCACCGAGTCGGCGGTGGCGGACTTGAAACGGAGCACGTGGGCGCCGCCGGCGTTGCGGGCGTGCGACATCGAGTGGTTCATCGACACGTTCGGGGCGCCGTGGGGGTCGAGCACCGCGGTGTCCGGGAAGTAGTTGAAGACACCGACGTCGACGTTGCCGTCCCCGTCGAAGTCGGCCACCGCGACCGCGTTGGTGTTCCACAGCGGGCCCCGGTAGACGCCGTCGGTGGTCCGCGCCTGCGGGACCAGCTCGGTGGGGGTGAACGAGGCCGGGCTCAGGTCGCTGACGTTCGCCCGGTGCAGGAACAGCACCGGCGTCCGGCCCCAGTAGTACGCCAGCAGGTCCATCCGGCCGTCACCGTTGAAGTCGCCGGGCGTGCAGCCCATCGGCGCGATGGCCGGGCCGGTCGGCAGCGGGCCGGGGGTCAGCACGAACGGGGCGTAGGTGCCGGTCTGCGGCGCCGGCGTGACGATCACGCTGTCGGTACGCGTGTCGACCAGGCAGAGGTCGTCGGAGGCGCCGTCGCCGTCGAGGTCGTTGACCGCGATGCCGGCGCCGACCGACGAGATCCAGGAGCGGATGTGCTCGTACTTGGGGTTGACCGTGCGGACGGTGTGCTCCGGCAGGCCCGGCGGCAGGGCGATGGGCAGCTCGGTGAACTTGAACCGCTCGGCCATCTCGGTCCGGGTCGCCGCCGACGCCGACGGCAGCCGCGCCGTCAGGTATGCGGCGCCGACGAGAACCAGGACGAACAGCGCCGGCACGAGGCGGCGCACACGGCTGACGTCATTGGGTGGCAATGGCTTCCCTCTCCCGAGTTTTTGACAAGATCGATTTCGGTACGCCGTCAGCCGGCTTCAGCGACGGTCATCGGCAGACCCCCGCGCACCCGCAGCGACAACATCGGCTCCGGCACCACGGCCCGTCCCGGCACCCCGGTCAGGTCCAGCTCGCGCACCAGCGTGGTCAGCACGAACGCGGCCTCCATCAGGCCCAGGTGGTTGCCGACGCAGAACCGGGGCCCGGCGCCGAACGGGATGTGTGCGTACCGCGGCCGGTCACCGCGCCGGTCCGGGTGGAACCGCTCCGGGTCGAAGCGGTCCGGCTCCGGCCAGAACTCCGGGTGCCGGTGCAGCGTGTAGGGGCAGATCAGCACGTCCGACCCGGCCGGCACGAAGTAGCCGCCGACCTCGTCGGCCGCCAGCGACTTGCGCGGCAGGATCCAGACCGGCGGGAAGAGGCGCATGGCCTCCTCCAGCACCATCGAGGTGTAGGTGAGCCGGTGCAGGTCCTCGAAGACCGGCGCCCGGTCACCGAGCACCGACACCGCCTCGGACCGCAGCCGCTCGCGCACCTCGGGGTGCCGGTCGATCAGGTGCAGCGTCCAGCTCAGCGTGCTGGCCGTCGTCTCGTGCCCGGCGAGCAGCAGCGTGACCAGCTCGTCCCGCAGCCGGTCCCGGCCCACCCGCGGGTCGGCCTCGGCCGCGGTGGAGGTGATCAGCCGGGACAGCACGTCGTCGCCGCTCGCGTCACCCCGGTCGGCGACCAGCCGGTCGACCGTGCGGCCCAGATTGTTGCGCGCCTTGCGGAACCGCAGCTGCCGGGGCAGCGGCACCCAGTGCGGCACCGCGCCCAGCGTCTCCAGCTCGAACATGGCCTGGTCCTGCACCGCGGCGAAGTCGTCGCCGACGGTCTCGAACCGGGTCAGGTCCGCGTCCAGCAGGGTCCGGCCGAGCACCCCGAGGGTGAGCCCGGTCAGCTCCTGGAGCATGTCCACCGGCTCGCCGCCGGCGTGCCGGCGCAGCCGGGCCACCAGCTTCACCGCCTCCTCGGCGACGATGTCGGCCTGTGCCGCGATCCGCCGGCTCTGGAACGCCGGCTGGATCACCTTGCGCTGCTTGCGCCACAGGTCGCCCTCGCTGGTCAGCAGCCCGTCGCCGAGCGCGCGGCGGGCGTGCACCAGGCCGATGCCCTTGTGGTAGTTCCCGGCGTTGTCGGCCAGCACGTGCTTGGCGGTGTCCGGGTGGTTGAAGAAGTAGAGCGTCTTGGGGCCGACCGGCAGCTTGGCCGCGTCGCCGTAGCGGGCCGCCGCGCCGGTCATCATGCCGAGCCGGTCCCGGCCCATCACCATCAGCATGCGCAGGGCCGCGGTGCGCGGCGGCCCCGGCATCGAGATCCGCCTCATGCCGCTACCTCGGTCGGTTTGCGGTCGGCCTCGCACAGCCGGCCACGGTGGAAGAGCAGGGCGTCGTCCTCGGTGCCGCCGCCCATGCCGAGCAGGCGGCCGAGGAAGATCGTGTGGTCGCCGCCGTCGTAGGAGCGCCACAGCGCGCACTCGAAGTGCGCCAGCGCCCCGGTGATCAGCGGCGCGCCGGTGTGCTCCCCGGCGTGCCAGTCGACCGGGACGAACTGCTCGCCGCCGAGCGGGCGCCGGCGGTCGGCGAAGTACCTGGCGACCGGGGCGTGCCCGGCCGCCAGCACCGAGACGCCGAACTGGCCGGCGTCGCGCAGGGCTTGGTGCATCACCGCGTTGTGCTCGATGCAGACCAGCACCAGTGGCGGGTCGAGCGAGACCGCGGTGAACGAGTTCGCGGTCATCCCGTGCGGCGCCGCGCCACCGACCGTCACGACGGTCACTCCGGTGGCGAAGGTGCCGAACGCCCGGCGCAGGGCCTTCGAGTCGAAGGACGGTGCCTCCCGGGTGCTCATCGGAGACCCGCTCCGGCGAGCATGTACGGTTCGAGCGCCGCGGCCAGGCCCTCGGGCACCCGGGTGGGCACCGTGCGGGTGTTCGGCCCGCGCATGCAGGCCACCCGCTGCATGCCCCGGGCGACCAGCGTCTCGCCGCCGCCCGGGTCGAGCCGCACGTAGTCGAAGCCGAACTCGATCTGCGTCTGCCCGAGCTCGACCAGCCGCATCCGGATGGACAGCTCGTCGAACGCGGTGATCTCGGCGAAGAACTCACAGTCGACCTTGAGGGTGAACAGCTTCAGGTCGTTCTGCAGGTCGGCCACGATGTCCGGCGCGTGGGTCTTGAGGAACATCTCCCGGCAACGGCCCTGCCAGCGCAGGTAGTTGACGTAGTAGACGTTCCCGACGATGTTGGTCTCCTCGAACCCGACGGTGTGCGGGTACTCGTAGTACTTGTCCATCTCACTCCCCCGTCTCGGCGAGCACGGCGACGACGATCGGCTCCGCGAGGTCCCGTACGGCGGTGGCGAAGGTCGCCACCCGCAGGTCACCGGCGCGCAGCAGCACCCAGCGGTCCCGGACCGCGGGCAGTACGGTCAGCGGCCCGTCCAGCGACCGGCCGGCCTTGCGCAACGACTCCAGCGCCGTCCACACCCGGGTCGCGGCCACGTCGTGGCTCTCCCCGGTGGCGGCGGCCACCTGCCGGGCCAGCTCGGCGTGCTGCCCGAGCAGGCCGGACCAGGTGCCGGCGTCCCGTGCGGCGACGACCTCCAGGTCGCAGCCGAGGACGCCGCTGCTCGCGGTGAACAGCGTCAGGGCGGCGGCGTGCGCCGCCGAGACGACGCCCTCGTCCACCTCGGGACGACCGTCCGCCCGGTAACGCGGCTCGACCGGCCGCCGGAACGTCCGGGTCGCGGCGAGCCGGGTGGCCTCCCGGCGACTCAGGCCGCCGTCCGGCACGACCGTCACCGCCACCCGCTTGCCGAGCAGGTCGTCCACGGCCCGTTCCAGGTAGGGCCCGAGCAGGGCGGGCACCCACGGGCCGGCCGGGTCCTGCTTGCGGACCGCCCGCAGGCGCAGGCCCTCCCAGCGTTCGAGCACCTCGCCGGCGTCCGAGCGGAGTGCGACGTCGTAGACGTACAGGTCGCCGTCGCGGGACCGCTCGGTGGCGCAGTAGCGCAACCCCTGCGCCGCGGTCAGCTTCTCGCCGCCCGGGTAGATGCGGTCCACCCCGACCGGCAGCAGCGTGGCGTCCGGCACGCAGACCTGGTTGCCGTGCATCAGGGTGTCCCGCACGCCGGGGTCGCCGAGCAGCAGGTGGTCCGGGACGAACGCGGCGAACCACTGCACGTCCGGCTCGGCCGCCACCTCGGCGTCGACGTACCGGGCGGCCGCGCTGTGGTAGCGCCGCAGCCGCTGGAACCGGGCGCCCTGGAAGAGCAGGCCCGAGTACAGGTCGTCGGCGGGAACCAGCTCCACCGGGGGCACCTCGGCGGGCACCTGCTCCGGCTCGCCCTGCGGCACCTCGGTCGCGCCCAGCCGCAGCCGGGCGGTGAAGTGGTCGGCGGCGTACCCGGTGTCCACGCTGCGGATCGCCACCTCGACGGTGTCGTCGTCGGTGACCACCGCGGCGACCCGGATCGTCGCCCGCCCGTTCGGCGGCACGATGATCGGCCGCAGGAACTCGGCCTGCTCGATCACCGGCAGCGTCTCCACCCCGGTGGTGGCCGCGGCCACCTGGGCCATCGCCTCCATCCCGAAGACCGCCGGCAGCAGCAGGTTCCCGTCCAGGTCATGGTCGGCCAGGTACAGGTCGGTGCCGACGTTCAGCTCGACCTCGCAGACCAGCTCGACGCCGTGGTAGCGGACCAGCGGCCGGTCGACGAACCGGGACAGCGGCAGCGGCGGCAGCGGCCGGCGCACCGTGTCGATCCCCTCGGTCCGCCCGCTGATCACCACCACGTCCGGCGCCTGCGGGTCGGCCAGCACCCGGCGCAGGATGCCGACGCCCTGGTCCGGGGTGATCGGGGTGACGCCGTCGCGGGTCAGCGACTCGACCACGGCGAGCCGCTCGCCCATCCCGACGCCGGACCAGACCGACCACTCCAGGCAGACGCTCCGGCAGTGCGGGTGGGTGCGGCCCACCTCGGTGGTCAGGTCGGCCAGCCATTCGTTGGCGGTGGCGTAGTGCGCCTCGCCGCGCAGGCCGGCCCGGCCGATGATGCTGCCCAGCGACACCAGCAGCCGCAGCCGCCCGGGGTCGACCACGTCCAGCACCGTGCGCAGGCCGTCCACCTTCGGGGCGAAGGTGCGCCGGAACGCGTCCCGGTCCAGGTTCGTCAGCGCGGCCGGCTCGTTGCGCCCGGCGCCGTGCAGGATCGCGGTGACCGGCCCGAGCTCGGCGGTGAACCGGTCGACGGCCCGGCGTACCTGGCCGGTGTCGGTGACGTCGGCCCGCTCGTAGTGGCAGCGGACGCCGGCCGCGGCGATCCGGTCCAGGTTCGCGGCCAGCTCCCGGTCGTCGGCCGGGTCGGAGCGGCCGATCAGGGCCAGCGCGGCCCCGGTGTCCCCGGCGATCGCCAGCGCGCACTCGGCCGTGATGCCCTTGCCGCCGCCGGTGACCAGCAGCACGTCGGTGCCGGTCAGCGGCGCCTCGGTGCGGGCCGGGCGGACCGGCATCGGACGCAGCGTCGGCACCCGGCGGGTGCCCTCCTCGTCGTAGTGCGCCTCGGTGAAGCTCGCGGTGGCCGCGACCTCCGCCACCACCCGGTCGAACGCGAGCGAGCCGGCCGGCAGGTGCACCACGGTGACCCGCAGGTGCGGGGCCTCCAGCCGCAGCGTCTTGGCCAGCCCGGCCGCGCCACGACCGTGCTGCACCAGCACGAACCGGGTCTGCGGGGCGGCCGCCAGGGCCTCCCGCGCGCCGGTCAGCGCCAGTTCCAGGTCGTCCTCGCTGCACGCCTCGGGCAGGCAGACCAGCACGCCGGCGCCGGTCTCCGCCGTTTGCAGGCCGCGGCGCAGCTGCTCGGCGTACGGGTGGCCGGCCGGCGCGTGCAGACTCCACGCGCCGGAGGGCTCGGGCGCCGTGCGGGCACCGAGCGGGACCGGGGCCAGGTCGAGCCGGAACGGCCGGGCCCAGGCCGCGGCGCCGGCCACCACCGGGGCGGCGACCTCGTCCCCCGCCGTCGTGGTGGACCGGATCTGGTCCAGCGCGGCGGCCAGCTCCGCCACCCGTGCGGTGGCGAAGTTGGTGGGCACCTGCGACGGCGGCAACTTCAGCGCGGCCGCGGCCGCGTTGACCACCTGGCCGACCGTGATCGAGCTCAGGTGCAGGTCGTCCAGGAGCAGGCTGTCGTCGCGGACCAGCTCGATCGGGAGCTCGGCCCGCTCCGCCGCCAGCCGGCGCAGCAGGTCGAGGGTCGACTCCGCGCCGTCCACGACCACCGGGGCCGCTTTGTCCTCGACCGGCGTCGCGCGCCGCTCCTCGACGGCAACGACCGGGGCCTGCTCGCACGGGCTGCTGAAGAAGTCGAACTCGGCGTCCAGCGGCAGGTCCCGGACCAGGCGGCCGTGGAAGAGCGACGAGTCGAGGGTGGCGGCGCCGAGCACGTACGCGGCGCCGGCCGCCCGCAGCAGCCCGGTCAGCGACTCCGAGTCGGTGTCGACGGCCAGCGCCGGAACGTCGGTCAGCTGCCCGGCCAGCGAGCTCAGCACCCGGCCCGGCCCGACCTCGACGAGCAGGTCGACCTGGGCGGCGGCCTGCGTGACCGCCTGGCGGAACAGCACCGGGTCGGTGATCTGCCGGCGCAGCAGCGCGGCGACGTCGGTGTCCGGTGCGAGGGCCGCGCCGGTCACGGTGGAGAGGACGGTACGGCGTACCGGGCCCAGCCGCTCCCCGGCGAGCGCGGCCACGAAGGTGTCCGCGGCCGGGGCGACCAGCGGGGAGTGGAACGCGTGCGAGACATTCAGCACGGTGGCCGCCAGACCCTGGTCCCAGGCGCGCCGGCAGACCGCCGTGACGTCGTCCACGCTGCCCGCGACCACGGTCTGCGCGTCGCTGTTGTAGGCGGCGATCACCACCGGCAGCCCGGTCAGCAGCCCGGCGACGACCTCGGCGGACGCGCCGATCCCGGCCATCGTGCCGGACGAGCTGTGTTCGGCCATGGTCCGTCCGCGCAGCGCCGCGACCCGCAGCAGCGTGGTCTCGTCGAGCGCGCCGGCCCAGTGCAGCGCCGCGATCTCGCCGAGGCTGTGCCCGACCGCGACGCAGGCGCTCACGCCGAGCTCGTCGAGCACCCGCAGCGCCGCCACCGACCCGGTGACGATCCGCGGCTGGGCCACCTCGGTGGCCACCACGTCACCGCCGGTCGGCAGGTTCGCCGCGGTGTAGACGGCGTCCGCCTCGGTGAAGCGCCGGCCCAGCGCGCCGCCGCTGACCCCGGTGCCGGAGCCCTGCCCGGGGAAGAGGTAGCCGATCCGGGCCGGGCCGGTCACCCGGTTCAGCAGGATCCGGCTGTCCCCGGCGAGCAGCCGCGTCTCGCCGGCCGCGACCGCGTCGCGCAGCTTGCGCAGCTGCTCCTCGGCGTCGGCCGGTGACTGGGCCACCACGCCGGCCCGCAGCGGCCGGTCGCGCAGCTCGTCGTGCAGGGTGGCGGCCAGGTCGCCGAGCTGGCCGTACGCCAGCGACGGCACCAGCGTCAGCACCTGGTCGATCCGGCCCAGCAGGTCCTCGGCCGAGGCGCCGTCGAGCAGCAGCAGCTCGGCGTCCTGCACCGAGCCGGCCAGCAGCCGGGTCCGCGAGTCGAGTTTCGCCCGCCGCCGGGGCTGGGAGTTCTCCAGCACGACGTGGGTGTTGATGCCGCCGAAGCCCATCGCGGTGACCCCGGCGCGCAGCGGCGCGTCCTGCGGCCACTGCTCGGCCTTGCGCAGCAGCCGCAGCGCCGGGTCCGGGCCGGTGAGGATCTCGTGCGGCTCGACCGAGCCGATGCTCGGCGGCAGCACCTCGTGGTGCAGCGCGAGCACCGCCTTGATCATCCCGGCCACGCCGGCCGCGGCCTTGGCGTGCCCGATCATGCCCTTGATCGAGGTGATCACGGCGGGCGGCGCGGCCGGGTCGGCGGCCCGGCGGGTCGCGGACAGCGCGCCCAGCTCGGTGGCGTCACCGACCTTGGTGCCGGTGCCGTGGCCCTCGAAGAGCGAGACGGTCTCCGGGCCGAAGCCGGAGCGCTCGTACGCCCGCCGCAGCGCCAGCTGATATCCGCTCACCTCGGGCCGGGTCATGCCGCCCTTGCCGTCCGAGCTGATGCCCCAGCCGGCGACCGAGGCGTACACCCGGTGCCCGGCCGCGAGCGCCTCGTCCTCGCGCATCAGCACGACCATGCCGCAGCCCTCGCCCGGCCAGAAGCCGCTGGCGAGCCGGTCGTACACCCGCATCTCGCCGGTCGCCAGGGCGCCGGTCTTGGCGAAGCCGATGATCTCGAACGGGTCGATGGAGAGGTCGACACCGCCGGCGATCGCCACGTCGATGTCCCCGTCCAGCAGCGCCTTGCAGGCCGTCGCCACCGACAGCAGCGACGAGGAGCAGGCGCCGTCGACCGTGTAGCCACCGCCCTTGAGGTCGAAGTAGTTGCAGATCCGCCCGGCGATGGTGTTCGACAGGGCGCCGGCCAGGGTGTCCTCGTCGACCGGCGCGAACGGGTTCTTGAAGGTGACCTCGAGGTCCGCCAGGAAGCCGGCCAGCTGCTCGTCGTCCCAGCCCTCCGCCTTCAGCGCCGCGGCGACCGTGCGCTTCACGTACGGCCACCGCAGCCGGATCTGGCTGGCCCGGGAGAACTCACCGGTCAGGCTGTTGCCCACGACCACCCCGGTGCGCTCCCGCGGCAGCCCCGCACCCTGCGGGAACCCGGCGTCGGCCAGCGCGTTCGCCGCGATGTCCAGGGCCAGCCAGTGGGTCAGGTCGGTGGACCGGTAGGTGCTGCCGGCCACCTTGTAGGCGACCCGATCGAACTGATATCCCTCGATCACGGCGGCGTTGCGGGCGTAGAACGTGTCCGGCGTCGCCGGGTCCGCGCTCCAGTAGTCGTCGAGTCGCATCCGCTGGTCCGGCAGGCGGCGGAAGGCCCGGCGCCCGGCCAGCGCGTTCTCCCACAGTTCCCGGGTCGTGGCGGCGTCCGGATACCGGCAGGCCATGCCGACGACGGCGATCCTGGTCATGCCGACTCCCCCGAGGTCACGGCCGCCGGCCGGTACGACTGCTTGATCCGCTGCCGCCACTGCTCGTAGGCGGGCACGGTGCCCTGGTGGTCCAGGTCGATCAGCGCGTCGTCGTTGATCCGCGACGCCTCGGCCGGGGTACGCCCGCAGAAGACCCGGGTGGCGACCTCGTTGTGCGGCACCACCAGGCCGGCCCGGACCCGCGCCCCGGCCGCGAAGGAAGCACCCTGTGCCAGGTCGCCGGCGTACTCGCCGACGGCCTCGCGCAGCCAGAGCAACTCCGCCTCGTCGGCGCCGCCGGCGTAGGTCGCCGCCAGGCCGGTGCCGGCGTACAGGTCCGCCCGCCGGTGCTCGGGGAACGCCTGCACCATGGCGTGCAGCCGCCGCGCGTCGGTGCCGGCGACGAACCACATGGCCCGGCCGACCCCCTGGTCGATGGCGTGGGCGGCGTACCGGCGGTAGTCGTCGTCCGGCCACGGGGACCGGTCCGAGCGGTACTGCCCGGCCACGTACTTGTCGGTCTTGAAGTAGGCCTGGTAGAACCCGTAGCCGTCGAGGACGAGCCAGCGCAGCAGCGGATCCGGGGCGTACAGGGTGGACCAGCGGGCCCGGGGCAGGCGGGCCATCGCCCAGCCCACCCCGACGTACGCCATGTAGATGTGCGGCTCACCGGGTCCCTCGAGGAACCGCTGCGTGTGCTTGCCACCGAAGGGCAGGCCGTCGCGCACCGCGAACGCCATGCCGGCGCCCTCGTACGCGAAGCCCTTGAACTCGGTGGGGATCTCCTCCAGCCCCGGCACGGCGTCACCGGGCCGGCGCGCCTCGGCGGCCAGCGCGTAACCCTCCAGGAACGTGCGGCCGACGGTTTCCAGCCGGTCCCGGGCGGTGTCGCTCTTCACGTGGAAGCCACGCACCGCCATGCTGGTCTGCGAGACATTCGGGGTAAGAATTCGACGACGTATTCCCGCGACGATTCCCATTTCCATTCCTATCGACGTAGGTTGATAAATTTTCACTCGACAGGAAGGTCTCGGTCATCTTCCTTATTGCGCGGCGGGAACCGAGTTCCGGGCCACCAGGCGCTCGCGAATTCCGGCGCGCCAGTCCTCGTAGTCGCCCGGCGCGGGAGTCAGGCCGTCACCGGTGACCTCGTCGGCCAGCCGGACCGCCTCGGCGACCGGCAGCCCGGCCAGCGCGGTGGTGCCGGCCTCGGTCTGCGGCGGCGTGTACCCGGCGAACGCCCGGGCCTTGGCCGCGAACAGCGCGCCCTGCGCCAGGTGCGGCCAGTGCTCGCCGGCCAGGTCGCGGAGCGTGGCCAGGTCGTCCGCGCCGGCGCCACCGGCGAAGGTGGCGGCCAGGCCGACGCCACTCCACAGGTCCGCCCGGCGCTCCGGGGCGAACCGGCCGACCGCCACGCCGACCGCCGCCACGCCGCCGCCGTGGATGAACCACAGCGCCCGGCCGATGCCCTGGTCGACGGCGCGCGGGAAGTAGTCGGGCCGGCCCAGCCACGGGTAGGGCGGCGGGATCCGCTGCTGGTCGACGTACTCGCGGGTGTGGAAGTAGGCCAGGTCGAAGCCGTATCCGTCGACGGCCAGCCAGCTCATCGTCGGGTAGTACGGCGTGCCGGTCAGGTCCGGCAGCACCTGCTTCCAGGCGATCCGGGGCAGCCGGGCCATCGCGAAACCGACCCCGATGTAGGTCAGGAAGGTGTGCGGCACGCCCGGCCCGGACAGCAGGTCCCGCGACCGGTGCCCGCGCCCGCCGGCCATCACGTCACGCACCGTGCAGGCCATCGCCGCGCCCTCGTAGGCGAAACCGCGCATCTCCGGCTCCACCAGTTCCAACCGGCGCTCCAGCTCCCACCGGTCGCGCGCCTCGATCCCCCACTCGAAGCCGCAGATCACCGACTGCGGGATGGCCTCCATGCGCTGGGTCGCGGCGGTCGGCGCGACCGGGAACCCGCGGGAGGAGAACGTCACTGACCGCAGCGCCGGGGCCAGGACCAGCCGACGGAGCGCACCCAAGATCGACATCGCTTTCCCTCTCTCAGATCTGCTTTCGGTACGCCCGCGGCCCGCGGCCGGACAGTCAGGCGGCGGCCTGGTCGGCCCAGCTCGGCGCGGTCCGCAGCACGCCCATCGCCTGCTTGCGCGCGTCCAGCAGGGCGAGCAGCACCGGCGGATCGAGGGCCCGGGCGCGGCGCAGCACGATGTCGGCGGACAGGATGCTGTCCGGCTGGACGGTGAACGGTCCGTAGCTGGCCACCGCCACCGCCCGGTCCGCCCGGTCCTCGCTGTCGCCGGGCCAGCCCGCCTCGGCCGACACCGACTGGGCGAGCAGGTACCAGCTGCCCTGCGGCACCGCGTCGAAGCGCACCGAGCCGGGCCGGTGCAGCACCGCGCACCGCACCGGACGCCCCTCCGGGATCCGGTCGGCGAACATGCCCAGGAAGATCACCGCGTTCTCGTCCGGCTCCGCCAGGCTCACGTGACAGGAGAGCCGGCTGCTGGACGGCCAGGTGGCGCGGCGGTCGCCGCCCGGCTGGATGGCCGGGGCGAAACCGTCGTGCCGACGGTAGGTGGTCGGCGACATCCCGACGCTGCGGCTGAACCGCGAGCTGAACGTGCCGACGCTGTTGTAACCGACCTGCACGCTGATGTCCGCGACGTTCATCGTGGTGGACAGCAGCAGGTCCTTGGCCCGCTGCAGACGCAGAGCGGAGAGGAACCGGGCCGGCGAGACGCCGGTGTGCCGCTGGAAGATCCGGGTGAAGTGGAACTTGCTGAACAGGGCCGCCCGGGCCAGGTCGTCGACCGTCAGCTGCTCGCCCATGCGCTCTTCCATGGCTTCGATGGCGCGCAGGACCGCCCGTTCCGAAACGTCTTGCATGACACCTCCCAACGGGTGGCGCTCACGCGTCACCGTGCGACTGAGGAATGGGCCGAAACCTGCTTCCGGGAATATGCCTTGCATTCAATTCCGTGTATTCATTCGGCCTGCTGAAAAGGCTATCGATCCCCAGGTGGGGCAACCACCCCTATACCTGGGGGTGGGCCCGCACAGCAATCGAGAAGTAGGAATGGATACCGGCACTACTCGCTTTGGATAGCTTCGATATCCGTTACCGGGCGCACGCGGCCGCTCAGCAGGCATGCGGCGCGGCGGGCGGCGGCCATGGCGGCCCAGGCAGCGACCCGTACGAGCGCGTCGTCGCCGTGCCCGGCCGCGCGCAGCGACGCGATGTCCCGGTCGGTCACCCGGTAGGACGCGAACGCCACGAGCAGCGCCAGCCGGGCCGCGGGGCGGTCGGCGGGCGACAGGGGTGCCACCCTTACCGCGATCCAGGGGTCGACAGCGAGGCCGGGCCCCGTCTCCGCCGGATCGGCCAGCCGGGCGAGCACCAGGTCGCGGACGGCCGCCGGGAGCACCGCGGCGCCGGCCTCGTCGATGGCCGCGGCGGCGCGGGCCAGCGCGTCGGCGATCGTGGCGACCGGCGCGGCCCAGCCCAGGTCGTCCGGCAGCGGGCGCGGCGGCAGACCGGTCACCGCCCGCCCGGGCGGCACGACCGCGCGGGCGAGGCGGCCGAAGACAGATGCGGCCACCCGGCGGGCGGCGTCCCGGCCACCGACCGGCACGTCGGCCAGCGGGGTCTCCGGGAGAAAGACGTTCACCACCCGGTTGAGGTAGTGGAAGGTGACCGCGACACCGGTGACGATCGCCGCCCGGTCGGCCCGGAGCCGGATCGGCGCACCGTCCCGGGCCCAGCCGGCCAGCGCCCGCAATGCGGGGTCCCGCACCTCGTCGAGGCGGCCCTCGGCGATCCGCCGGGCGTCGTCGTCGCGCCGGGTGCCGATCAGCGTCGCGCCGTGCACCTCCACGCAGTACGGGCAGGAGTTGGCGAGCGAGACGGCCGCCGCGACCGCCTCCTTCGCGGCCCGGTCGGCCGGGTCGCCGGCGAGCAGCGTCTCGCGCAGCACCAGCCAGACCGCGTCCAGCACCTCGGGGGCGGCCGCGTGCAGCGCCACGGGCGGCGCCGGCATGCCGAACTCCGCCTCCATCTGGCGGCAGACCGCGGCCACCCGATCCGGGGCCCTCCCGGGACGCACCGGCCCCAGGTGCCGGACCTGGCGAAGCACGAGACGGCGCACGGCAAGCGCGAAGATCGACGCCACGGGGTCCCCTTCCAGCTCGCCGAGGCCCAGGAGAGCGCTCTATTGCGAGTCCTATTTAGATCTTCTAAGGTCGGTCTCTCCCCCATGACGGGAAAAGCATGATGCGCATATCCGATCTGAGCCGGCAGTCCGGCGTCCCCGTCGCCACGATCAAGTTCTATCTGCGCGAGCAGCTGCTGCCACCCGGCGAGGCGACCGGGCGCAACCAGGCCACCTACTTCGAGGAGCACCTGCGCCGGCTCCAGCTGATCAAGGTGTTCACCACGATCGGCCAGCTCGACCTGACCTCGGTGCGCCGCCTGCTGACCGCGATCGACGACGAGAGCCTGCCGGTCACCGGGCTCTACGAGACCCTCAACCGGGTCCGGGTCACCACCGGGGACCTGACCCCGGACGAGGGGCCGGCCGTGGCGACCGCCCGCCAGGACGTGGACCGTCTCATCGCGGGCGCCGGCTGGCGGGTGCGGCCGGACGCGGCCACCCGCTCGCAGCTGGCGATCGTGCTGGCCGCGATGCGCCGGCTCGACTGCGACGCCAGCCTGTCGTTCTTCGACGACTACGTGGTCGCCGCCGACCGGCTGGCCCGCAAGGAGGTGAGCCGGCTGCCGCTGGACGGCGTGCAGCGGGCCGCGGCGCTGGCCCGCGGGCTGCTGCTGGAGGAGGCGTTCGCGGCGATCCACCGGCTCGCCGTGGAGCACCACGCCGAGCGGCACTTCCCCGACGAGCCGGTGGATTCGTGACCTACGCGAACTGCCCGGGTCGACGGCCCTCACCGGCGGGACCCCGGTAGGCCTGGGCGATCTCCAGCCATTGCTCGGCCGGGGCGCCGTCCGCGCGTACCGTCAAGTCCCGGTGATGGCGGCGGCGGGTGACCAGCAGGCAGAAGTCCGCGGCCGGCCCGGTGATCCGGGCCGCGGCGCCGGCCGGGCCGAATTCCCACAGCGCGCCCGAGGGCGCGGTGATCTCGAACCGGAACGGCTGCTCGGGCACCGGCAACCCGCGCGCCAGGTAGCCGAAGTCCCAGGTGCGCACCGCGAAGGTGACCAGGTACCGCAGCCGGTCGGTGTGCGTGCGCTCGATACCCAGCGCGTCGGCGATGTCCTGGCCGTGCCCGAACAGCTCCATCATCCCGGCCGCCGCGAGCGTCGCGGCCGGGATGGGCCGGACGAGCCACGGCACCAGCTGGTCCGGCGGCAGCGCGTCGAGCGCCTTGCCGGCCGTGGCGCGCTCCTGGCGCCAGCGGGCCAGCAGCACCTCCGGCGGGTCGTTGACGAACTGGCTCAGCGCCCGCTCGACGTTGGCGTCGAAGTCCGGGGAGAGCGTGCCGGCCAGGGCGCCGAACGCGCCCGGGTCGGCGGCGGCCAGCCCGGCCATCCGGAAGGTCGCCGCCAGATGCGCGATCTGGTGGGCGACGGTCCACCCGGGCGCCGGCGTGGGCGTGGCCCAGCCGTCCGGTCCCAGGCCGGCCACCATCCGGTCGACCTCGTCGCCGGACGCCGCCAGGGCGGCTGTCACCTGCGCGGCGTCGGTCATGCCGGTGCCCCCGCCGGGTCGCGCGGGCAGTTCTGATAGACCGCCAGCACCCACCGGTCGTCGCGCTTGACCAGGATCCACGAGGCGCGGATGGCGTTCGCCGAGGTCAGCTCGTCCTGCCCGGGCGGCAGCACGCCACCCTCGGTGAGCAGCGCGACCGCGCCGGGGCCGAGCGGCTTGATCCCGATCGGCGAACCGGTGACCGTGGTGCCGCGGTAGATCCCCTGGTAGGCGTCCGCCATGTACTCCCGGATCGCGGCCCGGCCGGTGCGGTGCACACCCGGCAGGATCAGCGTGCCGTCCTCGGCGAACAGGTCCGCGAACGCGTCGGCGTCGTGCGCGGCCCAGGCCCGCACCATCCGTGCCGGGACCGCGGCGATCTCCGCCTGGAGTTGTGCGGCCGCGCCGGCCGCCTCGGTAGTAGTGGTCATCTTCTCCCGCTTTCGGTCAGCGGCCTCGGCTCTCCCGGCGGCCGGGCGATTGACGTCCATCTTGGCGGCGGCGGACCGGCGGCAGCGTCTCCCAACGTGCGGCGGCGTCCGGGGGCGCAAACGGGAAGATGCGCCGGAAATAGGGGTCGGCCAACGATGAGATCCGAGCCTCCCCTACCCGAGAAAGGGGTACCCCGATGCTCGAGATCGCCGTAGAGCTCGATCCGGATCAGGTAATGACACTCGAGGCCTTCGCGGACACCATCATCCCGGGCGAGCGGCGCTGGCCGGGCGACCGGGCGGTCGCGGGCGCCGCGACCGGCGGCGGCGCGGTCGCCTCCGGCGCGCTGGACCTGCTGGTGTCCGTGGAGGGCGGCATGGCCGGCATGCTCGACACCCTGGCCGTCGGCCTCGACGACCAGGCCACCGAGTACGCGCGGCGGACCGGCCTGACCCTGGACCCGGCGGTGCCGCCCTTCGTGGCCCTGTCGTTCGCCGACCGCACCGCGCTGACCAGCGAGCTCGTCGCGCCGGCCCACCCGGAGCAGGAGCTGTGGGTGGCGCTGGCCATGTTCAGCGTGATGGCCTGGGACACCGGCGCCGCCGAGCACACCGTCGACGCGCTCGCCGCCGGGCATCCCGGTCTCGTCCAGATCGGGTTCACCCCGCCGGACGCCGACGGCCTCTGGCGCTTCCCGAACTTCTCGTACGGGCGCGTCCTCGCCAAGTCCCACCCCGACACCACCCCGACGGGAGATCCGGCATGACCACGACCGACAGCACCGACGTCGTCATCATCGGCAGCGGGTTCGGCGGCTCGATCCCGGCGTACCGGCTGGCCGCCGGCGGGGCCCGGGTGGTGGTCCTGGAACGCGGCCCGTGGCTCAGCGGCGAGGACTTCGACCACGACTTCAAGTTCGGCAGCTCCAGCAGCCGGGCCTTCGAGTTCACCATGGGCGACGGCATGAACGTGCTGGGCGGCAACTGCGTCGGCGGCGGCAGCGTCGTCTACTTCGCGGCCATGCCCCGGGCGCCGCGGTTCACCTTCGAACGCCAGGGCAGCATCGGCAAGCGCCTGTGGCCGTCGGCGGTCCACCGGGCCGCCCTCGACCCCTGGTACGACGCCGTCGCCGAGTCCCTGCCGATCACCCAGAACGACTGGCCGGACGTCACGTACTCGGGCGGTCTCTGGGCCGCGGCCTGCAACCACGCGGGCCGTACGGCGAACCCGGTGCCGGCCGCCATCGACAAGTCCAAGTGCACCAACTGCAACTGGATGATGTCCGGCTGCCGGTTCGACGCCAAGCGGTCGCTGCTGCTCAACTACATCCCGGCCGCGGTGGAGCACGGCGCGCAGATCCGGCCGCTGCACGAGGTGCAGTACATCTCGCGGACCCCGGACAACGGGTACCGGGTGCACTTCAACACCGTGGACGAGGTCGACTACCGGGAGGTGACCGGCAGCGGCACGATCGACGCGAAGATCGTCATCGTGGCGGCCGGCGCGGTGGCCACGCCGGTCATCCTGCAACGGTCCGAGGAGGCGCTGGGCGCGATGCCGTCCGCGGTGGGGCGGCACTTCTCCGGCAACGGCGAGCGGCTGAACACGGCGATCGTCAACGAGGACAAGGTCCGCGAGGTGCTCGGGCTCAGCCGGCCGGACGGCAAGGCGTACGAGGCCTATCAGATCGGCAAGGGCCCGGTCGCCGCGAGCTGGGACAAGCTCGACGGCAACCTGCCCGAGTTCAGCCGGCACTCGCTGGAGCAGCTGTACTTCCCGCCCGGCTTCGGCACCATCCTCGCCCAGGTGCCGGACGCGACCGGCCCCAGCTGGTTCGGCCTGGAGAAGAAGGAGATCCTGCGCCGCTGGCAGTCCTGGCTGACGATCTTCATCATGAGCGAGGACGACAACGAGGGCGTCTTCGGGCCGCCCCCGCCGACCGGCAACGGCGACCGGATCTCGCAGCAGCTGCTCAGCCGCGGCGCGCTGCGCTACCGGCCGACCGAGAACACTCTCGCCGGGTGGGAACGGGCCGACGCCGACGTCCGGGACATCCTGGAACGCGACGGCCTGTCCCGGGTGATGCCGTGGACCAACGACCCGATCGGGGCGTACACCGTGCACCCGCTCTCGTCCTGCCGGATCGGCGACGACCCGGAGACCTCGGCCCTGGACGACCGGCACGAGCTGCGCGGCCACCCGGGCATCTTCGTCACCGACGGCTCGTCCGTCCCGGCCGGCCTGACCGTCAACCCGGCCTTCACCATCGCCGCCCTGGCCGAACGCGCCGTCCCGGGCATCGTCGAGGCGGCCGCCGCCCGCGGGGTCCCGGTCCGCTACGTCGACCGCCCGCCGGCGCACGCCACCAGCAGCCGGATCCGGATTCCGCTCGGCGTCTGACCAGGACGAGAGGCCCGCCACCTTCCGGTGACGGGCCTCTCGTCATGGGTCACGCACACGGTCAGGGCCCGCCACCAGGTGATGACGGGCCCTCGACGCGCGGCGCTCACACCTTCGGCACGTCGAAGTACTGCGGGAACGTCCGGGCCAGACCCAGGTCACCGCGCGCCTTCAGCCGCCCGCGCAGGAACAGCGTCCACGCCGCCGCGTTCCCGGTGGTCATCCGCAGGAAGTTGGCGATGTCCAGCCGCAGGGTCAGCCGCGCCGGCCCGGTCGTCCCCGGCGTCGTCACACACGTGCCGTCCGAGATCGTCACCTGGTAGACGCCCTCCGCGTCGCCGGGCCCCAGCACGTGCCAGTGCACCACCGCCTCCACTCCGGCGGCCCGGTCCGCCCGGAACACGTCGGGCATCCCGGCGAAGATCCCGTCCAGCAGCGACGTCCCCTCCGACTCGCGCGCCAACTGCTCCAGCTCGGCGTCGGACGCGCCGTGCACCTGCCGCGCGAAGTCCCGCGGATTCGCCTCGATGGTCATGCCTGCTCCTCGGAATAGGGGTGTGAATAGGGGGTCCCTTCGATCGTCAGGGGTACCGAAATCCCCGGCCAACTCCCTACGTGCGCACGCGGATCGCGCTCGGTTCACTCGCCGCCGCACCCGCCGGTGTCGATCCCGCGCGAGTCGGGCAAGGCCCGCTCCATCCAGGCCCACTCGGCGTCGACGTCGGCACCGGTGAAGAGGTCGACGTCGCCGGCGTCGTGCACCACCACCAGCGCACGGTCGCCCTTGACCGGCGCGCCCGGCGGCCGTGCCGCGGTGGCCGTGAGGGTGGCCGCGCCCGTCTCCGGCTTCAGATATCGCACCGCCCCGAGCGTCACGGTGACCCGATCACCCTGCTCACTCACCGCCGTCACGTCCCCCACGGCGATCGTCTCCGCGCACGCCACCACCCCCGGCAGGCTCCGGCTGCCCGACCCGTCCGAGCTGTCCGCCGGATCCGCCGACCACGCGCAGCCCCCGGCCAGCGCGACACCGATCAGTCCCGCCGCACCGACCGGCAACCACCACCGCACCCGCCGTCTCATCCGCACTGCCACTTCGTCGTCCACCTGTTCATGGACGCGGCGCCGCCGCCCACGGTTCCGCACGAGAGCGGCACGGTGGCGGCTGATGCGTAGGCTGCGCCGCAGGAGGTGCGCGTGGCGGACGCTGAACTGGTCGATCGGCTGATCGCGGAGGTCGCGCACGCGCCGGACTGGCGTCGCCACCATGCCCGGCCGGGTCACCTCCCGATCTTCAACAACTGGGGACCCGTCTCCTACCTGACCTCGACCGGCGACGTCGTGCTGAACGACGAGGAGGCCGGGCCGTTGCGGGCCGCCGATGCCGCCGAGCGGGACTTCGCGCTCGCCCGGGCGGCCGAGCTGTACGCGGAACTCGCTCACCTGCGGCCGGCGCGGCCGCGGACCGCGGTGACCTGCGATCTGTGCCGAGGCTCGGGCAGACTGGCCACCTCCCCCGAGGGACCCCGATCGTTCGTGTACTGCCCGCCGTGCAACAGCCTCGGCTGGACGTCACCGATTGCCGACCGAACCGAGGCCGGTTGCGGTCCGCGGGTCTGACCATTTCGGTACGCCTCGAGCGCGCCCGGCGTCAGCTGACGTCGGTGGTGAGGATCTTCTCCAGGTTGCGTTCGGCCAGGGCGGTGATGGTGACGAACGGGTTGACGCCGGTGCTGCCCGGGATCAGGGAGCCGTCGACGACGTAGAGGCCCGGGTAACCCGGCAGCCGGCCGTAGTTGTCGGTGGCCTGGTCGAGGACGCAGCCGCCGAGCGGGTGGTACGTGAAGTCGTCGCCCCAGACCTTGTTCACCCCGAACAGGTCGCTCCGGTAAACGGTGGCCTGCGCCCTGTTGATGGTGTCGAAGAGCCGTTTCGCCGCGGTGACCGCCGGCTGGTTCTGGGCGGTCTGCCAGCTCAGGCCCACGGAACCGGTCGTCACGTCGTACGCGAACTGTGCTCTGTTGGGGTTTTTGGTGATGGCCAGATAGAGACTGATCCACAGCTCGGTGCCGGCCGGGAACGGCGCTATCTCGGCGAAGACCGGGCCGGCCGGGTCGGACCAGTTGTCGATGCCCATGGCGGGCATGCCGGACTCCAGGGCGCCGGTGGTGTTCCAGAGGTGCTGGGCCCGGGCGACCATGACGTTGCCGTTGTTGCCCCAGCCCTGCCCGACCGCGGCCGGCAGGTTCGGCAACTGGCCCTGTGCGCGCATCGCGACCAGGAGTTTGCTGGTGCCGACGCTGCCGGCGGCGAAGAACACCCGGTCGGCCCGGACGGTCTTGACGGCGACCGTGCGGCCCGCGGTGTCGATCTGGTTCATCGTCACCGTGTAGCCGGCGGGCGACGCCGGAGCGACGGCGGTGACCACGTGCTGGGCGCTGATGGTGAGCCGTCCGGTGGCGGCCGCGGCGGCCAGATACGTCTTGTCCAGCGACCGCTTGCCGAAGTTGTTGCCGTAGATGACCTCGCTGGCCAGCGCCGACCGGGTCACCGTGCCGGCCTGCTCCTGCCGCATGTAACCGAAGTCGTACACGTTGTTCAGGAACGTCGTGCGATAACCGGACGCCTTGGCCTGGTCGCGGCTGACCCGGGCGTACCGGTAGCAAGCGGCGGTCTCGAACCAGGCGGTGTCGATGGCGTTGACGCCGAGGGCCGCGTTGGCGCGCGGGAAGTAGGTGTCGTACATCGAGGTGACGTCGACCGACGGCAGGATCTGGGCGAAGTAGTCGCGCTGGGGCACCACCGCCATGCCGCCGTTGACGAGTGAGCCGCCGCCGACGCCCCGGCCCTGGTAGACCCGGATGCCGGCGAACTTCTCCGAGTCCAGCACCCCGGTGTACCGGCTGATCGACTTGTTCGCGTCGATGCCGAGGAAGTAGCCGACCGGCTGGTCGGTGCGGGTGCGCAACCAGTACGACCGGTGGTCCGGGTCGAGCATGTCGCAGAAGACCTTGCCGTCCGCGCCGGCCGTGGTCCACGCCATGCCCATCTCGACGACGGCGGTGGCGATGCCGGCCTGGGTCAGGCGCAGCGCGGCGACCGCGCCGCCGTAGCCGCTGCCGATGACCAGGGCGGGGACGTGGTCGCCGTCGTCGAGCGCGAGCAGGGCGGCCGGGACGCCGAGCAGGGCGGCACGCAGCAGGGTGCGCCGACTGGTCATCTCACACCCCCGCGAGCTCGTTCGCCGCGATGTAACCGAAGGTCATGGCCGGGCCGATGGTGGAGCCGGCGCCCGCGTAGCTGTGCCCCATCACCGCGGCGCTGGAGTTGCCGGCCGCGTACAGCCCGGGGATGACCGAGCCGTCGGCCCGCACAACCCGGGCGCGCGGGTCGGTCCGCAGGCCGCCCTTGGTGCCGAGGTCGCCCGGCACGATCTTGCAGGCGTAGAACGGCGGCAGCCAGAGCGGTGCGAGGCAGGAGTTCGGGACGACCGCGGGGTCGGTGTAGTAGTGGTCGTAGGCGCTGTCGCCGCGGTGGAAGTCGGTGTCCCGGCCGGTCCAGGCGAACCCGTTGAACCGGGCCACGGTCGCGGCCAGCGCCGGGCCCGGGACGCCGATCTTCGCCGCCAGCCCGCCGAGCGTGAGGTCCTTGACGACCGCTCCGGACGAGTACCAGGAGTCGGGGAACGGCAGTCCGGGCGCGACGTCACGGAACAGGTACCGGTTGCGGTAGTTCTGGTCGAAGATCAGCCAGGACGGGATGTCCGGGGTGACGCCGTTGAAGTCGTACATGACGTGCACGACGTCGCTGTACGGCGCGGCCTCGTTGACGAACCGCTTGCCGGCGCTGTTCACCAGGATGCTGCCCGGCAGGGTCCGCTCGGCCAGGCAGAAGTACGGCTCCCCGGGCAACGGGATGGCCGGCCCCCACCAGGCGTCGTCGAGGAAGTCGGTGGCCGCGCCCGCGAGCAGCCCGGCCCGGATGCCGTCGCCGGTGTTCTCCCTGGCGCCGACCGTCCAGTCCACGCCGATCGGCTGCCGCTGGTAGGCCAGGCGCATCGCGAGGTTGTGCTCGAAGCCGCCGGCCGCGACCAGCACGCCGCGGGTGGCGGTGATGCCGGTCGCGACGCCGTCGCGGGTGACGACGACGCCGGTGACCCGGCCGGTGGTGTCGACCTGGAGGTCGGTGAGCGGGGTGTTCAGCCAGACCGGCACCCCGGCCGCGGCCAGCCCGGCGCGCAGGGCACCGGCCAGCGCCTGTCCCATGGTCAGCGGGGTCTTCCCGGCCAGCACGGCCGCGGTGTACCGGGCCACGCACTCGGCCGCGACAGCGGTGCCCTTGGCGTTGACCAGCGCCAGGTTCAGCCACTTGTAGTCGGCGCTGAACACGGTCAGCCCGTCCGGGGTCGGCAGGTACGGCGGGTTGAGGTGGGCCAGCTCGGCGCCGAGCAGCTTGCCGTCGAACAGGTCCGGCTCGATCGAACGGCCGCGCGCGATGCCGCCCGGCAGCTCGGGGTAGTAGTCGGAGTAGCCGTCCATGTAGCGGAAGCGCAGCGGGCTGAACGCCTGAACGAACGAGATCATCGGCGGGCCGTTGTCGAGGAACGCCCGCTGCTTGGCGGTCGGCACGTCGCCGCCGACGACCGCGGCCAGGTACGCGGCGGCCTTGGCCGGGGTGTCCGGCACCCCGGCGGCGAGGATGACCTGGTTGTTCGGGATCCAGATGCCGGCGCCCGAGCGGGCCGCCGAGCCGCCGAAGGTCGGCGCCTTCTCCACCACCAGGACGCTGAGGCCGCGCACGGCCGCCCGCAGCGCCGCGGTCATCCCGGCGGCGCCGCACCCGATGACCACGACATCGTAGGAGGGCTGGGCTGCCTGCGCGGGACTGCCGAGCGCGGCCGAGCCGACGACGAGGCCGGCGGCCAGAAGCTGGCGCCGATTGAGGTGGGCGGACATCGGAGCTCCTCGGTGGTTGGAGCTATAACGCGTTCCACTATCCGACCACACTCGTCCTGATGTCAAAGGTTTGTTTCGGCGAGAACACGTTTCAGTTTCGCCACGTCCTCGACCCGTTCGGCCCGGGTCGCCGCGAGCGGCGACACCAGCAGCGTCGTCACCCCGGCGGCGGCCAGCGCGGCCACCCGATCCCGCACTTCGCCCAGCGATCCGACCAGAGCGGTCGCTTCCAAGAGCTTTTTCGGTACGACCTGAGCCGCCTCACCGCGTCGCCCGCTCAGGAACAACTCCTGGATCCGCGCCGCCTCCTCGGCGTAGCCGTAGCGGCGGACCAGGTCGTTGGAGAAGTTCCGCTGCCGGGAGCCCATCCCGCCGATGTACAGAGCGAGCTGCGCGCGATGCCGGGCCAGGAGCCGCTCGGTGGGCTCGGCCACCGCGAACGGCATCGGCACCATGATGTCCAGCGGGCCGAGCGCCGGGTCACGGCGGGCCCGCCCCTGCGCCAGCGCCGGCCCGAACACCTCGGGCAGCGCCTCCGGGTCCAGGAACAGCGCCTGCCAGCCGTCGGCGATCTCGGCCGCGAGGGCGACGTTGCGCGGCCCCATCGCCGCCAGCAGGATCGGAATCCGGTCCCGTACCGGCCGGTTGATCAGCTTCAGCGGCTTGCCGGCCAGCGGGATGCGGTAGTGCGCCCCCTCGTGCACCAGCGTCTCGCGGCGCCACACCGATCGGCAGATCTCCACGACCTCCCGGGTCCGGGCCAGCGGCGCGTCGTAGCGAACCCCGTGGAAGCCCTCGACGACCTGCGGGCCGGAGGCGCCGAGGCCGAGCGCGAACCGCCCGCCGGAGACGTAGTCGAGCCCGGCCGCGGTCATCGCGGTCAGCGTCGGCGTCCGGGTGTAGAGCTGCATGACCCCGGACGCCAGGCACATCGTCCGGGTCCGGGCCGCGAGGTAGCCGAGCTGGCTGACCGCGTCGAAGCTGTACGCCTCCGGCACCACCACCAGGTCGGCGCCGGCCGCCTCGCACTCGGCGACCTCGTCCACGGCCTGCGCGAAGCCCTCCCCGCTGTAGCCGAGCTGGATGCCCAGCCGCACGTCAGGCCGCCGGGTCGGAAACGATCACCTGCCGGATCACGTCGCCCCGGCCGAGCGCGGCGAGCGCCTCGTCGACCTGCTCCAGGCGCAGCCGGTGCGAGATCATGCCGTCCAGGTCCAGCCGGCCGGCCCGCCACAGCGCGATCAGCTTCGGGAAGTCCCGGGGCGGGTAGGCCGAGCCGTACAGCGACGGAATGATCCGCTTGCCCTCGAAGAGCAGCTCGAACGGGTTGAACTCCACCTGGTGCTCGGCCCGCCCGGCGCCGACCACGACGACCGTGCCGCCACGGCGGGCGGCGCTCCAGGCGGTCCGCAGCGTCTGCGGGAGGGCGACCACGTCGAACGCGTAGTCGAAGCCCTCGCCGCCGGTGACCTCGGTGACCAGGCCACTGAGGTGCTCGGGGGCGACCGCGTGGGTGGCGCCGAAGCGGCGGGCAACGTCGAGCTTGGCGGGCACGGTGTCGACGGCGGCGATGAGCGCGGCGCCGGCCACCCGGGCGCCCTGGATCGCGGAGATGCCGACGCCGCCGCAGCCGATCACCACGACCGTGTCACCGGGCCGGACCCGCGCGGTGTTGACCACGGCGCCCACCCCGGTCATCACGCCGCAGCCGACCAGCGCGGCCACCTCGTAGGGCACGTCGGCCTCGATCGGCACCGCGCCGATCCGCGGCACCACCATCTCCTCGGCGAACGCGCCGCACCCGGCCATCCCGAAGACCGGCAGGTCACCGGCGAGGAAGCGGGGCATCGCGTAGCCGGTCATCACGTGGGTCATGCACAGGAACGGCTCGCCGCGCCGGCACTCGGCGCAGGTGCCGCAGGAGGGCAGCCAGTTCACGATGACCCGGTCGCCGGGGGCCAGGTCGTCGACCCCGTCGCCGACCTCCAGGACGTCGCCGGCCGCCTCGTGGCCCAGCACCGCGGGCACCGGCTGCGGCAGGCCGCCGTCGCGGGCGGACAGGTCGGAGTGGCAGACGCCGGCCGCGCGCACGCGGATCCGGATCTCGCCCGGGCCGGGCCCGAGCACCGTCACGTCGTCGCGAACGTCGAGTTTCTCGCCGAGATCGTGGAGTACCGCGGCCCGCACCTCGCCACCTCCCTCAGAAATTAGAACGCGTTCTAGGCTACGGCGCGAGCCCGCACCCGAGCAAGCGATTGGCCGGGAGTGGGCCATAATCGAGCAGGTGACGACCACGAAGAAGGCCGCGCCGCCGTCGGAGCGCCGGGCCCACCTGATCCGGCTGGCCGCCGACCTGTTCGCGGAGAAGGGCTTCCGGGCCACCACGGTCCGGGAGATCGCGGACGCCGCCGGCATCCTCTCCGGCAGCCTCTACCACCACTTCGACTCCAAGGAGTCGATCGGCGACGAGATCCTGCGCGGCTTCCTCGACGACGTGCTGGGTGGTTACCGGGAGGCGGTGGCGGGCGTCGACGACCCGCGCGCCGCGATCGAGCGGATGGTGCGGTTCAGCACGGCGGCGCTCAGCCGGCACCGGGCCGCGCTGACCATGCTGCAGAACGACTGGGCATACTTCAGCGCCCAGAAACGCTTCGCCTACCTGCGCACGGCGATGAAGGAGATCGAGCAGACCTGGATCGACCAGCTGGAACGCGGCAAGCAGAGCGGGCAGTTCCGGGCCGATCTGGACGCCCGGCTGGTCTATCGGCTGCTGCGCGACATCCTCTGGATCCCCACCTCGTGGAAGCAGGCGCGGGGCAGGTCGTGGACCACCGACGAGATCGTCGAGGGTCTGCTGCGCCTGCTTTTCGACGGCATCATCGACCGCTGACGGTGTTACCCTCCCAAGCAAGCGCTTGGGAGGTAGCCATGGGCCGGCTGGACGGCAAGGTCGCTCTCATCACCGGCGGTGCCCGGGGCATGGGCAAGTCGCACGCCCGGCACTTCGTCGCCGAGGGCGCCCGGGTGGTGATCGGGGACGTGCTCGACGACAAGGGCGCGGCGGTCGCGGGCGAGGTCGGCGGGGTCTACGTGCACCATGACGTGACCAGTGAGGCGGACTGGGCCGGCGCGGTGGAGACAGTGCTCAGCGCGTACGGGAAAATCGATGTTCTGATCAACAACGCCGGGATCCTGCGGCACGGGCGGATCGCCGAGATGGACCCGGCCGAGTTCCGCCGGGTGCTCGACGTGAACCTGGTGGGGTGCTGGCTGGGCGTGCACTTCGTGGCGCCGGCGATGATCGCGGCCGGTGGCGGGTCGATCGTGAACGTGTCGTCGATCGAGGGGTTCGCCGGGGCGGCCGGGCTGTCCGCCTACAGCGCGAGCAAGTTCGGGATCCGCGGGATCACCCGGTCGGCGGCGCAGGAGCTGGGGCCGTCCGGGATCCGGGTCAACTCGGTGCACCCGGGCGGGGTGATGACCTCGATGACGCTCGCGGCGGCCGGGCAGCTGACCGAGGTCGACCCGGCGGCGTTCCTGAAATCGCTGCCGATCTCCCGGTTCGCCGAGCCGATCGAGATCTCCCGGCTGGTGGCGTTCCTGGCCTCGGACGAGTCGTCCTACACGACCGGGGCCGAGTTCCTCGCCGACGGCGGCCTGCTGGCCGGGCCGGGGTATTGAGATGGGCGCCCGGCCGTTGGACGGCAAGATCGCGGTGGTGACCGGGGCCGGTCGGGGTCTCGGCGCGGCGGAGGCTCGCGCGCTGGCCGCGGCCGGGGCGCGCGTGGTGCTCAACGACCTGCCCGGGCCCGGCCTCGACGAGGTGGCCGCGTCGCTTCCGGAGGCCGCGGTCCGTCCCGGTGACATCGCCGAGTGGGCGACCGGGGAGGCGCTGCTGGCGGCGTTCGGTGGCATCGACATCCTGGTGAACAACGCCGGGGTGCTGCGCGACCGGATGATCTTCTCGATGTCCGAGCAGGAGTGGGACACGGTGATCCGGGTGCATCTGCGCGGACACTTCGTGACCACCCGGCTGGCCACGGCGTACTGGCGGGAGCGGAGCAAGGCGACCGGCGGGCCGGTGTACGCCCGGATCGTGAACACCTCCTCCGAGGCGTTCCTGCTCGGATCGGCCGGGCAGCCGAACTACGCCGCGGCCAAAGCCGGGATCGTCGGGCTGACCCTGGCCACCGCCCGGGGCTGCGCCCGGTACGGCGTGCGCGCGAACGCGATCTGCCCGCGTGCCCGGACCGCGATGACCGCCGAGCTGATGGGTCCGGCGCCCGAGTCCGGGGCGGATCCCCTCGACCCGGCGCGGGTCGCGCCGCTGGTCACCTATCTGGCCGGGCCGGGTGGCGAACGGATCACCGGGGAGGTGTTCGTGGCCTACGGCGACCTGGTGGCGGTGCTCGGGCCGCCGACGGTCCGGGCGGCCTTCCACTCCGCCGGCGATCAGTGGACGCTCGACGAGCTGGACGCGACGCTGGGCAAGGTGTTCACGGCGGATCCGCCGAGCCCCGGCTTCGTCTGTGCGGAGACCTTCCGGGAGGCCTCGTGAAGCAGCGCGACACCGTGTCGATGCCGGACGCCGAGGTCGCGGCGCTGCTGGCGGGCAGCCGCAAGCTGCACCTCGCGACGATCAACCCGGACGGGACGCCGCACCTGGTCAGCATGTTCTACGGGATGACGGACGGGCGGATCGCGTTCTGGACCTATCGCGCCTCGCAGAAAGCCCGCAACCTGGCTCGTGATCCACGGGTCACGTGCCTGGTCGAGGACGGCGACGAGTACTTCGAGTTGCGCGGCGTGCAGGTGAACGGCGTGGTCACCGCGATCGACGACCTGGCCGGGGTGACCGGGGTCGGCCGGCTGGTGGCCGCGCGGATGCCCAGCCCGGTGGCCGGCGACCTGGCGCCGGACGAGGTCGCCGCCGCACTCGACGGTTACGTCGCCCACACGGCGGCCAAGCGGATCGCCTACCTGGTCGAGCCGCGCCGGGTGATCAGCTGGGACCACCGCCGTCTGCTCGCCTGAACGCCCGATCGGGCCGCCGTATCGGGCCGAACGGCGGGCTGGCAGCGCTGATCTTGAGTGGCTACCCTACGACGTCTGGTTTTTTCTATTTACGGGGATTCATCTCATGCGACGCACCATCCTGGCCGTTACCGCCGGCGCCCTGCTGCTGACCGGCGCCGCCTGCGGTTCGAAGTCGGACACCACCGCCACCCCGGCGGCGACGACGGCGGCCACGACCGTGTCGGCCACCCCGGCCGCCGACTACACCGCGGACACCAAGAAGGTGTGCACCGACGTCACCACCCTGCTCGGGGGCGACAAGATGAAGAAGTTCGGCGAGGAGCTGGGCAAGCTCATCGCGTACAAGCAGGCGAAGGCGACCGCCAAGGCGAAGCAGGCCCGCACCGACGCCGGCACCCGGCTCAAGGCCGCCGCGACGGAGCTGAACGCGATCACCGCGAAGGCCCAGGACCCGGAGCTCAAGGCCGCCGGCGCGAAGATTCAGCAGAACATGAACGCCAGCGCCGCCGACGACACCTTCTTCGCGAAGTTCAAGACGGAGGCCGACATCAGCAAGGCGCTGGAGACCGAGATGACCGTCTGGTTCACCCCGATGGACTCGTTCTGCTCCTGAGTCACATCATCTCGTCCCCGGTCGGTATCAGGACCGTCTTGAGCTCGGTGTAGGCCTCGATCGCGGTACGCCCGCCCTCGCGCCCGAGCCCCGACTGCCCGAACCCGCCGAACGCCACGTGTGGTTCGAGCTGGTACCCGTTGATCCCGACGGTGCCGGCTCGGACCGCGCGGGCCATCCGTACCGCCCGCTTCACGTCCGCGGTGTAGACCGTGGCGGCCAGCCCGTACGACGTGTCGTTGGCCAGCCGGATCGCCTCCTGCTCGTCGGTGAACGGCACCACCGCGAGCACCGGCCCGAAGATCTCCTCCTGGGCGATGGTCGCGCTGTTCGGCACGTCGGCGAAGACGACCGGCTCGACGAAGTTGCCGGCCGACAGCTCGCCGTCCGGACGCCCGCCGCCGCACACCAGCCGCGCCCCCTCGGCCTGTCCGCGCTCGATGTAGCCGAGCACCCGGTCCAGCTGCCGCTCGGTGATCAGCGGAGCGGCGGTCACCGTGGGGTCGAACGGATCGCCGTAGGTGACCAGCGTCGTCATGCCCTGCGCGATCGCCAGGAACTCGTCGTACACGTCCCGGTGGACCAGCGCCCGGGAGTGCGCCACGCACGCCTGGCCGGACAGGCCGAGCGTCACCGTGCCCATGGTCAGCGTGGCCGCCGCGTAGACCTCGGCGTCCGGGAAGACGATCGACGGGCTCTTGCCGCCGAGTTCCAGGCTGACCCGCTTCATCCCCTCGGACGCCGCGGCCAGCACCCGTTTGCCGACCGCCCGGCTGCCGGTGAACGTGATCTTGTCGATCAGCGGGTGGGTGATCAGCGCCTCGCCGGTCGGGTCGCCCGGCCCGGTCACCACGTTGAGCACGCCCGGCGGCAGCCCGGCCTCCTCCAGCAGTTTCGCCAGGCGCAGCGTCGCGAACGTGGCGAACTCCGACGGCTTGAGCACGACGGTGCAGCCGGCCGCCAGGGCCGGTGCGACCTTCTGCGCGGTGAGCAGCAGCGGCCCGTTCCACGGGACCACCGCGGCGACCACGCCGACCGGCTCGCGCAGGGTCAGCACCAGGTGGTCGCCGCCCTGGTAACCGGGGAGCGTCTCGCCGGCCAGCTTGTCGACCCAGCCGGCGTGGTGGTCGAAGACGTCGGCGACGCACTCGACGGACATCGCGTACTCGTCGCCGAAGGTGAGCGGCACCCCGTTGTCGAGCGCCTGCAACGTCCGCAGCTCGTCGGTGTGTGCCCGGATCAGCTCGGCGGCCCGGCGCAGCACGGTGATCCGCTGCTTGGCCCGGGAACCCGGCCAGGAGCCCTCGTCGAACGCCTGCCGCGCGGCGCGCACCGCCGCGTCCACGTCGGCCGGCGAGGCGACCGCGAAGTCGCCGACCTGTTCGCCGGTGGCCGGGTGCCGATGGGTCCAGGTGCGCCCGTCGGCCGCGGCTCGCCACGTGCCGCCGATCAGCAGCTCGCCGGTGGCCAGGCCGACCGCGTCCCGCCTCGTCTTGATCGAGAGAACCATCGGGCACCTCTCCAACTGAAACAGGTTCTATTTCTGCGCACGGTACGCCGCATCGCGCAGGTCCGCCAGATACCCCGGCCACTCGCCGCCGCCGTGCACCGCCACCGACGCCCCGGTCACGTAGGCCGCCAGCGGGGAGGCCAGCAGCAGGCAGACCCCGGCCACGTCCTCGGGTGTCGCGGGCCGGCCCATCGGCACCGTCCGCGCCACCGCCTCGGGGTCGAGCAGGCCGGCGACCGGACCGGGCACCACGCTGTTGACCCGCACGGCCGGCGCCCACTCCGCGGCCAGGCTGGTCGCCAGGTGGTGCAGGCCCGCCTTGGCCGCGCCGTAGGCCGCGCCGCCGGGCGACGGGCGGGTCCCGCTGACGCTGCCCACCATCAGGATCACGCCGCCGCCGGGCTGCGCCCGCATCACCGCGTTGGCCGCCTGGGCGACGTGCAGCGGGGCGAGCAGGTTGAGCTCGACGATCTTCGCGTGCAGGCGTGGCGACGCGGTGGCGGCGGCGACCGGCGGCGCGCCGCCCGCATTGTTCACCAGCACGTCGAGGCGGCCGTCCAGGGCGGCCACCAGCGCGGCGGCCTGGCCGGGGTCGCGGACGTCGGCGCGGACGAAGTCGGCCGGCCCGTCGTAGGAGCCGCGGCCGCAGACCAGCACCCGCGCCCCGGCCGCGAGGAACGCCGCCGCGATCGCCGCGCCGATCCCCCGCGTCCCGCCGGTGACGATCACACCGCGGCCGGCGAAGTCGAGAGGGTCCATGCCGCGAGGCTAGCTCACCAAGCAAGCGCTAGGTTAGCCTCGGGCCATGGGCGAAAATCGGATCGCCGACGTGGTGATCGACTTTCCGCCGGTCAACGCGGTGCCGGCGGCCGGGTGGCAGTCCCTCGCCGACCGGATCACCGCGGCCGGGGCCGACCCGGCGACCCGGGTGGTGGTGCTCTCGGCGCGGGGCCGCGGCTTCTGCGCCGGCGTCGACATCAAGGAGATGCAGCGCGGCGAGGGCCACCAGGTGCTGCTCGCCGCCAATCGGGGGTGTGCCGCCGCGTTCGCCGCCGTCTACGACTGCCCGGTCCCGGTGATCGCCGCGGTGCACGGCTTCTGCCTGGGCGGCGGCGTCGGCCTGGTGGGCAACGCCGACCTGATCGTGGCCGCCGACGACGCCACGTTCGGGCTGCCCGAGGTCGACCGGGGCGCGCTCGGCGCCGCCACCCACCTGGCCCGGCTGGTGCCACCGCAGCTGATGCGCGCCATGGTCTACACCTGCCGCCCGGTGACCGCCGCCGACCTGCACCGCTTCGGCACCGTGCACGAGGTGGTGCCGGCCGCCGAGCTGCCCGCGGCGGCGCGGGCGGTGGCCGAGGAGATCGCGGCCAAGGACCCGGTGGTGATCCGCCGGGCCAAGGAGGCGCTCAACGGCATCGACCCGGTCGACGTGAAGCGGTCGTACCGGTTCGAGCAGGGCTTCACCTTCGAGCTCAACCTCAACGGCGCGGGTGACCGGGCCCGGCAGCGTTTCGTGGAGGGCGGATGACGGTCATGTCCGTCGACGAGGTGGTCGGCGAGCTGCGCGACGGGATGACGGTCGGCATCGGCGGCTGGGGGTCGCGCCGCAAGCCGATGGCGCTGGTCCGGGCCATCTGCCGGGCCGGGCTGCGGGACCTGACCCTGGTCTCCTACGGCGGGCCGGACGTCGGGCTGCTGGTCGCGGCGGGCTGCGTGCGACGGGTGGTCACCGGGTTCGTGTCGCTGGACAGCATCCCGCTGGAGCCACACTTCGCCCGGGCCCGGCAGCACGGCGAGATCGCATTGCTGGAGTACGACGAGGGCATGCTCTACTGGGGCCTGCTCGCCGCCGCCAACCGGCTGCCGTTCCTGCCGATCCGGGCCGGGCTCGGGTCCGACGTCCTGCGGGTCAACCCTCACCTGCGCACGGTGCGGTCGCCGTACGCGGACAGCTCCGACCTGGTGGCGATGCCCGCCGTGACCCTCGACGCGGCCCTGGTCCACCTGAATCGCGCCGACCGGCGCGGCAACGCGCGCTACCTCGGCCCGGACCCCTACTTCGACGACCTGTTCTGCCTGGCCGCCCGCCGTCGCTTCGTCTCCTGCGAACGGCTGGTCAGCACCGCTGAGCTGGTGAACGAGGGGCCGCCGCAGGGCCTGCTGCTCAACCGGATGATGGTCGACGGGGTGGTCGAGACGCCGCACGGCGCGCACTTCACCAGCTGCGTCCCCGACTACGGCCGGGACGAGTCGTTCCAGCGGGAGTACGCGACCGCCGACTGGGCGACGTTCCGGGCCACCTACCTGGACGGCGACGAGGACGACTATCAGAAGGCGGTGGCGGCCCGTGAGCCAAGCTGACGTTTGCGTGGTGGCGTGCGCGGAGGCCTGGCGCGGGGACGGCGCGGTGCTGGCCTCGACGACCGGCGTCGTCCCCCGGCTCGGCGCGCGCCTCGCCCAGCTCACCTTCGCTCCGGACCTGCTGCTCACCGACGGCGAGGCGACCCTGCTCCACGACGACGAGCCGGAGGGATGGCTGCCCTACCGCGCGGTGTTCGGCGTGGTCGCGGCCGGCACCCGGCACGTCATGATGGGCGCGAGCCAGCTCGACCGCTTCGGCAACCAGAACATCTCCTGCATCGGCGACTGGCACCGGCCGACCCGCCAGCTGCTCGGCGTGCGCGGCGCGCCGGGCAACACCGTCAACCACACCACCAGCTACTGGGTGCCCCGGCACGAACCGCGCGTCTTCGTCGAGCACGTCGACATGGTGTCCGGGATCGGTCACGACCGGGGCGCCGCCGAGATCCGGGTGGTGGTGACGAACCTGGCCGTGCTCGACTTCGCCACCCCGGACCGCTCGATGCGACTGCGTTCGGTGCACCCCGGGGTGTCGGTGGCAGAAGTCCAGGCCGCCACCGGGTTTCCGCTGACCGTGCCCGCTTTCGTCGAGGTCACCCGGGAGCCGACGCCCGCGGAACTGGAGATCATCGAGCACCTCGACCCGGACGGCCTGCGGTGAGGACCCGGCTCACCGAGTTGCTCGGCTGTCCGTATCCGATCGTGCAGACCGGTATGGGTTACGTGGCCGGCGCCGGCCTGGTCGCGGCCACCTCGGCGGCCGGCGGCTTCGGCATCGTCGCCTCCGCCACGATGACCCTCGACCAGCTCCGCGACACCGTCCGCAAGATCCGCG
Organism: Actinoplanes ianthinogenes; assembly: GCF_018324205.1. NCBI lineage: Bacteria > Bacillati > Actinomycetota > Actinomycetes > Micromonosporales > Micromonosporaceae > Actinoplanes > Actinoplanes ianthinogenes. The sequence goes on from NZ_AP023356.1 coordinate 1,980,578, forward strand.
CCCGCACCGATGCCCCGTTCGGCGTCAACCTCCGCGCCGACGCCCCGGATGCCACCGACAAGATCAATCTTTTGGTACGCGAACAGGTCCGTCTCGCCTCGTTCGCCCTCGCCCCGAACCGCGATCTGCTCCGCCGCTGCGCCGACGGCGGCGTGCTCACGATGCCGTCGGTGGGCGCCCGCCGCCACGCCGAAAAGGTGGCCGCCTGGGGCGCCGACGCCGTCCTGGTCCAGGGTGGCGAGGGCGGCGGGCACACCGGCCCGGTCCCGACCACGCTCCTGGTGCCGCAGGTCGTGGACGCGGTCGATCTCCCGGTGGTGGCGGCCGGCGGCTTCTTCGACGGGCGCGGCCTGGTCGCCGCGCTCGCCTACGGGGCGTCCGGCATCGCCATGGGCACCCGGTTCCTGCTCACGTCGGACAGCCCGGTCGCCCTGGACGTCAAGCGCCGATACCTGGCCGCCGACGTCACCGGCACGGTGGTCACCACCCGCATCGACGGCGTCCCGCACCGCGTCCTGCGCACCCCGCTGGTGGACGCCCTGGAACGTTCCGGCCGGATCAGATCCCTGCTCCGCGCGATCCGCAGCGCCACCTCGTTCCGCCGCGAGTCCGGTCTGTCCTGGCCCGACCTGCTGCGAGCCGCCCGAACCGCCCACCACAACCGGTCCTGGTCCCAGACCTTGATGGCCGCAAACACCCCGGCGATGCTGCACGCGTCGATGGTCGAGGGCCGCCCGTCCGGCGTGATGTCCGCCGGCCAGGTCACCGGCCTGATCGACGACCTCCCGTCCTGCGCCGAACTGATCGACCGCATCATGGCCGACGCCGACGCCCGCCTGGCCGCCCTCGCCCACCTCCGGTGACCAGACCTATGACCAGACCTAGGCTGCTGGTCGTGGACGAGGAACCGAAGCGGGTGGATCGAGCCGGGCTGGCCCGGGTCATCCTGGCGATCGCGACGGAGTCGGGCTGGCTCACCGCGGACGAGTGGCGGCGAGTCGCCGCGCTGGTGCTCGCGGCCGGTGGGGACTGGCCCGCCGTCGCCGACCTGGCCGCCGGGTGCTCGGCGGTCCCGGCGGCGGAGGAGCGCCTGGTCGAGCAGCTCACCGCCGAGATCGGCGATCGGCCGCGGCTGGATTTCCACAGCGTGGTCGCCGGTGTGGCGGCGCGGGCGTACACGCTCGGCGCCATCGCTGACCATGACTTCATCGCCGTACTCAGCAGTCATGGCTCTGACGCGTACGGCACCAAGAACGACAGCGAGGGCGGGGCCATGATGTGGGAGGTGTGGGCTCAGCACAGCCTCGACGGCTCCTGCGCCGAGTTCGGCGGATCCGGCACCTCCGGCTACGACGAGGAGGACCTGCGCGTCCGCGGCGATCGGCTGATCCCACCGGACAGCATCACCGGCCCGCTCGGCGCCGTTCTGGCGGACGTGCTGCACGGGTGACCGGTCAGAGGCGTTCGATGACGGTGACGTTGGCTTGGCCACCGCCCTCGCACATGGTCAGGAGGCCGTAGCGGCCGGCGCAGCGTTCCAGCTCGTGGAGCAGGCCGGTGAGCAGACGGGCGCCGGTGGCCCCGAGGGGGTGCCCGAGGGCGATCGCGCCGCCGTTGACGTTGACCCGGGCCGGATCCGCGCCGGTTTCGCGCAGCCAGGCGAGGAGCACGCTGGCGAAGGCCTCGTTGACCTCGAAACGGTCGATGTCGGCCAGGCGCAGACCGGCTCTGGCCAGGGCGTGTGCCGTGGCCTCGATCGGTGCGGTCAGCATCAGGACCGGATCGCCGCCACGGGCGGACAGGTGCCGGATGACGGCCCGCGGCCGCAGGCCATGCGAGCGCAGTGCCCGGTCCGACGCGACCAGCAGGGCCGCGGCGCCGTCGGCGAGCTGGCTCGCGGTCGCGGCGGTGGTGACACCGCCGGGCCGCAGCGGAGCCAACGCGGCCATCCGCTCGGCGCTCGTGTCCCGGCGGGGACCCTCATCGACGCCGACCGGCGCGATCCCGGCCGGGCGCCGGGACTCGTCGGCACCGGACGGCGCGATCCCGGTCCGGGACGGGCCCTGGTCGATGCCGATCGGCACGATCTCGGCCCGGAAGCGGCCCTCGTCGATCGCCTGGACCGCCCGCCGATGGCTGGTCAGGGCCCACTCCTCCAGCTCCCCACGGGACAGGCCCCACGTGGCGGCGATGGCGTCCGCGCTGCGGAACTGGTCGACCTCCGAGTCCCCGTAACGCGCCGCCCACCCGGCGGAGCCGGCGTAGGGCCCGGCGGGCGCCATCGCGCTGCCGATCGGCACCTGGCTCATGCTCTGCACCCCACCGGCCACGACCAGGTCCGCCGTCCCGCTCATCACCGCCTGCGCCGCGAAATGCACGGCCTGCTGGCCGGACCCGCACTGCCGGTCGACGGTCACCCCCGGCACGTGCTCGGGCAGCCCGGCCGCGAGCCAGGCGGTCCGGGCGATGTCGCCGGACTGCGGACCGAGCGTGTCGACGCAGCCGAGCACCACGTCGTCGATCGCCGCCGGGTCGGCACCCGCGCGGTCGAGCAGGGCCGCGATGGTCTGCCCGGCCAGGTCGGCCGGATGCACCCCGGACAGGCCGCCGCCGCGTCGGGCGACCGGGGTGCGGACCGCCGACACGAGGTATGCCGATTCCACCGGTTGACGCCCCCTCATCGAGAGACCAAGCTAGAACCTGTTCTAATCTATGGCATCGGGTGGCCACCATGCACGTGGGATACACGCCGGAGCAGGAGAAGCTCCGCCAGGAGCTGCGGGCCTATTTCGCCGGTCTGATGACGCCGGAGTTGCGCGCCGCGCTCACCGACGACGACGGTGAGTACGGGGACGGCGAGGCGTACCGGGCGGTGGTCCGGCAGCTGGGCCGGGACGGCTGGCTGGCACTGGGCTGGCCGGTCGAGCACGGCGGCGGCGGGCGGTCCCGCGTCGACCAGCTGATCTTCGCCGACGAGGCAGCCATGGCCGGGGTGCCGGTGCCGTTCCTGACCATCTACACGGTCGGGCCGACCATCGCCCGGCACGGCTCCCCCGAGCAGCGGGCCGAGCTGCTGCCCCGGATCGCGGCCGGGGAGGCGCACTTCTCGATCGGCTACTCGGAGCCGGAGGCCGGCACCGACCTCGCGGCGCTGCGCACCCGGGCGGTCCGCGACGGCGACGACTACGTGATCAACGGGCAGAAGATGTGGACCAGCCTGATCCGGTACGCCGATTTCGTCTGGCTGGCCTGCCGCACCGATCAGGACGCGCCCCGGCACCGGGGCCTGTCGATCCTGGTGGTGCCGACCGACGCGCCCGGCTTCTCCTGGACGCCGGTGCGCACGGTGGCCGGGCCGACCACCAGCGCGACCTACTACGCCGACGTGCGGGTGCCGGTGTCGGCGCGGGTCGGCGCGGAGAACGCGGGCTGGCAGCTGATCACCGACCAGCTCAACCACGAGCGGGTCGCGCTCACCTCGGCCGCCCCGCTGCGCCGCTCGCTCGACGAGGTCACCGAGTGGGCCGTCGAGACCGGGGCGATCGAGCGGGAGTGGGTGCGGCTGCACCTGGCCCGGGTGCACGCCAAGACCGAGGTGCTCAAGCTGCTGAACTGGCGGGTGGCGGCCGGCGGGGACGATTCGCCCGGCGCGGTGCGCGCCTCGGCCGGCAAGGTGTACGGCACCGAGCTGGCCGTGGAGGCGTATCGGCTGCTCATGGAGGTGCTCGGCCCGGCCGCCACGATCCGCGGCGGTGCGCCCGGCGCACTGCTGCACGGCCGGATCGAGCGGATGCACCGGGCGTCGCTGATCCTCACCTTCGGCGGCGGCGCGAACGAGGTGCAGCGCGACATCATCGCGGCCGGCGCGCTCCAGCTGCCGGTCACAAGATAGAAAACCCGATTTCGGTACGTCCTGAGCACGGTCAGGGGACTCGATGGACTTCACCCTCAGCGACGAGGCGACCGGTCTCGCCACGCTCACCCGCGACCTGGCCGCGTCCGGTCGCCCCCTCTGGCCGGCGCTCGCCGAGGCCGGTGTGCTCGCCGCCGCGCTGCCGGAACGAGCGGGCGGCGACGGCTGCGGCCTGATCGAGCAGTGCGCGATCCTGATCGAACTGGGTCGCGCCGCCGCCGACGTGCCCTACCTCCCGTCGATCGTCGGCGCGGCGTCGGCCATCGCCCGGTTCGGCACCGACGAGGAGGTCGCCACCTGGGCCGTCCCGGCCGGACGCGGCAGGGTCGTGCTGACCTCGGAGCAGGCACCCGGCGGCCCGGACATCGCCGCCTGGCTCGCCCAGCACACCACCATCGGCGGCCCGGAGGTCGCCGCCTGGCTCGCCGCGCACACCACGGTCGGCGTCTGCGCGACCCAACTCGGCGTCGTCGAACGCGCCCTGGAGATGACCGCCGGGCACGCCCGCTCGCGGACCCAGTTCGGCCGCCCGATCGGCTCCTTCCAGGCCGTCTCGCAGCGCCTCGCCGACGCCTACATCGACGTCGAGGCCTTGCGCCTGGCCCTCTGGCAGGCGGCTTGCGAGCCGGACCGGGCCACCGTCGCCACCGCCGGATTCTGGGCCGCCGAGGCCGGCCACCGCGTCCTGCACACCGCCGTCCACGTGCACGGCGGCGTGGGCCTGGATCTCGACTACCCGCTGCACCGCTACTTCCTGGCCGCGAAGCACCACGAGTTCCTCCTGGGCGGCGCGACCCGGCAGTTGCTGGCCCTGGCCGACACCACCGTTCCCGTTCGGAGGTAAGCATGAAGTTCAGCCTCGGCATCGCGCTCAGCCCCCTCGACCAGCTCATCGACCTGGCGCGGACCGCCGAGGAGTGCGGCTTCGCGTCCATCGCCCTGCCCGACTCGCTCTTCTACTCCGAGGAGGTGAGCGCGAAGTATCCGTACACGCCGGACGGCAGCCGGTTCTGGACCGCGGAGACGCCCTGGTCGGACCCGCTCGTCACGGCCGCCGCGCTCGGTGCGGCCACGTCGCGGATCCGGTTCTACACGCAGGTGCTCAAGCTCGGCCCGCGCAACCCGGTGCTGCTGGCCCGGCAGGTCGGCTCGGTGGCCCACCTGACCGGCAACCGTTTCGGCCTCGGGGTCGGGCTCGGCTGGTCGCCGGAGGAGTCGCTGTGGTGCGGCGCGCCGTTCGAGGACCGGGGTGCCCGCGGCGATGAGGCTATCGACGTACTCAAATTGATTCTTGGGGGTGGCATGGTCGAGTATCACGGGAAGCACTTCGATTTCGGCCGCCTCCAGATGAGTCCGGCACCCACCGCCCCGGTCCCGATCTATGTGGGTGGGCATGCGGAGGCGGCGCTGCGCCGCGCCGCCCGGGTCGGCGACGGCTGGTCGTCGGCGATGATGCGGTTCGACGACCTGCGTGCCACGATCGACCGTCTGGCCGTCCTGCGCGGCGAGTACGGCCGCGCCGGCCAGCCCTTCGAGATCCAGGCGGTGTGCATCGACCGCTTCGGACCGGACGGTTTCCGGCAGCAGGCCGAGGCCGGGGTGACCGACGCGATCGTGGTGCCGTGGCGGTTCTACGGCACCGGCTTCGACGGCGACCTGAACGCCAAGCGCGACGGCCTGCGCCGCTTCGCCGACGAGGTGATCTCCCGGTTCACCTGACAAGAGTCGGACTGGCGACGTTGCACGCCCGCGGGACGCCCCGGAGCCTAAGCTCGCCCCGGAGGCAGGCATGGGCAAGTCACGAAAACGACGCCCCACCCGAGCGGCCCCACCACCGGCGGCCCCGCCACCGGCGCCGGAGCCGCCCCGGCCGCACCGGGTCCGGAAGGCGCTGCTGGCCACCGCCGGCACGGTCCTGACCACCCTTCTCGTGCTGGTGGTCACCGGCGCCGCCGGGCAGATCGTCGACGTCCCGGCCGCCCAGGACCGGCTGCGCGCCCTCAGCGATCGCCTCTTCGGTGGCGACGACGAGGAGAGCGCCGCCGATCCGGCCGCCGGATCGGCGCTGCGGGTCGACGTGCTCGACGTCGACGGCTCCTACGGACAGGTGGCCGCCTTCCCCGCCGAACCGGCCTCGGCCTGGCAGCCGTTCTTCCAGAGCCCCGACCTGCCGACGATGGCGGCCCTGCTGACGGCGGGCGGCTGGGCGGGCGGCGGCCTCAAGCTCACCGTCTCCCTGGAGAGCCGCCGCACCCAGGACATCACCGTCTTCGACGTGCGGCCGGTCCGCCTGCACCGCCGGCCGATCCCGCACGGCGCCGTGGTGTCGGTGCTCAATCAGGGCGCCCCGCTGGAGCGCATGGCGTTCGACCTGGACAGTCCGCAGCCGGTCGCCCGGAAACTGACCGGCACCGATCCGGCCGCGGCGGCGAAGGCTCGCCCGTTCTTCGAGGTGCAGACCGTGCCGCTGCCGCAGGCCGGCGCGCGATCCGTGCTCCTGCTGGAGTTCACGACGCTGCGCGCGGCATACGACTTCGGGGTCGCGATCGACTACACCACCGGCGGCCGGTCCTACACGCAGGAGCTGCCCGGCGGTCCCTACCGGGTGGCCGCCGACCTGTGCCAGGCGGGCGCCCCGGCCCTGCACTACGACCACGTCCGCACCGTGTCCGGTGGCGCCGACGGCACCGCCTTCACGATGACCACCCAGTCGTCATGCTGAGGGCCGCGGCGCTGCTCCTGCTCGTCACCGCCCTGACCGCGTGCCGCTCGGAGCCGCGGCCACCGCCCCCGCAGCACCTGCGCGCGGCCGAGGCCCGGCAGCTCACCGGGGTCCACCTCAGCCCGTCCTTCCGGGCGCAGTGGTCCGGCCCGGACGCCGTCACGGTGGTCCGGGAGGTCGACGAGGGCGAGACCATGGAGCTGATCGACCTCGCCTCCGGCGCGATCCGCCTGAGCGGCCGGATGGACAGCACCGCCACCGTGCTGATCCCGGCGGATCCGACCGCCGCCCAGATCGTCCTGGTCGCCGCCGGCCTCTGGGACGCCCGCGTCTACCTCCGCCCGATCGCCGGCCCGGCGTGGCGCACCGGCCCGGCCGTCCCCTTCCCGACCGCCGCGGTGCTGGACGACACCGGCACCCGGCTGGCCGTGCTGGGCAGCGGCGTCACCGTCTACGACCTGGCGTCCGGCCACCGCCTGTCGGCCGGGGACAGGCCGGCACCGGGGCCGGACGACGACGGATCGTTCTACGACAGTGCGCTCTTCACCGGGAACACCGTGCTGACCCACGCGAGCGCCGCCGGCCACCTCGACAAGTGGGACGTCTCCCAGTCCCGGGCGGTCCTGACCCGGCTGCCGTGCGGATGCCGGATCGCCTACAACGCGATCTTCGGAGCGGGCGGCCGCACCGCGGGCGCGGCCACCATGGACGGCACGATCGGCCTGCTGGACACCTCGACCGGCCGCCTGGTGAACCAGGTCCCGGTCACCGACGCCAAGCGCGTGCTGCCGGTGGCCCAGGCCGTGGTGGACGACCACGCCGTGCTCTTCCAGCACCTCGCGCAGACCGCGGGCTATTCCCCGGACCCGAACGCCGGAGGCGACGTGCTCTACAGCTGGGACGCGACGACCGGCGCGGTGGACCGGATCTGGCAGTGCCCACACTGCTCGATCACGGCGGTCCGCCAGCAGGCCCCGTCCCGGCAGCTGCTGATCGAGGCCACCGCACAGCCCGCCGACGACCCGCAACTGTGGCTGCTCCGCCTGGAGTGGGCGGTCCGGACTTGACGCGGCCGCGCCGGCACTCCACTCTGTAATCCAGAGTTTCCTGTGATGCAGAGGAGATCCATGAGTACCGAGGCACCCGACGCCGCCGCCATGCTGGCCGAATTGGACACCCTGAAAGCCCGGAGCCGGAGGCTGGCGCACGGCGGCCTCTGGCTCCCGGCCCTCGTCCTGGCCGCCCTGCCGCTGGCGAGCATCGCGCTCTACCAGGACCCGGCCGCCCACACCGGCAACGGCGTGATCGAGTACCCCTACTGGGCCGGGCTGCCGGAGCAGCAACGCGCCGGCCTGGGCTCCTACCTCTTCTGGCTGCTGGCGACGCCGCTCGCGTTCGCCCTGGTCGCGCTCTGGTATCGCCGCCGGGAGAGCACGGCCGGTGTCCGGGTGCCCTGGCGCGTTCCGGTCGTCGCGGGAGCGGCCGGACTGCTCTGCCTGCTGGCGCTGTTCGCCGCCCCGGCGGGACATCGGGCGAGCGCGGAGACCTCCTGGTGGCAGGGTCTGCTGACGCCACTGCTCGGCGTCGCGCTCGCCGCGATCGCCCTCGGGATCGTCGAGCGCAGCAAGGGGATCACCGTCGCCGGCGTCTGGATGGCGGCCCTGGCCTGGCAGTTCTGCGCGACCGGCCAGGTCGGGGGGCTCCTCGGCTGGCAGTCCTGGGTGCTGGGCGGTGGGCCCGCCCTGGGCGGTCAGCTGACGGTGCTCGGTCTGGACCGGCCCGCCCCGGCTCTGCTGATCATGGCGCTGCCGCTGACCCTCGCCGGTCTCTACCATGCCGCAAGGTCACGGACGAATGGCTGACATGAGCGAGGCGCTGCCACACCCCGCTGTCGGGCTCGACGACGTCATCCATCAACGGGTGCGCCTGGGCGTGCTCGTCATGCTGGCCGAGATACCCGAGGTCGCCTTCGCCACCCTGCGGACCGAGCTGCGACTCACCGACGGCAACCTCAACCGGCACGTGCAGGTCCTGGTGGACGCCGGCCTGGTCACCCTGACCAAGGGCTACGAGGGCAATCGGCCACGCACCTGGGTCAAGCTCACCCGCGACGGCCGCCGCGCCCTGCGCGCCGAGCTGGCCGCGCTGGAGCAGCTCACCGCCCGCCTCAAGGCCGCGGACCTGGACGAGCCCAGCCCGTGAACGCCGCGTCCACCTCCGCCGCGGTCAGGCCGAAGTCGGCCAGGTCGTACCGATGCGCCGGTCCTCTCGGCGGAGCCGTGGCCACCGGGGGCGGTGGCGCCCCCAGCCGGTCGTAGATCATCTCGACCGTCCCCTGAGGGTCGGACGTCAGGTCGTCGTAGTCGACGTCGATGAAGTGGGCCGGGTCGTGGCGGGCCCGGTCCACGGCGAACGTCCGCAACCCCCGCGACCACAACGCCACCTGCGCCCGCCCGAGCACCTCGCCCCGGAACAGCGGCGACCATCCGGCGCACGCCCGCGCGTTGAGGCTGCACACCGACGCGATCACCGTCCGCGGCGCCCGATGCGTCTGGATCACCACCGCGTCCGGATAGGCCGCGAGCAGCGCATCCAGCGCGAACAGGTGACTCGGATTCTTCAGCACCCACCGGCGTTCCCGATCGTGCAACCCGATCAGTTGCAGATTCCGCCGATGCCGGAGATAGGCGCCCGTCCAATCCTGCCCGGCCAGCCACGCCGAATATTCCGGCACGTGAGCCAGGCACTCGAACGACACCGACATCATCGACTGCCGCAACAGCCGCCAGCACTCCTCGACCTGATCAGCCGCGATGTAATGCGCCCCCAGCAGCGACGGATCCGCCCGCGCATAGCCGTCGCGCAGCATCGCGTAGACCGGATTCTCGTCCCACGACTCCCGCGGCGGCCGCGGCTGCGGCGCCTCGGTCAGCCACAGTTCCAGACCCTGGTGCGCCGGGTCCGCGGCGAGCAGCCGATGCAGCGCGGTCGTCCCGGTCCGCGGCAGCCCGGTGACGAAGACCGGCCGCACGATCGGCACGGAGGCATGCTCCGGGAACTGTTTCCACGCCGCCTCGCTGAGCAGCCGTGACACCAGCGCTGCGCGCACCAGGCCCCTGCTCATCCTGCTGCCGTCCGGGGTCAGGGTGGCTTGCTTCGCGTACGCCCGGAGCAGCACTCCCATGCCCTCGCGATAGTCGTCCGCCCCGAAGTCGTCGAGTCCCGTCAGCCGGGTCGCCGACGCGTGCAGATCCGCCACGGTGCCGACGTCGGTGCGCGTGCTGCGCATGCCGCCTCCTCAGTGGTGGAACTCGCCGCAGTTGACGTCCAGGCACTGCCCGGTGATGCCCCGGGCGAGCCCGGAGAGCAGGAACAACGCGGCGTCGGCCACCTCGTCCGGCTCGGGCAGCCGGCGCAGGTCGACGGTCGCGGCGATCTCGTCGTAGATCTGCTGTGGCGGCACCTCGCGCTGCGCGGCCTGGTAGTCGAACCACAGGCGCAGGCTGTCCGCCCAGATCCAGCCGGGCGCCACCGAGTTGACCCGCACACCCCGCGGTCCGAGCTCACTCGCCAGGTTCTGGGCGACCGCGAGCAGTCCCGCCTTCGCCAGCTTGTACGGCCCGAACGGCCGCCGGGAGTGCCGCAGCACCGCCGAGTTGACCATCACGACCGCGCCACCGGACTCGACCAGGGCCGGGGTCAGCAGCCGGGTCAGGCGCAGTGCCGCGAGCACGTTCACCTCGAAGCTCGACCGCAGGTCGTCCAGGCCGACCTTGCCGAGGCTGCGCATCGGCGGCATCGCGAACGCGTTGTTGACCAGCCCGTCCACCCGGCCGAACTCGGCGAGAGCGGCCTCGGCCAGGGCCGCGCTCGCGTCGTCGTCGGTGAGGTCGGCCGGCATCACCAGGGCGCGGCGGCCGGCCGCGGTCACCTTCCCGGCCACCTCGGTCAGGTAGGACTCGGTGCGGGCGGCGAGCACCACGTCGGCGCCGTGGTGAGCGGCCCGCACCGCGAGCGCCTGCCCCAGGCCGGGCCCGACCCCGGCGATCACGACGACCTTGTCGGCGAGCACGGCTCAGCCCAGCATCCGGGCCGCGGTGGCGGCCTGCCGGGCGGCGATCCGTTCCCGCCAGGCGGCCGGGTCGATCGGCTCGTGGTACGGCAACTGCTTGGGCAGGTCGTCGACGGCGACCAGGTCCACCCGGGGGCCGTCCGCCTCGGTCAGCGCGCGGGACAGCCGCTGCCAGCGCAACTGCACGTAACCGCGGTCGTGGCCGGTGCGCTCGATCCAGTTCGCCACACCGGGGTCGCGCTCGCTGATCACGTAGCGGATCATGCCGTCCGGATCGACCCTCGCCTGCGGGACGGTGAGGCTGGTCTGGTGGTTGCTGTAGTCCAGCGAGACGTACCACATGCTGCCGAGTTGGAGGCCCTGGTAGGGGGCGCCGGCGACCGGGACGGTGACCACCATGGCCTGGTCGTCGTCGAGCGCGTAGTGGCCGGCCGAGGAGTACTGGGTGGCCAGGCCGCCGGGAGTCGGTCGGGGCGGGGTCAGGGTGTTGACCGGCAGGTTGAGGTAGAAGCGTTCGGCGAAGGCCAGGAAGGTGCGGATCCGGCCGACGAGCATCTTGCCGGCTATCGCGTACCGTCGGCTCTGGATCTGCTCGGTGAGCGGCGCGGGCCCGGTGCCGGACCGGTCGGCCCGATGGATGCGCAGCATCCCGGGTTGTTCGCGGGTCCAGTCGCTGAACACCTCGCGCACCACGAGCATGGCCGAGCCGGGCGCCAGCGGGAACGCGTTGCGGCCGCGCAGGCCGGGGCCGAAGCGGATCTCGAAGGTGCCGTCGGCGGCGATGTCGATCTCGCGGTCGTCGAAGGCGGCGAGGCTGTCCGGGACGTTGACCGGGGAGTACGAGCCGTCGAGGATCTGGAAGCTCAGGTCGGCGGTGCTGCCGCGGCGGCCGGTGACCACGTACTCGGCGTCGTCGCGCAGCCAGGCGTGGAAGTAGAGCGTGTCCGGATTGTCGAGACCCATTTTCGTGTACGGCCCGGTGGACCGCACGAAGTAGGGGAAGTCGCGGTCGTAGGCCCAGGCCATCTGGATCGAGGCGCGGATGCCACCGGCCAGGTAGTCGTAGCCCTCGATCAGGTCCTGCTCGCCACGGAGGTGTGGCGCCTCGGTGATGACGCGCTCGGCGTGCGCGATGGCGTCGGCGAACGGCTGAGTGAGCACGCCTCATGCTAGAACGCGTTCTAATTTAGCGTCAACGGATCCTTGCCGTCAGGTAGAACGCGTTTCATTCTGAGGGGCATGCGCGCGTATCGGATGACGGAGTGGGGCGCCGCCCCGGAGCACCGGGAGATGCCGGAGCCGGTGCCCGGGCCGGGGCAGGTGCTGGTGCGGGTGGCCGGGTGCGGGCTGTGCCGGTCCGACCTGACCATGCGGCGGATGCCACGCGCGGCCGGTGAGCGGCTCGGCTGGCGGATGCCGTTCACGCTGGGCCACGAGACGGCCGGCTGGCTGAGCGACGGGACACCGGTGGCGCTGGTCGCGGCGCGGTCGTGCGGCGCCTGCCGGCTCTGCGTGCGCGGGCTGGACAACGCCTGCCCGGACGGGACGACCGGGCGCGGGTACGGCCGGGACGGCGGGCTGGCCGAGTACGTGGTCGCCGATCGGCGCAGCGTGCTGCCGCTGGGCGGGCTGGATCCACGGCACGCCGGGCCGCTGACCGACGCGGGCGCCACCGCCTACCACGCGGTGCGGCGGGCGCTGCCGCACCTGGCGCCGGGCAGCGTAGCGGTGGTGCTCGGCGCGGGCGGGCTGGGCGCGTTCGCGGTGCAGTTCCTGCGGGTGCTGACCGCCGCGCGGGTGGTGGCGGTCGACGTCTCCCCCGATCGCCGGGCCTACGCCGAGTCGGTCGGCGCGCACGAGGTGGCGGCGGCGGTGACGGAGCCGGCCGACGTGGTGCTCGACTTCGTCGGCACGGACGAGACCGTCGCGGCCGGTGTCACGGCCGTCCGGCCCGGCGGAGCCTACGGGTTGATCGGCTCGGGCGGCGGGCGCCTCGACCGGCCGTGGTTCGGGGTGCTGCCCCGTGACGGCGAGGTGTTCACGTTCCAGGGCGGGTCGATCGCCGACGCCCAGGAGGTGATCGCGCTGGCGGCGGCCGGGCTGATCCGCAACCAGGTGCGGGAGTTCCCGTTCGAGCAGGCCGGGGAGGCCTACGACCGGCTCGCGGCCGGCACCCTCACCGGCCGCGCCGTCGTCGTCCTCTCCAGCGGCCGCCTCGTCGTCTAACCGGCCAGCTTCCCCAGGCGGGCGAGGGTCTCGTCGGCCTCGGCGACCAGGTCGGCCAGGACGTCGGCGACCGGGCGCACCTCGTTCATCCGGCCGACGATCTGGCCGACCGGCATCGGCACCACGGTCGGGTCGCCGGACTCCATCAGCCGCAGGTGCGCCTCGGACACCAGCAGATTCTGGAGCGGCATCGGCAGCGGCGCCGGCGCCTGCTCCGCGTTCCAGGCGTCGGTCCAGCGGTTGCGCAGCAGCCGGGCCGGCTTGCCGGAGTAGATCCGGCTCCGGACGGTGTCCGACGATCCGGCCTTGAGCAGGGCCTCGCGCAGCGCGGGAGCGCTCCGGTACTCCGCGGTGCCGAGCCAGACCGAGCCCATCCAGACGCCACGGGCGCCGAGCGCGAGCGCGGCCGCGACCTGCCGGCCGCTGCCGATCCCGCCGGCCGCCAGCACCGGCACACCCTCCCCCACCGCGTCGACGACCTCGGGCACCAGGACCATGCTGGCGATCTCACCGGTGTGCCCGCCCGCCTCGTAGCCCTGGGCCACCACGATGTCGACGCCGCTCGCCACGTGACCGCGGGCGTGATCCGCGCGGCCGGCGAGGGCGGCGACCTGGAGACCGTGCCGGTGCGCCTGGGCGATCACGTCCGGCGGTGGCGGGCCGAGCGCGTTGGCGATCAGCCGCACCGGGTGGTTCAGCGCCACCTCGACGTGTGAGCGGGCCACCGAGTGCAGCCAGCCGAGCACGCCGTCCCGCTTCTCCGCGCCGGCACCCAGTGGGGGAACGCCCAGGCGTTGCAGGGTCCGCTCGACGAAGTCGCGATGGCCCGGTGGGATCAGCCGGTCGAGGTCGGCGGGGACTCCCTCGGTCGGCTCGTGGCTGGGCATGACGACGTCCACGCCGTACGGAAATCCCTGGGTTTGATCGTCGAGCCAGGTCAGGACCGCGTCGAGCTCGTCGGCGTCGTTGAAACGCACGCAGCCGAGCACGCCGAGCCCACCGGCCCGGCTGATCGCCGCGACCACCTGCTCGGACGGGCTGAAGCCGACCACCGGATGCCGGATGCCGAGGCGTTCGCACAGCTCAGTCCGCATGGGTGGGCTCCTCGGCGGCGTGCTGGTGTGCCCAGCGGTAGTCGGCCTTGCCGCTGATCGTGCGATGGATCTCGTCGACCAGCCAGACCGACCGGGGCACCTTGTAACCGGCGATCAGCTCGCGCAGGTGCCCCTCGACCCCGGCCAGGTCCAGCTTCACTCCGGGCCGGGGCTGCACGAGCGCGGCCACCCGCTGCCCGAGCCGCTCGTCCGGGATGCCGATGACCAGCGCGTCGAAGACGTCGGGGCAGGTCTTCAGCGCGCCCTCGACCTCCTCCGGGAAGACCTTCTCGCCGCCGGTGTTCACGCAGGTGGCGCCGCGGCCGAGCAGGGTGATGGTGCCGTCCTCCTCCAGCCGGGCGTAGTCGCCGGGAAACGCGTAGCGCACCCCGTCGACCTCGGTGAGCAGGGCGGCGGTCTTCTCCGGGTCGTTGTAGTAGCCGAGCGGGAGGTAGCCGCTCTTGGCGAGCCGGCCCACCTCGCCGGGCGCCACCGGGCGGCCGTCGTCGCCCAGCACCACGGTGGTCGGGCCGGGCATGACCCGGGGGTCCTCGATCGCGCCGCCGGGCACGTCGGCGACCACGCCGAGCCCGGTGAACCCGGTCTCCGAGGCGCCGACCGCGTCGGTGACCAGCACGTTCGGCAGCAGGTCGAGGTACTGCCGCTTGACCACCGGGGAGAACAGGGCGCCGCTGGAGGAGACCGCGACGACCGAGGAGCCGTCGTAGCCGCCGCCCGCGTAGGCCTCGATGATCGGGCGGGCCATCGCGTCACCGATCAGCACCACCACGTTGACCTGGCGCCGGTCGATGGTGCGCCAGACCTCGTCGGCGTCGAAGTGCGGCAGCATCACCACGGTGTCGCCGGCGAACAGCGCCATCAGCGCGGCCCACTGCGCGTTGCCGTGGATCAGCGGGGCGAGGCAGAGCCGGACCATGCCGTCCGCGGCGGCGCCACGCCGGGACTGCTGCCACTCGTCCTCGAGCGGGATGCCGGTCATGAAGTCGACGCCGCCGCCGAGGGTGCGCCAGACGTCCTCGTGCCGCCAGAGCACACCCTTGGGATATCCGGTGGTGCCGCCGGTGTAGAGCAGGTAGATGTCGTCACCGGACCGCTCACCGAAGTCCCTCCGGGGTGCGCCGGCTGTCAGCGCCGCCGCGTAGTCGACGCCGTCGGCTGCCGCATCGGTGCCGTCCGGCAGCACCACCACCGCCCGCACCTCGGGCAGCTCCTTGATGACCGCCGCCACCCTGGGCGCGAAACGGCGGTCGTGGACGAGCGCCGCCAGCCCCGCGTCCGCGAACAGAAACTGTAACTCGTTCTCGACATACCGGAAGTTGACGTTCACCATCGCGGCGCGCAGCTTGTAGATGGCGATCATGGCCACCACGGCCTCGATCGAGTTGCCCGCGTAGAGCCCGACGCGATCACCCGGGCGCACCCCGCGATCTTGCAGGAAGTGGGCCAGACGATTGGCCCGCTGCTCCAGCTCGGCGTAGCTGATCTCCTGCTCGCCGAAGCACACCGCGATCCGGTCCGCGAAGGCGTCGACCGCGTGCTCGAACAGGTCCGCAATATTTGCCGCCATCAAACGAAAGTAGAACCTGTTATCGTGCGTGGCAAGCACTTCGGGAGGTGGCCCTGTGGAACCGCACGCGCTCGTCGAGCAACGCGGACCGATCCTGATCGTGACGATGAACCGGCCGCGGGTCCGCAACGCCCTCTCCGCCGAGATGATGGCGATCATGCGGGACGCCTGGGACCGGGTGGACGGCGATCCGTCGATCCGGGTCGCCGTGCTGACCGGCGCCGGTGGCGCGTTCTGCGCGGGCGCCGACCTGAAGGCGATGACCGCGTCGCACCCGGGCGACACCTTCGAGGACGCCGACCTCTCGCGGATCGACGCCCTGCTGAAGGGCCGGCGGCTGAGCAAGCCGCTGGTGGCCGCGGTGGAGGGACCGGCGGTGGCCGGGGGCACCGAGATCCTTCAGGCCACCGATGTGCGGGTGGCCGGCGAGAGTGCGCGGTTCGCGGTGTCCGAGGCGCGGTGGGGGTTGTTCCCGCTCGGAGGTTCGGCGGTGCGGCTGGTGCGGCAGATCCCGTACACGGTGGCGGCCGAGATGCTGCTGACCGGGCGGCAGCTGAGCGCGGCCGAGGCGCGGGCCGCCGGCCTGATCGGGCACGTCGTACCCGACGGTCAAGCGCTGGACAAGGCCCTCTCCCTGGCCGGGGCGATCGCGGCGAACGGCCCGGTCGCGGTCCAGGCCATCCTCCGCACCATCCGGGAGACCGAGGGCCTCGCCGAGAACGACGCGTTCGCCATCGAGTCGAAGATCGGCACGGCGGTGTTCCGCAGCGACGACGCGAAGGAGGGCCCGCGAGCCTTCACCGAGAAACGCCCTCCCCGCTTCCAGGGCCGCTGACCGGCCGGGCGGCGGCCAGCCGGGCCAGCTCCGTGCGGTTGGCCACGCCGAGCTTGGCGTACACGTGGGCGAGGTGCGTCTTGACCGTGCCACGGCCGATGTACAGCCGGGTGGCGATGTCCGGGTTGGTGAGCCCCTGCACGGCCAGGGCCACCACGGATCGCTCGGTCGGGGTCAGGCTGTCCCAGCCCGAGGCCGGCCTGCCTCGTGGACCGCGGGCGCGTTGCGCCAGCGCCGCCGCGTCCCCCAGACCCGTCGTCCGGCCCTTCTCGACCGCCTCGACCGGATACCGCTCCTCGGGTCGCGCCGCCCCGCCGTGGTATCCGGCCTCGTCGCGGGCCCGTGCGGCGGCGCCGGCCAGCACGCCGGCCAGATTGCGGTCGGCCAGCAGCGCGGCGATCGCCTCCAGGCTGTCCACGCAGTCCAGCACGAGGTCGTGCGCGGCACGCACGCGCAGCGCCTCGTGCTGCAGTCGCAGGGCAGCCTCCCCGCCCGTGGCGAGAACAGCCGCCTGCTGGGTGAGCACTCCGGCACGGATCGCCGGCAGCGGGGACGTCTGCAAGGCGGCCAGTATCTCGGTGGCGGCGCCGAGGTCGCCGGCCCGGCGCAGCGCCTCGGCACGGGTGAGCTGGGTGGCGGGGATGGGCGGAGCACCCCATGCCTGTTCCCGGTCCAGCCAGTCCAGCGCCTCGGCCACCTCGTCGCCGGCCAGGGCGACCAGCGCGTGGACCCGGCCCCAGCCGGGCACGAAAACCGCGTCCGCTCCGCTGGTGAGCGGGTCCAGCGGGGCCAGTGTCGCCGCTGCGGCGGCGAGCCGGCCCTGTCGGACCTGGATCTCGGCGAGCGCGGCCCGGGCGAGGCCGACGCGGTGGATCTCGCGCAGTGGCGTCGCGGTGGTCACGGCCCGCGCCGCGAGGCCGGCGGCACGGTCGAGGTGTCCGAGACAGGCGGTGGCGAGGGCCAGCCAGGTCAGTGCCGAGGAGGCCACGCCCCGGTCGCCCAGGGCCTGGAGCGCGTCCGCGGCCGGGGCGAGCAGGTCCGCCGCGGCGTGGTGCTCGTCCCGCATCAGGTGCAGCAGGCCCAGCAGGGCGGCTGATGCCCCGGCGACGAACACGTCACCAGCCGCGTCGGCCTCGGCCCGGGCTCGCAGCGCCTGCTCCCGCGCCCGGTCCAGGTCGAGGGGCAGGAGACCGACCGCGGTGATCGACCTGGCCAGCCGGCTCGCCGCCGGGGCACCGACCTCCTCGGCCAGGTCCAGTGCCGCACGCACCGACTGGTAGGACGGGCCGCCGGGCTCCGCGGTCGTCTCGACCATGGCCAGACCCACCAGGCACTGCGCCTGCAGCGGGGTGCGCTCGTCGCGGCCCCGCTCGTCCCGGCCCCGTTCCACTGCCCGGCGCATCAGCCGCAGCCCCTCCCGGCCATGCTGCTCGTCGTGCCACAGCCAGGCCAGGCCCGCCGCGAGCCGGCGACCGCCGGCCGGGTCGTCCCGGGACAGGCCCCACTCGGTCGCGGCGCGCAGGTTCGGATAGTCGGCGGCGATCCGGGAACGCCACGCCTCCCGATCGGTGTCCAGCAGCGGCGCGAGCCCGGTCAGGGTGGCCAGCTGCCGCTCCAGGTGGGCGTCACGGGCGGCGACGGTCTCGCCGGCCTCGTCCAGCCGGGCCAGGCCGTAGTCGCGGACGGTCGCGAGCATCCGGTACCGCGCCGCGGGTCCGGTCGGGTCCGCCACCACCAGCGAGGCACTGATCAGGCCGCGCAGAGCATGCAGCGCGGCCGGCTCGTCGAGGTCGCCGGCGGCTGCCGCGGGCAGCGCACCGGCATCGAAGCCCGGCTCGAAGACGCAGAGGCGGCGGAACAGCAGCCGCTCGCCGGCGCCGAGCAGGTCGTGACTCCACCGCATCGACTCGGCCAGGGTGCGCTGCCGGAACGGCGCGGTCCGGTGCCCGCCGTCCAGCAGTGCGTACGGGTCGGTCAGCGAGCCGGCGATCTGGGCCGGGGTCAGCGTCGCGGTCCACGCCGCCGCCAGCTCCAGCGCCAGGGGCAGCCGGTCCAGCCGGTCGCAGATGCGCCGGGCGGCGGCCCGCTGGTCCTGGCCGACCGGATGCTCCGCGCGCGCCAGGAACAGCGCGAGCGCGTCCGGCAGGGACAGCGGCGGCACCGGCCAGGTCCGCTCACCGGGCACCCCGAGCGGGGTGCGGCTGGTGGCCAGCACGCGCACCCCGGAACCGGCGCCGAGCACCGCGGCGACGACCGCGGCCGCCCCGTCGAGCACGTGCTCGCAGTTGTCCAGCACGATCAGCAGCCGGCGGTCGCGCAGCTCCCGCACGTCCGTCACCTCCAGCGCGGCGAGGAGGTGGCCGGCCACGTCGTCCGGATGGGACAGGTCCTCCAGGCCGATCCAGCAGGCGTCGTCCGGATCGTCCCGGCGGTGTCCGGCGGCCAGCCGCAGCGCGAGGCGAGTCTTGCCACAGCCGCCGGGCCCGACCAGGGTCAGCAGCCGTCCGGGCACCGCGAGGCGGTCGAGCGCGGCCAGCTCCTCCGCCCGGCCGACGAAGGCGGCCAGCTCGGGTGGAGAGTGCCGGATCGATCTCACCCGAGGGAGTATTCCGCATCTCTGCCAGGTGGCAGATGTTCCGTGGCCCGTCGGCCGCGACGCTTGTCCCATGAATTCACGACGGGTTGTCGCCAACATCTCCCTCTCGCTCGACGGCCGGGTCAACGGCCCCGGTGGCGACTACGACATGGGCTGGATCGTCCCGCACGCGGTGACCGACGCGGCCCGCGAGCACATGGTCGCGGTCACCGGCCGGGCCACCACGGCCGTGCTGGGCCGCAAGAACTACCAGGGTTTCGGCGGCTTCTGGCCCGCCGTGGCCGCCGACGAGAACGCCGATCCGCGGGACCGGGCGTTCTCCGCCTGGCTCAACGAGGTGGAGAAGGTGGTCTTCTCCACGACCCTGACCGAAACCACGCCGGCCTGGGCCGGCACCCGGGTCGTGGCGGCGGACCCAGCCGCCGAGATCCGCCGGCTGCGGGCGCGGGAAGGCGGCGACATCGTGGTCCTGGCCAGCGCCAGCATCATCCGCGCGCTGCTGGCCGCCGACGAGGTGGACCGGCTCAGCATCACGCTGTGCCCGGCCGTCGCCGGTGGCGGCGCCCGGCTCTTCGAGGACGGCCTGCCGGCCGGCGACTGGATCCTCGCCGACCTGTCCAGCACCGACTCCGGCGCGGTCTGCCTGCTGTACGACCGGGCGCGCTGACCGCCCGCCGCTGGTCAGAGCGCGGCAGCGCCCAGCACCCAGGGTGTCGTCTGGGTGATGAAGTCGGCCGGGAAGCCGAGGCTGAAGCCGGTCGCCGACTCCAAGCGGGTGACCAGCTCCGGCGTCAGGGTGACCGCCGTGCAGCCCAGGTTGTCGCGCAGCTGGTCGACGGTGCGGGCGCCGATGATCGGGAGGACGCCGGTGCGCTGCCGGGTCCAGGCCAGGGCGACCTGGGCCGGGGTGACGCCCAGCTCGGCGGCGACCTCCTGGACGACACCGGCCACCGCGAGGTCCCGATCGCTGATCGCCTCCCGGTCCAACCGGGTCGGCCCGGCGGGGGTAGTGCTGTACTTGCCGGACAGCACGCCGCCGCCGAGCGGGCTCCACGCCGTCACGGCGAGGCCGTAGGCCTCGGCCATCGGGAGCAGCTCACGCTCGGCGTCGCGGTTGAGCAGGTTGTACGACACCTGGAGGCCGGCGAACGGGGTCCAGCCGCGCCACTCGGCCAGGGTGTTCGCCCGGGAGACCACCCAGGCCGGGGTGTCCGAGACCCCGACATGGAGCACCTTGCCGGCGGTGACCGCGTCGTCGAGGGCCCGCATGGTCTCCTCGATCGGCGTGTGCCGGTCCCAGATGTGCACCCAGTAGACGTCGACGTGGTCGGTGCGCAGCCGGCGCAGGCTGGTCTCCAGGGACAGCCGGAGATTCTTGCGATGGTTGCCGCCGCCGTTGGGGTCGGCCGGGTCACGGGTCACGGTGTATTTCGTGGCCACGACGAACCTGTCCCGCCGGCCGGCCAGCAGCTCGCCGAGGATCTCCTCGCTCGCGCCGCCGCGGTAGTTGATGGCGGTGTCGACGACATTGCCGCCCGCGTCGGCATAGGCGTCAAGGATGCGGCGGCACTCCTCGAGCGGCGCGCCGACGCCACCCTGCTCACCGAAGGTCATCGCACCGAGCACCAACTCGGACACCCGCAGACCGGTACGCCCGAACGTCGTATATCTCATGCGACCGACCATACAACCTGTCTGGTCACACCGTCCAGATTTGTTGTGCGGTAGGCTGCGTCCCGTGACACCGCGCCGCGACGAACCCCAGCAGGAGGCCGCCGGCCTGCGCGAACGCATCCTCGACGCACTCCGGGAGCTGCTGCGCGAGCGCACCTTCGAGACCCTCAGCGTGGCCGACATCATCACCGCGGCGGGGGTGTCCCGGGCGAGCTTCTACTTCTACTTCGCCGGCAAGCAGGCGGTCCTGGCCGAGCTGGTGCGCCGCGCGGTCAGCGCCGGCCACGAGGCGGCGCAGCCGTGGGTGGAGCGCACGTCGGATCCCCGCGAGGCCCTGCGCGCCGGGGTCGACGCGGGCGCGGATCTGTGGCTGTCCAACGCGCCGGTGCTGCGCGCCATCGTGGAGAGCTGGGCCGCCGACCCGCAGTTGCGCGAGCTGTGGCTGACCCAGATGGCGACGTTCACCGAGGCCGCGGTCACCCGCATCGAAGCCGACCCGGCCCGCCTCGACGGCGTGGACGTGCACGCCCTCGCCGCGTCACTGACCTGGGCCGGCGAGCGCCTCTACTACCTGGCCGCGTGCGGTGTCCCGCCGTTCGACGACCGGACGGTGCTGGTGGACACGCTGACCCACCTGTGGGTGTCCGCCCTCTACGACTGACAGCCGGTCCTTTCAGAGCCCGAGCCCATCACCGGGCCCTGGAATCTCATCAGGATCTCTCGGATTCGTGTCCGATCTCGGGTCGGGAAACGGGTGATCGAGCCCATCGGCTCCGTCCCGGCCGGCGACATCCCTCTTGCGAGCCTCTCTCACCGGAGGGAGCGGCGGGGAGAGAAGCAGGCCGGGAAGGGGGTCGGATTCCACGAAGGGAACCAGGTCGGGGAGCTCCACCTCAAGTTCAGAAACAGATACGGCTTCGGTGTTGAATACCGTGATGTCCTCGCCGACAGAGACGCCGTCGTGCCCCCGGACCACCCGGACAGCCCCGAGCGGATAGGTGGCACCGCGCGTGATGTCGTCCTTCCAGGAAATGGGCATCTGCTCAAGCTGAGCGGTGACCGTGTCTCGCAACTCACCCAAACTCACATTGTTTCCTGGGCGCGGGAAGAAGAAGTCCGCAAGAGCGGTGGCGAGTCCGTGATTGCGAGACAAGATCTGCGCGGCCGTGGGCGTGGCAGTCACTTGGTAGAGGAAAGAGTTGATCTGCTTGTTCTCATCTCCGACCTGAAGGCCTCGCACACCCTCGACGCCGATGCCGATCAGGCCGCAGAGAAAGTCGAGTATGCCGCGCTGCTGGCGTTCGACAGTGATGTAACGAGGCGACGCGAACAGCCCCCAACCCTCGTGGCTGAAAGCACTCACCAATGCCGACCGCAACCGTGAATCACCAGGACTGAGCTGGAGTCTGGCAATCGCCATGCGCACGGAAGCACGCTGGAAGACTTCGTGGAAATCCATGCTGCCGCCCTCATACGTGGCGGTGAAGGTGTTGATCTGGACGTTGTAACGCCCGACCTGCGCACCCCGGGAGCCCTCGAACCGGATCATGTCAGCGATCTCGTGATCGAGCCGCTCGCTCGAGCCGGGAACCCCCCTCTCCGCGTCCCGGTACCAGGCGTGGGCTTCCTCCGCCGCCTCCGACAACGAGCGTTCGAACAGTTCGCTCAACCCGCCGTCCTTCAGACGGAAGAATTGGGTGAACCGCGGCGGGATGCGCTCTTCCGCGCCCCAGCCAAGATCGGCGAGTTCGACCGTGACGCCGAACATGAACTTTGCGGCACCCTCGCCGGCGTTCAGCCTTTCCTCGATCTCCGCGCGAACCGTCGTCCCGGCCAGACACTCCCACAGCGGCACCGGACCTTCGATCACCCGCATCCATTCATTGGAGAACAGACGCCTCCAGATATCGGCCGAATACCTTTCGCGCAGATCGCCCGACTCGACGGGATACGTGAGATCCGACGCCCAAAGATCGACGGCGACATCCTCCTGACGAACACGTCGCAGCGCCACGATGCGGCCGTACGATTCACCGAACGGTAGCCAGAAGATATATACGGAGACCGTAGAACTTTCCACGTCCACTCCCGTCCGCTCGTTCAATGTAGACACCCTCCAATGTGAAGCGGCCGGGGGCCACGCGCTGTCCGAGATTCGACCGCCGGCGGCCACTGGATCCGCCTACGATCATTCATCGGCATCGTTTCGTTCGACGGGAGTGGCTCTTGTCTGCGACAGAGGTCATCACAGCGGCATTGGCCGCCGGGGCAGGCGCCGGATTGCAGGACTCGGCTTCGGCAGCGGTCCGCGACGCGTACAACGAACTCAAGAATCGACTGAAGCACATATTCGGCGGCAACAACGACGAGGCAGTGCAGGCGCTGGATGTCGACGAGACCGACAGCGCGGCGTGGAACGCCCGCCTCAGCAAATGGGTGACCTCAACCGGCGCGGACAAAGACGAGCAGGTCTTGGCTGCCGCCCGGAAACTATTGGAACTGACCGGAACGCCGATACCCTCGAGCAAATATCACGTCGACGCCCGCGGGGGACGCGGCGTGCAGATCGGTGACGGCACCACCCAGAACAACACCTTTTCCTGATTCAGATGGCGCGCTCGCGGCCGGACCAGTACGGGTCGCGGAGGAGCCGTTTGTAGAGCTTGCCGTTCGGGTCGCGAGGTAGCTCGTCGGCGTAGTCCACGCTGCGCGGCAGCTTGAAGCGGGCCAGCCGGCCGCCGAGGAAGGCCAGCAGCTCCTCGGTCAGCTCGGGACCGGTCTTCACCCCCGGCACGGGCCGCACCACCGCCTTGATCTGCTCGCCCCACTCGTCGTGCGGGACGCCGAAGACCGCGACGTCGGCGACCGCCGGGTGGGTGGCCAGCTCGTTCTCGATCTCGGCCGGATAGACGTTCACACCGCCCGTGATGATCACGTCGCTCTTGCGGTCACATAGATAGAGATAGCCGTCGGCGTCGAGATATCCGATGTCACCGACCGTGAACATCCGCCCGTGCCACGACTGCCGCGTCTTCTCCTCGTCGCCCAGGTATTCGAACGTGGCGTCGCCCATTTGCAGGTAGACCGTCCCGGGCCGCCCGACCGGAGCGTCCTCGCCGTCCTCGCCGAGCACCCGCACCCGCGACCCCGGCCACGCCCGTCCCACCGAACCCGGTCGATCAAGCCACTCAGCAGCGGTGATGAGTGTCCCGCCGCCCTCGCTGGCGGCGTAGTACTCGACCACCACCGGGCCCCACCACTCCAGCATCCGCCGCTTGACCTCGTGCGGGCAGGGCGCGGCGCCATGGATCATCACCCGCATCGAACTCAGGTCGTAGCGGTCGCGAACCGCAGCGGGCAGCGCCAGCAACCGCCGGAACTGCGTCGGCACCATGTGACTGTGGGTGACTCGATGCCGCTCGATGAGCCGCAGCATCTCCTCCGGCTCCCACCGGTCCATCACCACCACCGGATGCCCGAACTGGAGCGAGATGACAGCGAAGTTCATCACCGCCGTGTGGTAGAGCGGCGAGCAGCACAGATGAACGTGCCCGTCGAAGGGCCGCAGACCGAAAAGACCGAAGAACCACAACGACACTTGGGGTACGACGTCAGGATCAGCCCCGGTCAACGGCCGCCGCACCCCTTTGGGACGCCCCGACGTGCCGGACGTGTAGACCATCAGTGCCCCGGTCGTCCGCGGCTCGGGCCGCCCCGATCCGCCGCCGCCCAACTCCCGCACGCTCACCGGCGCCGGCACCCCCGGCCCGGCCGCCGCGCCGACGGTGAAGCGCTCGTCGGCCACGAACACCTTCGCCCCGCTGTCCCGCAGGATGTACCCGATCTCGGCAGCCGTCAGGTGCCAGTTCAACGGCACCGAGTACAGCCCGGTCTGCAGCGTCGCGAACTCGACGGCCAGCAGGTCGGCGCCGTTGGGCAGGAGCATCGCGACGGTGTCGCCGGGCACCAGCCCCCGCTCCTGGAAGTCCCGCCCGATCCGGTCGGCGCGGGCGGCCAGCTCGCCATAGGTGACGATGCGGCCGTCCGGGTCGACGACCGCGACCCGGTCCGGGTCCCGGCGCGCGATGTTCCACAACCCGATGTCACTCACGAGCGTCACTCTATAACGCGTTCCAGTTATGGAACAGGCGCACAGAAGCAGCCTTGAATCGCAGAGTTAGAACGTGTTTCACTGTGTTCGTGCTCTCCGCCCCGCTGACCATCAGCTTCGACTACACGCGGTCGCTCGGGCCGGTGCTGGGCCGGTTCATGACCGCTCTGCGCGAGCGGCGGGTGCTCGGCAGCCGCACCGCGGACGGCCGGGTGCACGTGCCCCCGCTCGAATATGACCCGGCGACCCACGCCCCGGTGATCGACCTGGTCGAGGTGCGCCCCACCGGCACCGTGACCAGCTGGACCTGGACCGACCGGCCGCTCGACGGGCAGCCGCTGGACCGGCCGTTCGCCTGGGCGCTGATCCGGCTCGACGGCGCCGACACCGCCTTGCTGCACGCCGTCGACGCGGGCTCCCGGGAGCTGATGCGCACCGGCATGCGGGTCAGCATCCGCTGGGCCGCCGACCGCACCGGCCACATCCGCGACATCGCGTGCTTCCAGCCCGGCGAGGTCACCGACGGTCCCGACCGGCGCGACGACGAGCCGGTCACGGTCATGACCACGCCGATCCGGCTGTCGTACACCCACACCACCTCCGCCGACGAGAGCCGCTATCTGTACGCCCTCGCCGACGGCCGCCTGCTCGGGCAGCGCTGCCCGGTCTGCCGCAAGGTCTACGTGCCGCCCCGGGTCTGCCCCGCCGACGGCGTGCCCACCGAGGAGGAGGTGGCGATCCGCGACCACGGCACGGTCACGACGTTCTGCGTGGTGAACGTCCCGTTCGCCGGGCAGCGCCTGGACCCGCCGTACGTGGTGGCGCAGATCCTGCTGGACGGCGCCGACATCCCGATCCCGCACCTGATCCTCGGCCTGCCCGCCGACCAGGTGCGGATGGGCATGCGGGTGGCCGCGGTCTGGCGCGACCCGGAGAGCTGGACGACCACCCCGGAGAACATCGTGCACTTCCGCCCCACCGGCGAGCCGGACGCGCCGTACGAGTCGTATCGGGAACACCTGTGAGCGTCGCGGTGATCGGCTTCGCGCAGGCGCCGTGCCTGCCCTCGGCGGGCACGACCAGCGGCGTGGAGACCCTGGTGCCGGTGTTCCGGCGGGCGCTGGCCGAGGCCGGGCTGGACCGGCATGAGGTGGACTTCTGGTGCTCCGGCTCGTCGGACTACCTGGCCGGGCGGGCGTTCTCGTTCGTCAACGCCGTGGACGCGATCGGGGCGTACCCGCCGATCTGCGAGTCGCACGTGGAGATGGATGCGGCGTGGGCGTTCTACGAGGCGTACGTGAAGATTCTGGCCGGCGAGGCGGAGACCGCGCTGGTGTACGGCTTCGGCAAGGCCTCGGCCGGGCTGCTGCGCCGGGTCCTCGCCCTGCAACTGGACCCGTACACGGTCGCGCCGCTGTGGCCGGACTCGGTGAGCGTGGCCGCGTTGCAGGCACGGTGCGCGCTCGACGCCGGTGTGGTCACCGAGCGCGCGATGGCCGAGGTGGCGGTGCGCAGCCGCGCGGACGCGAGCGCCAATCCGTACAGTCAATTGTCCGGTGTCCTTGATCTTGATGATCTTCTCGCCCGGCCCTATCTGGCCGAACCGCTGCGGGCGCACGACTGCGCGCCGGTCTCGGACGGTGCGGCCGCGCTGGTGCTGGCCTGCGGGGAGCGGGCCCGGCGGCATCCGCGACGCGCCTGGATCAGCGGGGTGGCGCACCGGATCGATCCGCAGGGTCTCGGCGAGCGGGACCTGACCGCGGCGCCGTCGGCGACGGCCGCGGCCGAGGCGGCGGGTCTGCCCGGCGATCTCGACGTGGCCGAGTTGCACGCTCCCTTCACCCACCAGGAGTTGCTGCTGCGCGCCGCGCTCGGGCTCGGTGAGCGGGTCCGGATCAATCCGTCCGGTGGCGCGCTCTGCGGGAACCCGATGTTCTCGGCCGGGCTGGCCCGGATCGGCACGGCGGCCGAGCAGGTGATGTCCGGCCGGGCCCGCACGGCGGCCGGGCACGCCACCAGCGGGCCGGCCCTGCAACAGAATCTCGTCTGCGTGCTGGAGGCGTCGTGATGCGAACGGTGCGAGCGGCCGTGCTGGGGACCGGGCAGACGCACCATCGGACGCGGCGGACCGACGTGTCGATGGCCGGGCTGTGCCGGGAGGCGATCGACCGGGCCCTGATCGACGCCGGCGTCGACTGGCCGCAGATCGACGCCGTGGTGCTCGGCAAGGCGCCCGACCTGTTCGAGGGCGTGATGATGCCGGAGCTGTTCCTGGCCGGGGCGATCGGCGCGGCCGGGCGTCCGCTGCTGCGGGTGCACACCGCCGGCTCGGTCGGCGGGGCCACCGCGAACGTGGCGACCACGCTGGTCAAGGCCGGGGTGCACCGCCGGGTGCTGGCGGTCGCGTTCGAGAAGCAGTCCGAGTCGAACGCGATGTGGGCGCTGTCGATCCAGCCGCCGTTCACCGCGCCGATCGGGGCCGGGGCGGGCGGCTACTTCGCGCCGCACCTGCGCGCCTACATCCGGCGCTCGCACGCGCCGGCCCACATCGGCGCGCTGGTCGCGGTCAAGGACCGCCGCAACGGCGCCCTCAACGAGTACGCCCACCTGCGGCAACCCGGCATCACCGTGGAGTCGGTGCAGGCGTCGGCGATGCTCTGGGACCCGATCCGGTACGACGAGACCTGCCCCTCCTCCGACGGCGCGTGTGCCGTGGTGATCGGGGACCAGGCCGCCGCCGAGGCGTCGGCACGGCCGGTCGCGTGGATCCGGGCGACCGCGATGCGCACCGAGCCGACCTTCTTCGCCGGCAAGGACCACGTGAACCCGCGGGCCGGCGCCGAGGCGGCGCGGGCGCTCTGGCAGGCGGCCGGGATCACCGACCCGCTCGACGAGGTGGATGTCGCGGAGATCTACGTGCCGTTCTCCTGGTTCGAGCCGATGTGGCTGGAGAACCTGGGTTTCGCCGAGGCCGGGCACGGCTGGAAGCTGGTGGAGGCGGGCGAGACCCGGATCGGCGGGCGGCTGCCGGTGAACCCGTCCGGCGGGGTGCTCTGCTCGAACCCGATCGGCGCCTCCGGGATGCTGCGGTTCGCCGAGGCTGCCATGCAGGTGATGGGCCGGGCCGGCGAGCACCAGGTGGCCGGGGCCCGGACGGCGCTCGGCCACGCGTACGGCGGTGGCTCGCAGTTCTTCTCGATGTGGGTGGTCAGCAGTACCGCACCGGCAGATGCTTGATGCCGTTGAGCCAGCCGGAGCGCAGCCGCTGCGGCGGGCCGGCCAGGCTGATCTCCGGCATGTGGTCGGCGATCGCGTGGAAGATCAGATCGATCTCCAGCCGGGCCAGGTTGGCGCCGAGGCAGAAGTGCGCGCCGCTGCCGCCGAAGCCCAGGTGCGGGTTGGGGCTGCGGGTGATGTCGAACCGTTCCGGGTGGTCGAAGACGTCCTCGTCGAAGTTCGCCGAGCCGTAGAAGAGCGCGACCCGGTCGCCCTCGCGGATCCGCTGGCCGCCGAGCTCGGTGTCCCGCGTCGCGGTGCGCTGGAACACGTTCACCGGGGTGCCCCAGCGGACGATCTCGTCGACCGCGGTGCGCGGCCGGTCCGCCTTCCAGGCCGCCCACTGCTCGGGGTGTTCGAGCAGGGCCAGCATGCCGTGCGAGATCGCGTTGCGGGTGGTCTCGTTGCCGGCCACGGCCAGCATCAGCACGAAGAAGCCGAACTCGTCGGCGGACAGGTGCTCCCCGCCGATCTCGGCGTGCACCAGCGTGGAGACGATGTCGTCGCGGGGGCAGACCTGGCGGTCCTCGGCCATCTTCATGGCGTACGCGAGCAGCTCCATGGCCGGTTCGAGCGGGTCGGCGGCGCCACGGTACTCCGGGTCGTCGTAACCGATCATCGCGTTCGACCAGTCGAAGACGTTGCGCCGGTCCTCCTGCGGCACGCCGAGCAGCTCGGCGATCGCCTGCAACGGCAGCTCGCAGGCGACCTCGGTGACGAAGTCGCCCGCGGCCGCGCCCCGGGCCTCCCGGACGATCCGCTCGGCACGGGTGGTCAGGGCCGTACGCAAGCTGTTGATCGCCCGTGGGGTGAAGCCGCGGGAGACGATCGCGCGCTGCTGGGTGTGCTGCGGCGGGTCCATGTTGAGCATCACCGCCCGCTGCATCTCGATCCGGTCCCGGGGCATGTCCGCCTGGAACCGGACGATCGCCGTGTTCTCCCAGCTGGAGAACGTCTCGCTGTCCCGGGACACGGTCATCACGTCGGCGTGCCGGGTCACCGCCCAGTAGCCCTCGTCGTCGAACCCCGCGCTGCGGGGCGCCTGCGGGATCCACCCCACCGGCGCGGTGCGGCGCATCTCGGCGAACTCGGCGTGCGGGATGCCGCGGACATAGATCTCCGGGTCGGTGAAGTCCAGCACGGCTCCTCCTCGATAACAGGTTCTACCGATTCAAACTCCTGTGCTTCGATATAGCAACACGTTCTAGTTTTGTCGTCTCCACCCGGGAGGGCGTCATGGGTGCTCCAGTGCTCGTCGAGGCGGTCCGCACGCCGATCGGCCGCCGCGGCGGCGTGCTCTCCGGCCTGCACCCCGCCGAGTTGCTCGGCACGACCCAGCGCGCGCTGCTCGACCGCGCCGGGCTCGACCCCGCCCGGGTCGAGCAGGCCATCGGCGGCTGCGTCACACAGGCCGGCGAGCAGTCGAACAACGTGACGCGTACCGCCTGGCTGCACGCCGGCCTGCCGCACACCACCGGCTGCGCCACCGTCGACGCCCAGTGCGGCTCCGCCCAGCACGCCACCCACCTGATCGCCGGACTGATCGCGGCCGGCGCCATCGAGGCCGGCGTCGCCTGCGGCGTCGAGTCGATGAGCCGCGTCCCGCTGCGCGCCAACCTCGGCGACGCCGGCCTGCCCCGCCCCGGCTCGTGGGACCTCGACCTGCCGAACCAGTACGTCGCGGCCGAGCGGATCGCCGACCGGCGCGGGCTGACCCGGGCGGATCTGGACCGGTTCGGTGTGCGCTCGCAGGCCAACGCGGCCCGGGCGTGGCGGGAGGGGCGCTTCGACCGCGAGGTGACGCCGGTCGGGACCGTCGACCGCGACCAGGGGCTGCGCGAGACCACCCTGGCCGGGCTGGCCGGGTTGCGCCCGGTGCTGCCGGACGGCCGGCACACCGCCGGCACCTCCTCGCAGATCTCCGACGGCGCCGCGGCCGTGCTGCTGATGGACGACGGCCTGGCCCGGCAGCTGGGGCTGCGGCCGCGGGCCCGGATCCGGGCGCAGTGCCTGATCGGCGCGGAGCCGTATTACCACCTGGACGGGCCGATCGCCGCCACCGACCGGGTGCTGGCCCGCACCGGCATGAAGATCGAGGACATCGACGTGGTCGAGGTGAACGAGGCGTTCGCCAGTGTGGTCCTCTCCTGGCTGAGCGTGCACCAGGCCGACCCGGACCGGGTCAACGTCAACGGCGGCGCCATCGCCCTCGGCCACCCGGTCGGCAGCACCGGCGCCCGGCTGCTCACCACGGCCCTGCACGAGCTGGAACGCTCGGGCGGCGCCACCGCCCTGATCACCATGTGCGCCGGCGGCGCGATGTCCACCGCCACCATCCTCGAACGTGTCTGAGCCTTGTGCCTTCGGATTAAGCTGCGTGCGGTTTGATCCATCGACGAGGGTGGGGGCGGCATGGCGCGGTCGGGTAATGGCAGTCTTCCGGTCTGGAGGGTGGTCGTTCTCCTCGGAGCGGCCGGAACTGCGATCGGCCTGATCGGACAGATCCCCGTGCTGGCCCTGATCGGCGGCGTGCTGACCGTCGTGGGCGTGCCGGGGCTGGTGATCGCGCAACGGTCCACCGCACGCTCCGGCCCGGCCGCGCCGCGTGCCGCGCGGAGCGGGTCGTCGACGTTCTGGGTGTGGGGCGGCGTCGTGGTCGCGGTGGCGGTGGTCGCCGGGCTGCTGATCGCGCACCCGTGGTCGGACGAGGACGACCAGCAGGTCAAGCCGGGGGCCGCGAAGACGCCGCTGGACTTCTACGTGGTGCAGGAGGTCACCCCGGGGGCGTGCACGGCGGAGACGCCGGGGCAGCAGTACACCGCGGCCGACGGCAGCAGTTGTCTGAAGGTGTCGGCCGCCGGCGGGTTCTCGGTGCGGCAGCTGGACCAGATCCGGGTGCAGAACGATCCGGACTTCGGCGGCTGGACGGTCTCGGTGACCTTCGCCGACCAGGACGGCGCCCACTTCAGCGACCTGACCGCCCAGGTGAGCGCCCAGCCCGAGCCGCGCAACCAACTCGCCATCGTGATGGGGTCCAAGATGCTCAGCAACCCGACCGTCATCGAGCGCATCCCCAGCGGCACGGCGATGATCGGGGGCCGGATGTCCCAGGACGAGGCCCAGTCGCTGGCCCGCGAACTCGGCGCGCCCTGACCGACCGGGCCGATCAGGGGTGCTGGCTGCTCACCGAGATCACCTCGCCGGTGAGGTAGGACGCGTAGTCGCTGGCCAGGAACGCCACCACGGTCGCCACCTCCCACGGCTGCGCGGCCCGGCCGAACGCCTCGCGCCGGGCCAGCCCGGCCAGCTCCGGCTCACCGATCACCCTGCTCAGGTTGGCGTGCATGGCGAGGCTGGGAGCCACCGCGTTGACCCGGATGCCGTGCGCGGCGACGTCCAGCGCGGCACACCGGGTGAAGGCCATCACCCCGGCCTTCGCCGCCGCGTAATGTGCCTGCCCGGCCTGCGCGCGCCAGCCGAGCACCGAGGCGTTGTTCACCACCGCTCCCCCGCCGCCCTGCGCGATCATCTGCCGCAGCGCCGCCCGCGTGCACCGGAACGTGCCGGTCAGCGTCACGTCCAGCACCCGGCCCCACTCGTCGTCGGTCATCTCGTCGACGGCCCGCTCGCCACCCAGCCCGGCGTTGTTGATCATGACGTCCAGCCGCCCGAACTCCCGGGCCGCGCCGCTCACGAGACCCCGCACGTCACGGTCGTCCGTGACATCACAGACCAGGGACAAGACCCGATTTGCGTACGCCTTCGTCAAGCGCTCGTGCGCCTCGGCCAGACGCCGCTCGTGCCGGTCGCTGAGCACCACCCGGGCCCCCTCGGCGAGGCAGCGCTCGGCGATGGCGGCGCCGATCCCGGTGCCGGCTGACGCGGTCACCACCACGACCTTGCCGGTCAGCAGGTCATGCCCGGCCGGCGCCCTCGGCGATCCGGCCGGCGCGGCCGGCGTCATCGGCGGTCCTGCCGGGGCAGGCCGAGGACTCGCTCGGCGAGGATGCCGCGCTGGATCTCGTTCGACCCGCCGTAGATCGTGTCGGCCCGGCTGAACAGGAACAACCGCCGCCAGCGATCCACCTCACCGGCGGTGGGCCGGGTCGTGTCCCGGGCCCGCCCCGGCGTCGCGGGCGCGTCGTCGCCCGGGGCCGCCGCCACGCCGGCCGGCCCGAGCACGGTCATGGCCAGCTCGCCGAGCCCCTGCCGCCAGCGCGACCAGAGCAGCTTGATGACCGTGGCCGCACCCGCCGACGGCGGCCCGGACAGCAGCCGCAGGGTGTGCGCCCGCAGCACGGTCAGGTCGATCCACGCCCGGGTCAGCCGCTCGCGGACGGCCGGGTCGGCGGTCGCGCCGGTGCGCCGGGCCAGCGCCACCAGGTCGTCCAGGTCACGCTGGAAGCCGACCTGCTGGCCGACGGTGGCCGCGCCGCGTTCGAAGCCGAGCGTCGCCATCGCCACCCGCCAGCCCTGGCCGGGCTCGCCGACGACCAGGTCCCGCTCGGTGCGGGCGCCGTCGAAGAACACCTCGTTGAACTCGCTGTCCCCGGTCAGCTGGCGGATCGGCCGGACCGTGACGCCGGGCTGGCGCATCGGCACCAACAGGTACGACAAACCGGCGTGGCGGGAGGCGCCCTCCGGGACCGGCGCGGTGCGGGCCAGCACGAAGCACCAGTCGGCCACGTGGGCCAGGGACGTCCACACCTTCTGCCCGGTGAGCACCCAGTGGTCGCCGTCGAGCTCGGCACGGGTGGTGACGGCGGCCAGATCGGAGCCGGCGCCGGGCTCCGAGTAACCCTGGCACCACAGCTCGGTGGCCGCGGCGATGCCGGGCAGGAACCGCGCCCGCTGCCGGTCGGTGCCGAGCTGCATGAGGGTGGGACCGACCATGGTGACACCGATGTGGTCGACCCGGCCGGGGGCGCCGGCCATCGCATACTCCTCGTGGAAGATGACCTGCCGGTGCAGGGAGGCGCCCCGGCCACCGTGCTCGACCGGCCAGGCCAGCGTGCTCCAGCCCGCGGCGGCCAGCCGGCGGGTGAAGGCGAGACGTCTCTCGAAAGCCTCGCTCTCCCGGCCCGCGCCGCCGGCGCCCCGCAGGTCGTCGGTCACGTTCGCGGCGAGCCAGTCCCGGATCTCGCGTCTGAACTCCCGGTCGTCCTCCACTGGTCTGCCTCCCGCTCCGCGCGTAGGCTCACCCTACCAAGCACTTGCTTGGGTCACCACAGCCTCGGCAGCGGTCTGGGAGGTGCGATGACCTCGACGATCCCGGCGGCCCTGGCGCGCGCGGCCGCCTCCTTCGGCTCGGCGGCGGCCCTCGGTCCGCTCAGCTATCGGGAGCTGCTCGGTGAGGTGCGGCGGGTGGCGCGGGCCCTGATCGCGGGCGGGCTGCGGCCCGGCGACCGGCTCGCGCTCTGGGCGCCCAACTCGGTGGAGTGGGTGCTGACCGCGCTCGGGGTGAGTTGTGCGGGCGGCACGCTGGTCCCGGTCAACACCCGGTTCACCGGGGTGGAGGCGCTCGACGTGGTGCGGCGCAGCGACGCCCGGGCGCTCGTCGTCGTCGGGCCGTTCCTCGGCACCGACAGGCTCGCCGCGCTGGTCGCTGCCGCGGCCGAGGAGGGCGTGGCCCTCCCCCGGCTGATCGTGACCCTGCCCGTGGACGCGGAGGGCCGCACCCCGTCGTCCGCGGCCGAGCGCGATCCCCGGGCAGGCAGAGACCCGGCAGACCGCGATGCCCGGACCGGCAGAGACGCGGCGGCGCCTGACGGCTGGGCTGCCTTTCTCGCGGCGGGTGAGTCGGTGCCCGGGAGTGAGGCTGACGCGCGGGCCGCGGCGGTGTCGCCCGACGACGTCGCGGACATCCTGTTCACGTCCGGGACGACCGGGCGGAGCAAGGGCGTGATGAGCGCGCATCGGCAGTCGCTGGCCGTCGCCGCGGCCTGGGCCGGCATCGCCGGGCTCGGGCCGGACGACCGCTACCTGGTGGTCAACCCGTTCTTCCACAGCTTCGGCCTCAAGGCGGGCATCCTCGCCTGCCTGGTCAGCGGCGCCACCATCGTGCCGCAGGCGGTGTTCGACGTGCCGCGGGTGATGGAGC
This sequence comes from Actinoplanes ianthinogenes, assembly GCF_018324205.1. Taxonomy (NCBI): domain Bacteria; kingdom Bacillati; phylum Actinomycetota; class Actinomycetes; order Micromonosporales; family Micromonosporaceae; genus Actinoplanes; species Actinoplanes ianthinogenes. Next base: position 2,014,785 of record NZ_AP023356.1, read on the forward strand.
GGATCGGCGCCGAGCGGATCACCGTGCTGCCCGGCCCGCCCACGCTCTACACCAGCCTGATGGACCATCCGGAGGCGGGCCGCCACGACCTGTCCAGCCTGCGGCTCGCGGTGACCGGGGCGGCCACGGTGCCGCCCGCGCTGGTCGAGCGGATGCGCAAGGAGCTCGGCGCGGAGGTGCTCACGGCGTACGGATTGACCGAAGCGGTCGTGGCCACCATGTGCCGTCCCGGCGACGCGGCCCGGACCGTGGCCGAGACCTGCGGGCGCGCCGCGGCCGGGTTCGAGGTCCGGATCGACGACGCCGACGGCCAGGTGCTGCTGCGCGGGCCGAACGTGATGCTCGGTTACCTCGACGACCCGGAGGCCACCGCCGAGGCGATCGACGCCGACGGCTGGCTGCACACCGGCGACGTCGGCCGGCTCGACGAGGACGGCTACCTGACGATCACCGACCGGCTCAAGGACATGTACATCTGCGGCGGCTTCAACGTGTATCCGGCCGAGGTGGAGCGCACCCTGGCCCGGCTGCCGCAGGTCGCCGAGTCCGCCGTGATCGGGGTGCCGGACCGGCGGCTCGGCGAGGTCGGCAGGGCGTTCGTGGTGTGCCGCCCGGGACGGTCGCTGACCGAGCCCGAGGTGATCGAGTTCTGCCGGGGGCGGCTGGCCGGCTACAAGGTGCCGCGCGCCGTCGAGCTGCGGACCGAGCTGCCGCACAACGCGTCGGGCAAGGTCCTCAAATATCTGCTGCGCGCGGAGGCGGGCGATGGCTGACGAGGTGCTCTACGAACGCCGGGGCGGGATCGCGGTCGTGACGATGAACCGGCCGCGGTACCGCAACGCGCAGAACTCGGCGATGACCTACGCGCTGGACGCCGCGTTCAGCCGGGCCGTGGACGACCCCGGCGTACGGGTGATCGTGCTGGCCGGGGCGGGTGAGCACTTCTCGGCGGGCCACGACATCGGCTCGCCCGGGCGGGACGCGGACACCTCGTTCCCGCGCCGGGCGACGATCTGGTGGGACCACACCGAGCGGGCCGGGGCGGACCGGCGCTACGCCCGCGAGATGGAGGTCTATCTGGGCATGTGCCGGCGGTGGCGGGAGATCCCGAAACCGCTCGTCGCCATGGTGCAGGGCGCCTGCGTGGCCGGCGGGATGATGCTGGCCTGGGTGTGCGATCTGATCGTGGCGGCCGAGGACGCGTTCTTCGCCGATCCGGTGCTGCGGATGGGCATTCCCGGGGTGGAGTACTTCGCGCATCCGTGGATGCTGGGGCCTCGCCTCGCCCGGGAGGTGCTGTTCACCGGCGACCGCTTCGACGCGCTCCGGGCGTACGAAATAGGCATGGTCAATCGGGTCGTGCCCCGCGCGGACCTGGAACCGGCGGTGATCGCGCTCGCCGAGCGGGTCGCCGCGATGCCCCCGTTCGGGCTGGCGCTGGCCAAGCGCGCGCTGAACCAGTGCGAGGACCTGATGGGGATGCGCGCCGGGATGGACGCGGTCTTCGGCCTGCACCACCTGGCCCACGCGCACAACGCCGAGGTCACCGGCGACCCGCTGGCCGGGCTGGATCCGAAGGCCATGAAGCGGTGAACCTCGACCTGCCACCCGGCGCGCGGGCGTTCCGTGACGAGGTGCGCGACTGGCTCGCCGCGAACGTTCCCGCCGAGCCACTGCCCGGTGTGGACACCCCGGCCGGGGACGCGGCGCACCGAGCCTGGGAGCGCAGGCTCGCCGACGCCGGGCTGGCGGTGGTCTCGTGGCCCGCGCGGTACGGCGGGCGGGACGCTCCACCGCTGCATGCGCTGCTGTTCGAGGAGGAGTACCACGCGGCCGGGGCGCCGGTGCGGATCGGGCAGAACGGGTTGTTCCTGCTCGCCCCGACGTTGCTCGCGCACGGGACGGCGGAGCAGCGGGACCGGATCCTGCCCCGGATGGCCCGTGCCGAGCAGGTGTGGGCCCAGGCCTGGTCGGAGCCTGAAGCGGGGAGCGACCTGGCCGCGATCCGGTCCCGGGCGGTGCGGGCCGAGGGTGGCTGGGCGCTCTCCGGGCAGAAGACGTGGAGTTCGCGGGCGGTGGTCGCGGATCGGGCGTTCGGGCTGTTCCGCAGCGACCCGGCGGCGGAGCGGCATCGGGGGCTGACCTACCTGATGGTGGACCTGCGGGCGCCGGGGGTGACGGTGCGGCCGATCCGGCAGCTCGGTGGTGCGGCGGGTTTCGCGGAGATCTTTCTGGACGACGTGTTCGTGCCGGACGCCGACGTGATCGGCGCGCCCGGTGACGGGTGGCGGGTGGCGATGAGCACGGCCGGGCACGAGCGTGGGGTGGGGCTGCGCAGCCCGGGGCGATTCACCGCGGCGGCGGGGCGGCTGGTGGCCCGGTGGCAGGAGGGTGCGGATCCGGGGCTGCGGGATCGGGTGGCGGACGCCTGGATCGCGGCCCGGGCGTATCGGATGCACGCCTTCGCCGGGGCGCCCTGCTCGCCCAGCATGGTCAAGCTGTTCTGGTCGGAGCTGGACGTGGCCCTGCACGAGACGGCCCTGGACCTGCTCGGGCCGCACGCCGAGGTCGACCGGTCGTGGACCGACGGATATCTGTTCGCGCTGGCCGGGCCGATCTACGCGGGGACGAACGAGATCCAGCGCGGCATCGTCGCCACCCGAGTCCTGGGTCTCCCCCGATGAGATCGGTCCCGGCGCTCGTCGCCGCCCGCACCCGGGGATGGCCGCGATGATGCCGGTCCCGGCGCTCGTCGCCGCCCGCTCACGGGGAAGGCAACGATGATGCCGGTCCCGGCGCTCGTCGCCGCCCGGACGCGGGGAAGGCAACGATGATGCCGGTCCCGGCGCTCGTCGCCGCCCGGACGCGGGGATGGCCGCGATGATGCTGGTCCCGTCGCCGGAGCAGGTCGCGTTCGCGGCCACGCTGCACGATGTGCTGTCCGCGGCTGACGTGCCGGCGGCCGCGGACAGCTGGGCCGCCGGTGACCATGACCCTGGCCGTCGGCTCTGGTCCCGGCTGGCCGACGCCGGGGTCACCGGTCTCGCCGTGCCGGTCCGCTGGGGCGGTCTGGCCGCCGACCCGGCCGACCTGGTGATCGCGGGCGAGGAACTCGGGCACCACGCGGTGCCCGGTCCGGTGGCCGAGAGCCTCGCCGCCGTGCCGACCCTGCTGGCCGGGCTCGACCAGCCCGGCCGGTGGCTGCCCGCGCTGGCCGGCGGGAGTCTGCTGGGCACCCTCGCGGCGCCGCCGTGGCTGCCCTACGCCCTCGACGCGGACGCCGCCGGCGTGGTGTTGCTCGCCGATCGCGGCGTGGCCGGGCCGGCCCGGGCCGGCGGCATGCATGTCTCCCTGGACCGCGCGCGGCGGCTGTTCGAGGTGTTCCCGAGCGGGCCACCCCAGGCTTGCCCGGCGATCGGCCGGGCGCTGGATCTCGGCGCGCTTGTCTGTGCGGCCCAGCTGCTCGGCGCCGCGCGGGCGCTGCTGGAGGCGGCCGTGGCGCACGCCCGGACCCGGGTGCAGTTCGGCGGGCCGATCGGCCGGTTCCAGGCCGTGCAGCACCGCCTCGCCGACGTCGCGGTCGGGCTGGAGTTCGCCCGGCCGCTGCTCTACGCGGCCGCGGTGACCGTCACCGCCCGGGACGTCTCGGCCGCGAAGGTCGCCTGCTCCGACGCCGCGAACCGGGCCGCCCGCGCGGCACTCCAGGTGCACGGCGCGATCGGCTACACCCGGGAGCACGGCCTCGGCCGCCTGCTGACCAGGGTGCGGGCGCTGAGCCTGTCCTGGGGCACCCCGGCCGGCCACCGGGCACGACTGATGGCGGAACTCGCCGAGGAGGGCACATGCCACTGACCGACGAACGCCGGGCGCTGCGCGACGCCGTACGCGGACTGCTGGCTTCTCGCCCGGACCCGCTGTGGCCGAGGCTCTGCAAGGAGATCGGGGTCGCCGGACTGGCGGTCCCGGCCTCGCACGGCGGGGCGGACGCGACCCTGCTGGAGTCCCAGGTCGTGATGACCGAGCTGGCCCGGCGGCTCACCCCGTCCCCGATGCTGGGCAGCGCGGTGCTGGCCACCCAGGCCCTGCTGCGGGCCGGGGCCACCGACCTGCTGCCGTCGTTGTGTGCCGGCGACCGCGTGGCCACCCTGCTGTTCCTCGACGATCACACAGTCTCCGTGGCGGGCCGGCTGACCGGCGAGGCGAGCCAGGTCCTGGACACCGCGGCGGCCGACGTCCTGCTGGCGGTGACCGGCGACGGGCTGTGGGAGGTGGCGGCCACGGCGCGCGGCGTCGACGTGCTGCCCTGCGACGTGCTGGACGCCACCCGCCCGCTGGCCGTGGTGCACCTGGACGACGTGCCCGCCTGGCGGCTGAGCGACGACCCGGGCCTGCTGCCGTGGCTGCGCGACCTGGCCTGCGTGGCTCTGAGCGCCGAGCAGGTGGGTGCCGCGTCCCGGGCCTTCGAGCTGACCCACGAGTACGTGCGGCAGCGGGTCCAGTTCGGCCGCCCGATCGGCTCCTTCCAGGTGATCCAGCACCGGCTGGCCGAGGCGTACCTGAGCCTGGAGGCCGCCACCACCGCGTCCTGGACCGCCGCCGAGGCCGTGGCCGCCGGCGCCCCCGATACCGCGACACCGGCGGCGATGGCCAAGGTCTGCTGCTCGGAGGCGCAGCGGGCGATCACCGCCGAGATGGTCCAGATGCACGGCGGCATCGCCATCACCTGGGAGCACGACGCCCACCGCTACCTGCGCCGCGCGTACGCCGACGCCGAGCTCTTCGGCTCCCCGGGCGTCCACCTCAACCGCCTGGCCGCGGCCCTGGAGTTGTCGCCGGGACCTTGATCGTTCGCGGCGCCGGCTCCTCGGCCCGGCTGGTCCGCATCGGGATGATGACCGCGGCCAGCAGCGGGAAGACCACCGCGGCGGCGAACGCGGCACCGTAACCGGCGGCGCCGATCAGGGCGGCCATGGCGGGTGGGGTGGCGCTCGCGACGGTGTTCTGCGCGGTGTTGTGGATGCCGAGCGCCCGGCCGGCCCAGCTCCGCCCGGCGTACTCGGCGACGGCGGTGAACGCCAGACCGTTCGGCCCGACGGTCAGCACCGACGCGGCCATCAGCGCGACGACCGAGATCGCCGCGCCGCTGGTGGCGGCGAGCAGCGCCATGACCGCCGCGATGGCCAGCGTGATCACGCGCATCGGGCGGGTCCGGGAGCCGGCCCGGTCGGACCACCAGCCGGCGACCAGCCGCATCACCGCGCCGGCGGCCTGGCCGATCGCCAGCACGCGACCGGCCGCGTCCGGCCGCCACCCGTGCTCCTCCACCAGGAAGACCAGGGCGAACGTCGCCACCGTGAACTGCGGGACGACCAGCAGCGTGCTGGCCGCGTGGATGCGCCACAGCACGGGCGTCCGATACGGCGAGCCGGTGTCCGCGCCGGCGGCGGCGCCGCTCGGGGCCGGGTCCCGCACCAGGATGCCGACCAGCGCCGCCGCGACCAGGGAGAACAGGCCCATGAAGAGCAGCCCGCCGGTGACCGCGAGGGTCGGCAGCAGCAGCGCCCCGACCGCGACGCCGAGCGGCTGCGCGGTCTGCCGCAGACCCATCGCCAGCCCGCGCTCCCGCGCCGCGAACCACCCCAGGATCAGCCGGCCGCTGGAGGCGTGCACGGACCCGCCCGCCGCACCGGCCAGCAGCAGCACGACGCCGAGCGCGACCGTGTCGTCGAGCTGGGTGGCGGCCAGCAGGATGCCGCCGGCCAGGGTGAGTCCGGTGGTCAGCACGACGCGCTCACCCCAGCGGTCGGCGGCGGCGCCCCACGCGATCAGGGTCGGGAGCAGCCCGGCGGTCGGCGCGGCGGCGAGCAGGCCGGCCTCGGTGAGGGACATGCCCGCGTCGCGGAAGGCGGGAATCAGGAACGGCAGTCCGAACTGGAAGGTGCACGCGGCGGTCATGGCGAGCATGCCGACCCCCAGGACCACCCAACGCCGCCGATCGGTCGCCATCACGACCCTCCTTAAGCATGCTGCCGGGTATTCGATATCTGATAGCCAACAGCATCCTTACGCGTTGAGCTAGGCTTAGTGGCGTGCATTACTCGGAACGGCTGCTCGGATATGTCAAGCGCGCCGAGCAGACCAGCCAGGCGGCGAAGGAGCTGGTGCTGCGCGAGTTCGGGCTGACGCCGGCGCAGCAGAGCGCGCTGGCCATCCTCTCCGACCACCCCGGCATCACAGCGGCCCAGCTCGCCCGGAAGTGCGCGGTCACGCCGCAGACGATGAACAGCACCCTGGGCCGGCTGGAGAAGGCCGGCCTGATCGCCAGGGCGGCGCACCCGATGCACGGCACGCTGATCGAGATCCGGACCACCGAGGCCGGGCGAGAGCTGTTCGACCGGGCGGACGCTCAGGTCGCGGCGCTGGACGCGACACTGGCCGCGGCGTTGACGGCGGACGAGGTGACGACGCTCAAGGAGCTGCTCACCCGGGTCACCGAGGCCGCCCGGCGGCGGACGGGGTGAGAGCTTGCCGCCTCGCCGCCAGCACCAGGATGACGGCGGCGGTGAGCGCGCAGCTCAGGGCGTACGGGAAACTGCCGGAAGCGGTCCTCGCCGGCGCCACCGCCCAGAGTCCGGCGAACACCAGCAGGAAGGTCGCGCCCGCGACGATCGCGTAGCGATCGAGGAAACCGCCCGCCTCGCGCGGCGCGGGATGTCCCCGGTCGCGGCGCACCGTGACGGCGGCAGCGATGACGAGGGCCGCGAGCACCGCCCAGAGCGACAGCGCGCGGACCGGGTCGGGCCGTCCGGTCAGCAGGAAGTACGGAATCGAGAACGCCACCATGGCCAGCGGCGTCAGCGCGCCGACCGCGACGACGCGCAGGGCCATCGACAGCGGCGGAATCGGCCCGCGAGCGGCGCGCCGGGCGAGCAGCAGGCGGGTCAGCAGCACCATCCCGAACGGAGCCGCTGCGGCGAAAATGGTCACGCTGCTGAGCGGGACGGCGGCCAGCGCCGGCGAGTTCGAGGGCGCCTGCGGGTTCCAGGCCCACCAGCGCAGTTGCGGGCCGATCTGGTCGAAGACCTCGTAGAAGCACTGGAACACCACGGCCACGCAGGCGGCGCCCGCCACCGGGGAGTGCCGGTCCAGCAGGCCGGTGCGCTGGACCAGGACGTAGGCCGGATAGGTCAGCGCGGGGTAGACCGCGACGATGTAGAGCGGCAGCCGGTCGCCGAGCAGCTGCACCGAGAACAGGTTGTGCACGAAGATCAGGCCGACCCGGTCCTGGAGGCCGAAGCGGTCCGGGAAGTACAGCGGCGGCTCCAGGATCAGCAGGTAGACGACCGTGGCGCAGCACAGCCCGAGGTTGGTCGGGTCGCCGCGGCGGCGCCACCAGAGCACCGCGTGGACCACGGCGGCGATCGCACCGATGATCATGAGCGCTTCGACGACGAGCATGGTGCCGTCGGCCAGGGCGGTGGGCGGGCGGACCGACACGACGGCCGGCGCGTGCGCGCAGTCGATGGCACCCAGGGTCCGGGCGACCTCCGCGTATCCGGGCGTGCACACGACCGTCACCGGGTCGCCGTGTAGAACCGGGTGACGTCCCGCCCGTCGGCGTAACACCGGAACCAGACGTCGGCGAAGCGCGGCAGCGGCTGCCGGGCGGGCCGGTGGTGCGGCAGCTGGGAGAGCAGGAGCCGGTACGCCATGACGAGCATCTCCCGGTTCGACGCCGGGGCGAACGGCGACGGCGGCCGGATCCCGAGCCGGGTACGCCACGACGGCCGCAGCGGCAACCGGGAGATCACCTCCTCGCGGCGCACCCCGTCCGGTGACACGTTGCGATACCACGCCTGGCGGTCCGCCTCCGGCACGTGTTTCTCGAAGCCCTGGAGGATGTCGCGGTACACCTTCATGATGTGCCGGAAGACGGCACGAGCGACGCCGGCACGGTAATAGCGGTTCCGCACCACGGCGTCGCAGACCACCAGCGCCGAGCTGCGGTGCTCCACCTCCTCCACGAAGTGCCAGAGGAACAGCGAGGCGACCCGCTCGTCACCGGGGCGGAACAGCTCGTCCTCGTGGTCGAGCATCACCTTGAAGATCGGCGTGAACGTCGACTCCAGGTCCGCGGTGTAGGCCAGCCGGAACTTCAACGACCGGGTCGCGACCAGGCGGTCGAAGGCCGCGTACGCCTCGTCGACGGTCTCCTGGAGCCCGGGATACCGCCGCACCAGCGCGGCGACGTGCCGGCGATGGTTCTTGGCGTGCTGCGCCTCCTGACGCAGGAACGCCTCCGCCTCCCCGGCCGCGGCCGGGTCACGGATCAACGGGATCGCCGCCCGGGTGTTGATGACGATGAACTTCTCGAACGCGATCGCCATGATGCTGATCGCGTTGGCCATCAGCCCGAATTTCGGATGGCTGGGCAGCCACTGGAACGGGATCGTGTCGTCGAAACCGAAGTCGATCTTCCGGATCTGCAGGTGGGTCATCGGAGCCCCCTATGGTTGACACGCGTCTGGAAAATTTGACGCGTGTCAAACCCCTTTATAGGCTCGGTCCCGACGGGTTGTCCAGGGGGCCGGGGAGACTTCATGGCCGGACCACAGAGGACCATGGACCGGCGGCCGGTGGGCGCCGGCGACCAGCGGCGCGAGGCGCTGCTGCGCGCCCTCGACGAGCTGCTGCACGAGACACCCCTGGACGCGATCGCGATCGCGGACATCTCGGCGCGGGCCGGCGTCACCAGGTCGGCGTTCTACTTCTACTTCGAGAACAAGGCTGCCTGCGTGGCGGCGCTCTGCGCGGACGTCTACGTGGGCGGGCTCGCGGCGGCGGGTCACCTCGCGGACGAGGGGGTGCCGCCGGCCCGGCGCATCGAGCGGATGGTCGACGACCTGATCGCGTCGGTGCGGGAACGCCACTATCTGTTCCGGGCGGTGCTGGAGGCGCGCCGGACGAGCAGCGGCATCCGGGAGATGTGGACGGGCTATCTGGAGTCGTTCGTGGCGCCGGTGGCTCAGCACATCGACGGCGAGCGGGCGGCGGGTCGGGCTCCCGCCGGGCCGGACAGTCAGACGCTCGCCAGGCTGCTGCTGGAGCTCAGCGACCGGATGCTGGAGCACCTCGGGCCTGAGGACAACCCGGCCGACCGGCTCCGGGCGCAGGCGCTGGCAGTGGTGTGGCTACGCAGCATTTACGGCGTCGCCTGAGTCGTCCGGGTCACGCCACCCGGCGGACGGTGTCACCGGCCTCGATCGGCCCGCCGACGATCACCCGGGCGTTGAGCCCGCGCAGCCGCAGGAGCTTGCCCTCCTCGGTCCACACGAGCTTGTGCGCGTCCCGCCCGAACCGGGCCGCGAACTTGGCACAGCCGGTGTGCGGCTGGTCGGTCACCTCGATCACCGCCCGGTCACCGATCGCCAGCCGGGAACCGGCCGGCAGGGCGTCGACGCTGAGGTCGAAGTCGAGGTAGAGCTGGTCGCCGGCGAGAGCCCAGGCGTTCCGGTCGTCACCGGCGATCAACTCGGCGAAGCGGGAACTGATGACGTTCAGCTGCATGTCGGGGTGCGGCGACCGGTCCGGCGTCCGGGAACTGGGCCGCTGACTCCAGTTGTCGCCGACCAGCCCGGCGGTGGCATCGAGCTCGGCCCGGGCAAGCACCTCCCGGGTGCCGACCTCCGGCCGGCGCACGGCCAGCGCCAGGCTGCCGACACTCTGCGGCGCCTGCCGCACGACGTCGAGACCCGCCATGATCTCGTCCAGCGAACGGTGGCGCACGGCGATCGAGTCAGTCACGGCGTCGACTGTGCCCCACCCGCGCAACCACCGTCCACCGCATTCCAGCCACCCGCGTGGCCGAGCGGGGTTCGTTCGTTCCGCTCGCTGGGGCTGCCGTTAGCGTGCGGGGATGCTCCGTCGTCGCATCGCAATCCTCGGCCTCGCGGCCTCTGTTGTAGTCCTGGCAGCCTGCTCGTCCACTGCCGAGCCGTCCCCGACGGGCGCACCGCCGTCCCCGGCGGCTGTGGCCACCACGGCCGTCGACAAGACCGAAGCCGCTACCGCGCTGGACGCCGGCGCCATCATGAAGAAGCTCTCGGCTGCCGGCCTCGGCCTGACCGCCGCGGCCGAGCAGAACGAGGACACGGATCCGAACGATCTGCTCGGCCGGCCCAACGGTTACACGTCGCGCGCCTCGGCCGACCTGCCGGGCGGCGACAAGAGCGGCGAGAAGTACTCCGTCGAGCGCGGCCTGGTCGTCGAGGTGTTCGCCGACGCGGACGGCGCCAAGCGTCGCTCGGATTACATCCAGGGCCTGCAGAAGGAGAACCCGATCCTGGGCACCGAGTGGCATTACTTCACCGGCGACGAACGAGGCCTGGTGCGGGTGTCCGGCAAAGTGAAGCCGTCTCTGGCGAAGAAGGTGGAGGCGGCGGTCTCCGGTCTTTGAGACGCCGCTAGATCCAGTCGGTGTGGCGGGGCCAGGCGAGCAGCGTGTCGACCACCTCCGTCTCGGCGGACGGGGGTGGCGGGGCGGCGGACCGGTACCGGCCCTTGAAGAACAGCAACGGACCGCTGTCGCGGCAGTCGCCGAGGGTCCGGACCCGGCCCACCACGATCGCGTGGTCGCCGCCCGGATGGACCGCCTCCACCGAACACTCCGCCCAGGTCAGCGCGTCGTGCAGGATCGGCGCGCCCAGCGGGGACGGGCTCCAGGCCACACCGTCGAACTTGTCCAGCCGGCTCGCGCCGAACGCGCGGGACAGCTCGTCGTGGCCCTCGGCCAGCACGTTGACGCAGAACACCCCGCGCTGCCGGATCCGCTGCCAGGTGCGGGAGCCGGCCTGCGGGCAGAACAGCACCAGCGGCGGGTCCAGCGACAGCGGGGCGAAGGCCTGACAGGCGAAACCGGCCGGCCCGTCCGCCGTGATGATCGTGACGCCGGTGCAGAAGTGACCGAAGACCCGGCGGAACTCGCGGCTCACCCGCGTTCGGACGGGAAGAACCGGTGACCCCAGACGCTGTGCGCGGTGGTCTGCCGGGCCACCCAGGACTCGTCGTCGACGGTCAGGCCCGCTGTGCCGTACTCGATGTCGAAACCGCTCGGCGTGCGTACGTAAAAGGAGATCATGTTGTCGTTGGCGTGCCGGCCGAGCGTGGAGATCATCGGGGCCCTGGCACGGGCGCAGCGGTCGATCGCCCGGCCCACGTCGTCGATCGACGCCGTCTCGGTCATCAGGTGGATGATGCCGGTGGGCGCCGGGATCGGGGCCAGCGCGACGCTGTGGTGCCGGGGCCCGCAGCCGAGGAAACGCATCCACAGAGGCTTGTCGCTGGGCGGCAGGCCGACCGTCGCCGGGTCCAGCCGCATCGAGTCGCGCAGCCGGAAGCCGAGCACCTCGGTCCAGAAGCGCAGCGCGGCCTCGTCGTCGAAGGCCGGCAGGACCACGTGGCCCATGCCCTGCTCGCCGGTGACGAACCTGGTCCCGTACAGGCTGATCGCGGGGCGGGTGTCGAGGGCGGCGCCGCAGAAGAACTCGAGGTGGTTGCCGAACGGGTCGTCGACGCTGATCATCTCAGCCACCCGCCGGTCGGCGAGCTCGTCGGCCCCGGCCTGCTTGAAACCGACCCCGGCCGACTCCAGGACGCCGCAGAGTTCCCGCATCGTGAAGAACGACGACAGCTCCCAGCCGCTGGCGGCGAGCCGGTCGCGGTCGCCGGGCACCACGACGATGCGCGCGGGCAGGTCGTCCATGCGCAGGTATGCGGCGTCCGGGTCGGGGCCGCGCCCCTCGACCATGCCGAGCACCTTGACGCCGAACTGCCGCCAGGCCGGCACGTCGGTGGCCTCGACCCGCAGGTAGCCGAGAGAACGGATCAGACTCATCGCCGGTCCCCTTCCAGGAAGTCGAACGCCAGGCGGTTGAACTCGTCGAACTTCTCCAGGTGGGCCCAGTGGCCGCAGCCCCCGAAGACGTGCAGCCGGCAGCGGCGGATCAGCTTGAGCGCGACCAGCGCGCCGTCGAGCGGGTTGACCCGGTCCTCGCGTCCCCAGACCAGCAACACCTCGTTGCGCAGCCGGTGCGCGTCGCGCCAGAGCAGGCCCTCCTCGAAGGCGGGACCGGTGAACGAGGCGCTCAGGAACGAGGAGTCCCGGGCGGCGGCCAGCCGCTCGTCGATCAGCTCGTCGGTGATCAGCGCCGGGTCGAAGACGAGCGTGCGCAGGAACGCCGCCATCCGCTCGCGGCTCGGTGCCGCGCCGAACGCGCCGAGCCGCTTGACCCCCTCGGTCGGGTCGGCGGCGAACACGTTGAGGCTCAGCCCGCCGGGGCCCATCAGCAGCAGTTTTCCGGCCCGGGACGGGTGGTTCAGCGCGAACCGGACCGCGGTGCCGCCGCCGAGCGAGTTGCCGATCAGGTCGACCCGGTCCAGGCCGAGCTCGTCGAGCAGGGCGGCGAGCGCCCCGGCGGCGTGGGTGAAGTACTGCCCGGTGAGCTCGCCGAGCTCCGACTCGCCGTACCCGGGCTGGTCGACGGCGATGGTGTCGAACGTCTTGGCGAAGACCGGGACGGTCCGCCCGAAGTTGCTCATGGCCGAGGCGCCCGGCCCGCCGCCGTGCAGCAGGACGACGGGTCGCGCGCCGGACGGACCGGCCCGGTGGAACGAGAGAGTCATGAGTGCCTCACACCATGGCGTCGGCGACGGACAGGCCGAACTCGCCCCGCCCGTACATGGACAGGGCCCGCTCGGGATCGTTGATGGCGTGCACCCGGCCGGCGTGCGCGTCCCGCCAGTAGCGCTGCATCGGGTGGCTGGTGTAGATCGCCCGGCCGCCCGAGTTCTCGAACAACCGGTCGACGGCCTGGATCGCCAGCTCGGTGCCGCGGACCTGGTTACGGCGTACTCGCAGGCGCAGCCGCATCGGCAGCTTCTCCCCCGCGGCGGCCAGCGCCATCAGCTCGGTCATGTCGGCGGTCAGGGCGAGCCAGGCGGCGTCCACGTCGGCGGCGGCGCGGGCGACCCGCACCTGCGAGTACGGATCCTCGGCGGCGCGCACCCCGGCATACGCCGCCCGGACCCGGTCGCGCATGTAGCCGACGTGCGCGTCGTACGCCCCGGCCGCCATCCCGATGATCGGCGTGGTGATCGTGTTCGGGAAGATCGACCCGTACGGAATCCGGTACAGCGGCCCCGGGTTGACCTCCTGGCCGGGGCAGACGCAGCGCGCCGTGTCCCCGAAGCTGAGCGACCGGTACGCCGGGACGAACGCGCCCGCCACCACGATGTCGTTGCTCCCGGTGCCCCGCAGCCCGATGGTGTGCCAGACGTCCTCGATCGTGTAGTCCGCCGCGGGCAGCAGGAAGGTGCGGAAGTCGGCCGGGGTGTCGCCCTCGCCGGGCACGATGCCGCCGAGCAGCACCCAGCTCGCGTGGTCGCTGCCGGACGAGAAGCTCCACCTGCCGCTCACCCGGTAACCCCCGTCGACCGCCGTGATCTTCCCGGTCGGGGCGTAGGACGAGGACATCAGCGTGCCCGGGTCGTCGCCCCAGACGTCCTGCTGGGCCCGCTCCGGGAAGAGCGCCATCTGCCAGTTGTGCACGCCGACCACCGAGGCGACCCAGCCGGTGGACCCGCACGCGGCGGCGATGTCGCGCACGCAGCCGAAGAACGTCACCGGATCGGCCTCGTAACCGCCGAACCGGGCCGGCTGCAACAGCCGGAAGAAACCGGTGGCGGCGAGCGACTTGATCGTCTCGGCGGAGATCGTCCGGCGGTCCTCCGCCTCCTGTGCCCGGTCCCGTAGAACGGGTAACAACTCTGTCACCCGGGACGGGACCGCCGCGGCGCTCTCCATGCGATCACCTCTTCATCGGCTTGGCCGGCTCACCGGACGGCACCTATACTAGAACACGTTCTACTTGCTGAGCTAGCTAAGGAATCGGCATGGTCGGTGAGACAGCACGAACGATCGATACCGGGGTCCTGCCGACCAGGTTCGCGCGGGGCTGGCACTGCCTGGGTCTGGCCGACTCCTTCCGGGACGGGCGGCCGCACGCGATCGAGGCGTTCGGCACCAAGCTGGTGGTCTTCGCCGACTCGGCGGGCGCCCTGCACGTGCTCGACGGGTACTGCCGGCACATGGGCGGTGACCTGACGATGGGCACGGTCAAGGGCGACGAGATCGCCTGCCCGTTCCACGACTGGCGCTGGCGCGGCGACGGCCGGTGCGCCGCGGTGCCGTACGCGCACCGCGTCCCGCTCCGCGCCCGCACCCGGTCCTGGCACGCCATGGAGCAGAACCGGCAGCTGTTCATCTGGAACGATCCGCAGGGCGCCCCACCCCCGCCGGACGTGACGATCCCGCGGATCGAGGGCGCGTTCTCCGACGAGTGGAGCGACTGGACCTGGGATTCGCTCCGGATCGACGGCGCCAACTGCCGCGAGGTGATCGACAACGTGGTCGACATGGCGCACTTCTTCTACATCCACTTCGCCTTCCCGACGTTCTTCAAGAACGTTCTCGAGGGGCACGTGGCGGCGCAGTTCCTCCAGACCCGGCCGCGGCCGGACGTGCCGATCGCGGCGCGGCAGTCGGGCGACGCGACGCTGCGCTCCGAGGCGGCGTACCACGGGCCGTCGTACATGATCGATTACCTGTACAACGACTACCGCGGCATCACCGTCGAGTCGGTGCTGATCAACTGCCACTACCCGGTCGCGCCGGACGCGTTCGTGCTCCAGTGGGGCGTCATCGTCAAACGGCTGCCCGGCCTCACCAGCGAGCAGGCCGCCAAGGCCGCGGCGAAGTTCTCCCAGAGCATCGGGATCGGCTTCGAGCAGGACGTGGAGATCTGGAAGCACAAGACCCGGATCGACAACCCGCTGCTCTGCGCCGAGGATGGCCCGGTCTATCAGCTCCGCCGGTGGTACGAGCAGTTCTACGTCGACGTCGAGGACGTCACCGAGGACATGGTGGCGCGCTACGAGTTCGAGGTCGACACCACCCGGGCCGTCGAGACGTGGACCGCGGAAGTGCGGTCGAACCTCGAAAAGCAGTCATGAGCCGCACCGAGCGGCAGCAGTACCTGGAGGGTGGCCTGGCGGACCTGGTCTGTGAGAGCTGCGCCGCCCTGGTCCGGGTCCGCAAGTCGAGCCCGCGGCAGACCAGCGTGCAGTGGAGCACCGCGGCCGTCCGGCAGTGCGCCACCGAACTGGGCGCGCTGGTGCCGACCTGCCCCGGGTTGCGCGCCAGCATCGACCAGGCGGTGCGCGCCGGACGCCTGGACGTGGCCTGATGGACCACCGGCTGCGGGTCACCGAGGTGATCGCCGAGACGGCTGACGCGTGCTCGCTGGTGCTCGCGGTGCCGCCGGAACTGGCCGAGACCTTCGCCTACCGGCCGGGACAGTATGTGACCGTCCTGGTCGAGGGCGTCGCCCGGTGCTATTCGCTGGCCAGTTCCCCGCACACCGACAAGGACCTGAAGATCACGATCAAGAGGGTACGCGACGGGCAGGCGTCCAACTGGATCTGCGACCACGTCCGCCCCGGCGCGATGCTCGACCTGCTCCCACCGGCGGGCGAGTTCGTCCCCGCCTCACTCGACGACGACCTGCTGCTGCTGGCCGGGGGCAGCGGGATCACCCCGGTGATGGCCATCGTCAAGTCGGTGCTCGCGCACGGCCGCGGGCGGCTCACCCTGGTGTACGCGAACCGGGACACCGCCTCGATCATCTTCGCGGCCGAGCTGGCCGATCTCGTGGCGCGCCACGGCGAGCGGCTGACCGTCACCCACTGGCTGGACAGCGAACGCGGCGCTCCCACGCCGGCGGCGCTCGCCGCCCTGGTCACCGGCGAGCGCGACAGGACGGCGTACGTCTGCGGTCCGGATCCCTTCGTGGCGATCGCCCGCGACGCGCTGCACCGGGCCGGAGTCCCGCGGGATCGCGTCCGGATCGAGCGTTTCGCGCTCGATCAGGTGCGCACCGTGGACGCCACGCTCGAAGTGGAGCTGGACGGCCGGACCCACCGGCTGCCCTGGCCGACCGGCAAGCGGATGCTCGACGTGGTGATCGAGGCCGGGCTCAACCCGCCGTTCTCCTGCCGCCAGGGCCACTGCGGCGCCTGCGCCTGCCGCCTGCTCAGCGGCAAGGTCGAGATGATCGACAACCAGATCCTGGAGGAAGAGGACTTCGCCGAGGGCTACGTCCTGGCCTGCCAGTCGGTGGCCCGCAGTGAGACGGTGTCGGTCACGTACTACTGAGGCGGCACAATGGTGTCGATGAATCCGATCTCCCTCCCGGTGCCGGAGGCTGCGGACGGGGCGGCCGCCACGATCCCGTGGGCCCTGATCGCCGCCATCGTCACCGCGGCGGCCGGCGCCCTGCTCGCCGTCTGGACCGCCCGTCGCAAGAGCCGGGAGGAGGAGCGCGCCCGGCAGCGCACCCTGTTCGCCGAGGCGTTCCAGGCGTATTCGCAGTACAAGAACATGCCGTACGCGATCCGCCGGCGCCGCCACGACGACGCCGCCGCCGAGCGGGTGCGCCTCTCCGAGATCCTGCGCGAGATCCAGAGCAAGCTCACCTTCTACGAGACCTGGATCGACGCCGAGTCGGCCACCGTCGGGGTCGCCTACAGCAAGCTGATCGCGGAGCTGCGCCGGGTCGCGGGCGGCGCGATGCGTGAGGCCTGGAAGAGCCCGCCGCTCACCGACGACGCCGGCATGAACCTCCCGCTGGACCTGGTCGACCTCGACGCCCTCAAACCGCTGGAGAAGGCTTACACCGACGCCTTCCAGCAGCATCTCGAGCAGCTCGCGCCGTGGTGGCCGCACGCCGGCCGCCGGCCGCTCAGGACGGGTCCCGGGTGGCGCCGGCTGCCGACGCGCTGAGCTCGACCGCGATGTCGATCAGCTGGTCCTCCTGGCCGCCGACCAGTCGCCGCTGTCCGGCCCGGACCAGGATCTCGGCGCCGGAGACCCGATAGCGCTCGGCCAGCGTGAAGGCGTGGGTGAGGAAGCTGGAGTAGACCCCGGCGTACCCCATGATCAGGGCGAGCCGGTCGAGCTTGCACTCGTCCGGCATGACCGGCCGCACCACCTCCTCGGCCGCGTCGACGATGGCGAAGAAGTCGACGCCGGTGCGGATGCCGAGCTTGTCGCAGACACCGACGAACGCCTCGACCGGCGTGTTGCCGGCGCCGGCGCCGAACCGGCGGGTGCTGCCGTCGATCTGCCTGGCGCCGGCCCGCACGGCGAGGACCGAGTTGGCCACCCCGAGGCCGAGGTTCTCGTGGCCGTGGAAGCCGACCTGGGCGTCCTCGCCGAGCTCCGCCACCAGCGCGGCGACCCGGTCGCCGACCTGGTCGAGCACGAGCGCCCCAGCCGAGTCGACGACGTAGACGCACTGGCAGCCGGCGTCGGCCATGATCCGGGCCTGGGCGGCGAGCGCCTCCGGCGGCTGGGAGTGGGCCATCATCAGGAAGCCGACGGTCTCCAGGCCGAGCCGGCGGGCCAGTCCGAAGTGCTGCTCGGTGATGTCGGCCTCGGTGCAGTGACTGGCGATCCGGCAGACCGTGGCGCCGTTGGCGGCGGCCGCGCGGATGTCGTCGAACAGGCCGATCCCGGGCAGCATCAGGAAGGCGATCTTGGCGCGCGAGGCGGTCGCGACGGCCGCCTTGATCAGCTCCTGTTCCGGGGTGCGGGAGAGGCCGTAGGTGAACGACGAACCGCCGAGGCCGTCGCCGTGGGTCACCTCGATCACCGGGACGCCGGCCGCGTCCAGGGCGGCGACGACAGCGGTGACCTCGCCGACGGTGAACTGGTGGCGCTTGGCGTGCGAGCCGTCCCGCAGCGAGGAGTCGGTGATCCGGATGTCGATGCTCATGCCGCCAGCTCCTCACCCACACGAGCCGCTGCCGCGGTCATGATGTCCAGGTTGCCGGCATATCTCGGGAGGAAGTCTCCCGCACCGGAGATCTCCAGGAACACCGCCACCCTTCCATGATCGAACTGCGGCTCGTTCAGCAGGCGATATCCGGGTACGTAACGGGCCACCGCCGCGACCATCGCCACGATCGACTCACCGATCGCGTCGGCGTCCGCGTCCGGGCCGATCTCGCAGAACACCGTGTCCCGCATGACCAGCGGCGGATCGGCGGGATTCAGCACGACGATCGCCTTGCCCCGGGCCGCACCGCCGACCACCGCCAGTGCACGGCCGGTCGTGCGGGTGAACTCGTCGATGTTGGCGCGGGTCCCGGGCCCGGCCGAGCGGGACGCGACGGTGGCGACGATCTCGGCGTAGCTGACGGGGGTGCACCGGGAGACGGCGTGCACGATCGGGATCGTCGCCTGCCCGCCGCAGGTGATCAGGTTGAGATTCGGCGCGCCGAGATGGTCCCGCAGATTGACCCCGGGCACCACGAGCGGCCCCACCGCCGCCGGCGTCAGGTCGATCGCGCGGATCCCGGCCTCGGCGTATCGCGGCGCGGCCGCCCGGTGCACCGCCGCCGACGTGGCCTCGAAGACCAGGTCGGGCAGCGGGTCCTGGGCGAGCAGCCAGTCGGCGCCCGTCGCGCTGGTGGCGAGGCCGAGATCGGCTGCGCGGCGCAGTCCCGGGCTGTCCGGGTCGATGCCCACCATCCAGCGCGGCTCGATCGTCGCCGAGCGCCTCAGCTTGTGCAGAAGGTCGGTGCCGATGTTGCCGGAACCGACGATGGCGGCCGTCAGCATCGGTCGCCCGCGAAGGACAGCCGCACCTCGCCGAGCCCGGCGAAGATCCCGCGGTAGGACGATCCCGGGTGCACGTCGATCGCCCGGGTGCACGCGCCCGGCAGCACCAGATGGCCGGCGCGCAACCGCACCCCGAAACCGGCGACCGTCCGCGCCAGCCAGGCGACCGCGGTCACCGGATCGCCGAGCACCGCGTCGGACCGCCCCCGCGCCACCGGCGTGCCGTCCGCGAGCAGCACCGCCTCGATCCCCCGGAGGTCGATCTCCCCCGGTGGCACCCGCCCGGCGCCGACCACGAACCCGGCCGACGAGGCGTTGTCCGCGATCGTGTCGGCCAGGCTGATGGTCCAGTCCTCGATCCGGCTGTCGATCAGCTCGATCGACGGCGCGACGAACTCGGTCGCCGCCAGCACGTCCGCCTCGGTGCAGTCCGCGCCGGGCAGGTCCGCGCCGAGCAGGAAGGCCACCTCGATCTCGACCCGCGGGTAGCAGTAGCGCGACGCGTCGACCGGCTCGTCCTCGGACAGCCGCATGTCGGCCATCAGGTGCCCGTAATCCGGCTCGTCGACGCCCATCATCTGCTGCATCGCCTTCGACGACAGCCCGACCTTGTGCCCCACCACCTCGCTGTCCCGGCGGCGGATGTTGGCGAGCTGGATCGCGTAGGCGTCGGCGACGGTCAGGTCCGGCCACTCGCGCACCAGCGGCGGGATCGGCTTGCGGTCCCGCTCGGCGACCCGCAGCCAGTCGGCGAGCGCGAGCCGGTCAGCCTCGGTCAGCATGGTGACCTCCCAGGTCGTGGGCCGCGGCGCCGGGGCGCCCGGAGAGGACGGCAGCGGCGGCGGCGCGCCCGGCCCGGCGTCCGGAGAAGACGCAGTCGGCCAGCGACAGGCCGCTCACATAGCTGCGCGAACAGATGCCGACCGCGGTCCGCCCGGCGGCGAAGAGGCCCGGCACCCCCAGCACCCGCCCGGTCTCCTCGTCGACCCGCAGACCCCCGAGGGTGAGCATCGGCGCGGGGAGGGCGGTCCGGTTCCGGACCGAGACATCGAGCATGGCGTACGGCGGGAGCCCGGTCGCCGCCCCGGCCGTCGCGATCAGCCCGGCCGGGTCGACGCCGGCCCGCCGGGCGACGTCCTCCAGCGTCGCCCCGGTGACCTTGCCGAAGGTGAGCAGCCACAGGGCCTGCCACCGCTGGAACCACAGCGTCTGCGACCACAGCTGACGGCGGGCCCGGGCGAGGGTGGCGGCGTCGAGCAGCAGCCACGCCCGCGCCCCGGGTGAGCGCAGGATCGCCTCGCCGACCGCGGCGCCGTACCGGGACAGGTCACCGACCTTCCTGCCGTCCCGGTCGACCAGCTGCCCGTCGAGCATGGCCGCCGGCGGGCTCAGGAACCGCCAGATGCTCACCCGGTCCAGGTGCGCGGTGGAGCCGCCGGCCGCGACGCCGAGCCGGATGCCCGAGCCGTCGTCGCCGGGCGTGCCCAGCCGCAGCCCGCCCCGGTAGTCCGGCGCGTGCTCACGCATCATCGCGCGGTCGAAGACGAACCCGCCGGCGCACAGGATGGTGCGGCCGGCCGCGATCCGCAGCGGGCGCGCGTACCGCCTCTCCAGCCAGGCGACCGGCCGATGCAGCGCGCGTCCCAGTCCCGGCAGGTAAAGGCCCGGTTTGACCGACCAGCGATGCAGCACCCGATGCACGGGCCGCGCCCATCCCGCCAGGGTGCGGCACTCGACCCCGGTGACCCGCCCGGCGGCGTCGGTGATCAGCCGTTCGGCCCGGGTCTGGGCGAGCACCACGACGCCACGCTGCCGCACGGCGTCGGCGAGCCGCGCGAAGAGCACCCGCCCGGACGTCCCCCGCGCCAGCACCCGGTGACCGCGTGGCGCCGACTGGCCGAACGCCGTCTCGCTGCCGGAGAAGTAGAGGTAGTGACGGTTGGTCGGATACGACGTCTTGTACGGGCAGAGCCGCGCGTCGAACGGCACCCCGAGCCCGGCCAGCCAGTCGAGCATCCCGGCGCTCTGCTCGCAGAACCGCCGCAGGGTGCCGGCCGAGACCGTGTCACCGACCTCCTCACGCAGGTAGTCGGCCATCTCCCGCGGGGTGTCGGCCACCCCGGCCGCCCGCTGCTGCCGGGTGCCGCCACCGGCGTAGACGACCCCGCCGGAGATGGCGGTGGCCCCGCCGCCGCCGAACCGGTCGAGCACCAGCACGCGGGCGCCCGCGTCGGCGGCCTCGATGGCGGCGCACGCCCCGGCCGCGCCGAAGCCGACCACCACGACGTCGGCCGTCTCGGCCGCGGATGACGTCATCGCACCTCCGATCAGTGGTGCTCAATGCTCGATAACTATAACCTGTTCTAGTGACCGTGACGGAAGACGAGTTCGACCTGGTCGTGGTCGGCAGTGGCGGCGCCGGCCTGGTCGCGGCGCTGACGGCGGCGCACCACGGGCTGCGGGCGATCGTGCTGGAGAAGGCCGGAACGTATGGTGGTTCTACCGCGCGATCGGGTGGTGGCCTGTGGCTGCCGGGCAACGAGGTGCTGCGCCGGGCCGGGGTGCGGGACAGCGCCGAGGACGCGCGGGACTATCTCGCCCACGTCGCCGGGCCGGACGTGGCGCCGGAGCGGCGGGACGCCTTCCTGGCGGCGGCGCCGGCGATGCTGGCGTTCGTGCGGGCGCACACGCCGCTCGACTTCGCCTGGGTGCCCGGTTATCCGGACTACTACCCCGAGGCGCCCGGGGGACGGGCGGGAGGGCGCAGCATCGAGCCGCGGCCGTTGGACACCCGGCTCGTCGGGGCGGACCTCGGGACGCTTGCCGCGCCGTACCGGAAAGCTCCTGATGGTGTGTCGGTGACCCAGGTGGACTATCGCTGGCTGGCACTGGGCACCCGGCATCCGCGGGCGGTCCGCACCGCGGCCCGGCTCGCCGTCCGCGGGCTGCTCGCCCGGGTGTCGCGGCGGCGGACGCTGACCATGGGGCAGGCACTCGCGGCCGGGCTGCGGGCCGGACTGCGCGCGGCGGGCGTCGAGGTCCGGCTCGGGACGCCGATGACCGAGCTGCTCGTCGAGGACGGGCGGGTGGCCGGGGTGCACGCGGGCTCCCGGGTCGTTCGCGCGCGGCGAGGGGTGCTGCTGGCCTGCGGCGGGTTCGAGCACAACGAGCCGATGCGCCGGAAACATCACGATCTCGGGGTGGAGTGGACCGTCGGGGCGACCGGGAACACCGGGGACGGCATCGAGGCGGGTGAGCGGCTCGGGGCGGCGCTCGACCTGATGGACGAGGCGTGGTGGGGACCGTCGATACCGCTCACCGGCGGGCCGTACTTCTGCCTCGCCGAGCGCAACCAGCCGGGCTGCCTGATGGTGGACAGCAGCGGGCGGCGGTTCGTCAACGAGGCGGCGCCCTATGTGGACGCAGTGCACGCGATGCTCGGCCCGGGGGTGCGGCTGCCCGCCTGGCTGGTGGCCGACCAGACCTACCGGGACCGATATCTGTTCGCCGGGCGGGGGCCGCGGACACCGCTGCCGAAGCGATGGCTGGCGGCCGGGATCGCGCATCGGGTGGACACCCTCGACGAACTGGCCTGGCGGATCGGCGTGCCGGCCGAGGCGCTGCGGGACACGGTGCGGCGGTTCAACGAGTTCGCGGCGCGCGGGCACGACGACGACTTCGGGCGCGGGGACTCGGCGTACGACCGGTATTACGGCGACCCGCGCCAGCGGCCCAACCCGTGCCTGGGTGCGGTGGCCCGGCCGCCGTTCTACGCGTTCCGGATGGTGCCCGGGGACCTGGGGACCAAGGGTGGGCTGCGCACCGACGAACGGGCCCGGGTCCTGCGGCCGGACGGCACGGCCATCCCCGGGCTGTACGCGGCCGGCAACGTCAGCGCCGCGGTGATGGGGCGCAGCTACGCCGGCGCGGGCGCCACCCTCGGGCCGGCGCTGACCTTCGGCTACCTCGCGGCCCTCGACCTCGCCGGGGAGAACTGATGCCCATCGACCCTGACACCGCGGTCGGCGCCGAGCTGCCCAGCCGCGACCTGAGCTGGGACAGCACCGACGTGCTGCTCTACCACCTGGCGATCGGCGCGGACGAGCTGTCCTACGTCTACGAGGACGCGCTGTGCGGGGTGCTGCCCACCTTCGCCACCGTGGCGACCACGCTGCGCGACACCGCG
Source organism: Actinoplanes ianthinogenes (assembly GCF_018324205.1). Taxonomy (NCBI): domain Bacteria; kingdom Bacillati; phylum Actinomycetota; class Actinomycetes; order Micromonosporales; family Micromonosporaceae; genus Actinoplanes; species Actinoplanes ianthinogenes. The sequence goes on from NZ_AP023356.1 coordinate 2,037,710, forward strand.
CCGCCGTCGGTGACGATGCCCGGCGTGGACGTCGACCTGACCCGGGTGGTGCACGGCCGCCAGGAGCTGGAGATCCACCGGCCGATCCCGGTGAAGGGCCGGTGCGTGGCGCGGTCCCGGATCGTCGCGGTGCACGACAAGGGCAGCGCGGCGGTCGTCGTCACCGAGACGGTCACCGAGCTGTTCACCAGCCGGATCAGCATCTTCGTCAAGGGCGCGGGCGGATTCGGCGGGGATCGCGGCCCGGACACCCGGGTGCCGATGCCGGACCGCGAGCCGGACGCCGAGGTGCTCACGCCGACCGACCCGCGGCAGGCCCTCTGGTACCGGCTTCTCGGCGACCGCAACCCGCTGCACGTCGACCCGGCGTTCGCGGCCCGCGCGGGGTTCGGCCGCCCGATCCTGCACGGCCTCTGCACCTACGGCATGGTCCTGAAAGCGGCCGTCGGCGGGGAGCCGGACCGGGTCGCCGGTTATCAGGCCCGCTTCGCCGGGGTGGTCCATCCGGGCGAGACGCTGCGCACCCGGATCTGGTACGAGGACGACCGCCTGCTGCTGACCGCCACCGTCGCCGACCGCAACGACGCCCCGGCCCTCTCCGACGCCGTCGTCACCCTCCGCTGATCCCCCTTCCGGTCCGCCGCTGTCACCGGGACGGCGGGCGGTGAGCACGCGCGGGCGGAATTGCCGCGACGGGTCGGCTCCGGGTCGATACGCTGGCGCGTCGGTTGATCATGGTGGTTCCGGGAGGGTTTGTGAACGTGCTGGGTGAACTGGTGGTTCTGCGGGCGATGCGGGTGAGTGACGCCGACTCGCTGTGGCGGTGGAATCACGACCCGGACGTCATGCGGTTCATGGTGGAGGGTTATCCGCAGACGCCGGAGACCGTCGAGAAGTTCCTCGCCGAGCGGGGGCGCAACGCCTACGGCGACACGCTGTTCGGGGTGGAGAGCCGCAAGGACGGCAAGCTGATCGGGCTGGTCGGGTTGCAGGGTGCGGAGCCGGAGACCGGGAACGCCGAACTCACCATCTACCTCGGCGAGAAGGAGTACTGGGGGCAGGGATACGCCACCGACGCGATGCGGACCGCCTGCCGGTACGGCTTCGACAAGATGCGCCTGCACCGGATCTGGCTGACCGTCGTGGTCGGGAACGACGCCGCGCACCACGTCTACCAGAAGGTCGGCTTCGTCGACGAGGGCCGGCTGCGCCAGGCGTCCCGCCGCGACGGGCAGTGGCGCGACGTGCACATCATGGGCCTGCTGGAGGGCGAACTCCGCTGAGGATCAGGCCGCTGGTCGGTACCCCGGTGCCGGCCGTGACCAGCACCGGGCCGTCGCCCGGGACCTGGTTCACGGCGGTGCCGCGGACCTGCCGGACCGCCTCGGCGATCCCGTTCATGCCGTGGATGTACGCCTCCCCCAGCTGCCCGCCGTGCGGGTTGATCGGCAACCGGTCCTCCGCGATCACGTGCCGCGCCTCGCCCCGGCCGCAGAAGCCGAGCTCCTCCAGCTGCATCAGGACGTACGGCGTGAAGTGGTCGTACAGCACCGCGGCCCGCACGTCCGCCGGCCCGAACCCGGACTGCTCCCACAGCTGCCGCGCCACCACCCCCATCTCCGGCAGCGCGGCGAGGTCGTCCCGGTAATAACTGGTCATCACGAACTGGTCCGGCGCGCTGCCCTGCGCGGCCGCGCACACCACGGCGGGCGCCCGGCGCAGGTCACGAGCGCGCTCGAGCGAGGTGACCACGAGCGCGACCGCGCCGTCGCTCTCCTGGCAGCAGTCGAGCAGCCGCAGCGGCTCGGCGATCCAGCGTGACGCCCGATGGTCGGCCAGGGTGATCGGCCGCCCGTGGAACCACGCGGCCGGATTGGTCGCCGCGTGCCGCCGCGCCGCCACGGTGACCCGCCCGAAGTCGTCGGTCGTCGCGCCGTAGTCGTGCAGATAGCGCTGGGCCACCATGGCCACCTGCGCCGCCGGCGTGGCGAGTCCCATCGGGTGATGCCAGCTCGCGTCCGGCCCGGGCGGCACCGAGGCCCGCCCGAACCGGCGGCCGGACCGCTCGTTCAGCGCGCGGTAACAGACCACCGTCCGGGCGATTCCGGCCGTCACCGCGAGCACCGCCTGCTGCACGACCGCGCAGGCGGCTCCCCCGCCGTACGCTATCCGGCTCAGGAAGGTCAGCGGACCCGCGCCGATCTCCCGGGCCACCGCGATCTCCGCGGTGTCGTCCATGCTGAACGTGGTCAGCCCGTCGACGTCGGACGGCCGCAGGCCGGCGTCGTCGAGCGCCGCCCGCACCGCCTCCACCGCGAGCCGCAACTCGCTGCGCCCGGAGTCCTTGGAGAACTCGGTCGCCCCGATCCCCGCGATCGCCGCGGCCCGGGCGATCATGACGCCATCCGCACGACGCCGGAGACGTGCTCGCCCGCCGCCGTCCGCCCGGCGACCGTCACCTCGTCGCCGCGCGCGTGCCCGCTGAAGGTCAGCGTGTCGTAGGCGTAGCACGGTGTCCCGAGCCGGATCGCGATGCCGCGCAGCGTCACCTCCGGCCCGGCCCAGTCGGTCACGTAGCGCTGCACGAACCCGGTCGTGGCCAGGATGTTCAGGAAGATGTCCCGGCTGCCGCGCCGCACCGCCGCGTCCCGGTCGTGGTGCACGTCCTGGAAGTCCCGGGTGGCCAGCGCGGTACTGATGATCACCGTCGGGGTCACCACGAGTTCCCAGGACGGCAGGTCCACACCGACCGGCCGCCACACCGGCAGCCCGTCGGCGAACCCCACCTGGACCCGCGCCCCGATGATCGGCCGGAGCCCGCGCAGTTCGGCCACCATCCGCACCCCCTCGTCCAGGTCGACCAGCGCGACCGTCACCGGTGACCGGCGTCCGGGCAGCGGCGGATGGTGGTGCACGACGTAGCTGTGGATGGTCCCGGTGCCGGCCGCCACCACGTAGGAGGGCTTGAGGGCGCCGCACGCCGGACAGGCCGGGCCGGGCGGGTGGCGCAGCGTCCCGCACTCACCGCAGCTCTGGATGCGCAGCTCACCGGCCTCGACCCCGGCCCAGAAGAACGACGTGTCCGGGCTGATCACCGGCCGGAGGGGCGCCGATCGCACCTGGTCGGCGACGCCGGGGCGGAACTTGAGCACCCGGAAGCTCATCTCGGCCACCGGCTCACCGGCCACCTCCCAGACGCTCGTCGTGGTGACGAACCAGCCCTCCCCCAGCGCGGTCCGCTTCGGCCCGGCCACACTCGTCAGCCGGCTGCGGACCGCGACGGTCTCCCCGTCGCGCAGGTAGCGGTGATAGGTCTGGGCGCAATCGGTCGCCACCACCGACGTGAAACCGGCCTCGTCCAGCGCCGCCGACATGTCGTGCAACGGATCGGGGGAGGGAGTAGAGGGTCGCAGGCCCCGCATCGTCCACACCTGCACCATCGCGGGCGGTGCCACCCCGTCCCGCTCGTAGACCGGGTTGGCGTCCCCGATCGCGGCCAGCCAGTCCCGGATCGCCGTCCGGTTCACCGGGTCCCGCGCCGGCCGCGCCGGTGACAGCCCCGCCTCGGCGATGCGCCGCGCGGCCGCCTCGATGGTCTCGGACATCCCGCCCCCCTACCTGGGCACCCGGGGCAGGCCGAGGCCCGCCGACGCGATCAGTTCCCGCTGGATCTCGTTGACCCCGCCGCCGAAGGTCAGCACCAGGTTGCGTTTGGCCTGCACGTCCAGCCAGGTCAGCAGGCCGGCGGTGGCCGGGTCGGCCGGGTCGCCGTGCCGCCAGACCACCTCCTCCAGCTCCTGGCCGATCCGCAGCAGCCGCTCCGAGGCGAACACCTTGGTGGCGGAGGCGTCCGCCACGTTCGGCTCGCCGCCGGTGACCTGCCAGTTGAGCAGCTCGTTCACCCGGCGGCAGGCCTCGGCGCGAGCCAGCGCGCGGCGCACGTCCGGAGTGTCGTGCCCGACGGCCCAGGCACCGACCCGATCGAGGAACGCGCCGAACCGCCCGGCCGGACCGAGCATCACCCGCTCGTGGTTGAGCTGCGCGGTGAGCAGCCGCCAGCCCTCGTTCTCCACGCCGACCAGGCGATTCACCGGCACCCGCACGTCGTTGAGGTAGACCGCGTTGACGTGGTGCGCGCCGTCGCAGGTGATGATCGGCGTCCACGAGTAGCCGGGATCGGTGGTGTCGACGATCAGGATCGACAGCCCCTTGTGCCGTGGCGCGTCCGGGTCGGTGCGGCAGGCCAGCCACAGGTAGTCGGCGTCGTGCGCGCCGGTGGTGAACACCTTCTGCCCGTTGACCAGGTAGGCGTCGCCGTCGCGCACCGCCCGGGTCCGCAGCGCGGCCAGGTCGGTGCCGGCCTCCGGCTCGGTGTAGCCGATCGCGAAGTGAATCTCCCCGGCCAGGATCCGCGGCAGGAAGAACTCCCGCTGCTCGCTCGTGCCGTGCGCGAGCAGCGTGGGCGCCACCGTTTGCAGCGTGACGGCGGGCAGCGGCACGTCGGCGCGGGCCGCCTCGTTCACGAAGATCTGCTGCTCGACCGGCCCGAGCCCACCGCCCCCGAACCGCTCCGGAAACCCCAGGCCCAGCCACCCGTCGCGGCCCAGCCGCCGGACCAGACCGCGGAAAACCTCGCCGTGCCTCTGCCGCAGCATCACCGCACGGTCCGCTTCATCCAGCACCCGATTCAGGTACGCCCGGAGCCGCGCCCGCAATGCCAGCTGGTCCTCAGTCAGGTCGATGAACACCGTGGCCTCCCAGCCGGTCGAGGCAGTACTCCGCGCCGCCGAGGTGCCGGACCAGGTCGCGGACCAGGGCGGTGTGGCGGTGCAGTGGGTAGGCGACGTCCAGGCCGAGGCCGCCGTGCAGGTGGTGACAGGTGCGCAGGGCGGGGAGGGCCGCGCTGCTCAGCCAGTAGGCGGCGGTCCACAGGTCGGTGGCTGCGGGCGTACCGGAATCGTGGTCTTGATCTTGGTGCCAGCTGGCGGCCAGGGCGGCGAGATGCATCGTGCGGGAGGCGACGTAGACGTCGGCGATCTGCTGGGCGACGGCCTGGAAGGTGGCCAGGGGGCGGCCGAACTGGTGGCGGTCGCGCACGTGGCCGGCGGTCATCCGGAGCGCGCCGGCCAGAGCGCCGTCACCGAGCGCGCAGGCCCCCGCGACGGCGAACCGCTCGATGTCGGCCGGGCCGTCGCCGAGCGGTTCGGCGGCGACGTCCTCCAGGCGCAGCGCGAACTCGGCAGTCCCGGCCGAGGTCGGGGTGCGTTCCAGCGTGACACCGGGAGCGGCAGGATCCACCAGGGCAACGGCTCCTTCCCCGCCCGCCGGGACCAGGATGCGGCAGGCCTGGTCGGCGTCGGGGACGGCGCGGCAGGTTCCGGTGAGCCGCCAGTCGTCGGTGGCCGTCACCGGATCACCGAGGGCTGCGGTCAGCACGCGACCCTCCAGGACCGGCGGGAGCAGCTCCCGCTGCTGGCGCGAGCTGCCGAAACGGGCCACCGGGAGCACCCCGAGGGACAACGTGGACCAGGCCGGCACCGGCGCGGCGTGGCGGCCGATCTCGGTGAGCAGCAGGCCGGTCGCCACCGCGCCGAGCCCGGCGCCCCCGAGCTCGGCCGGCACCGCGAGGCCGGGCAGGCCGGCCTGACCGAGCGACTTCCACAGTCGCCGCGGGGAGCCGTCATCGTCGCTCAGCACCTCGCCGGCGAGGCGGACGATCGCCTCCTGCGCGTCGTCGAGCGCGAAGTCCGGACCCATGCCGCCATTAGAACACGTTTCACTTCCGGATGAACATCGACGGCCGCAACAGACCGTCAACATCCCGTTGCTAGGCTGAGTAGGACCACAGCGCCGCGAGGGGTAAACCATGGCAGCACCGAGAACGAATACCAGTATTGGCGCCGCGCGCAGCACGCTCGACACCGAGCAGGGCTCCGCCGCGCAGCGCGACCGGCGCCGCCGGATCCTCGAGGCCACCCTGCTGCTGGCGTCGAAGGGCGGCTATGACGCGGTGCAGATGCGCACCGTCGCCGAGCGCGCCGAGGTCGCCCTCGGCACGCTCTATCGCTACTTCCCCTCGAAAATTCACCTGCTGGTCTCCGCCCTGGCCCTGGAGCTGGAGAAGACCCGGGAGAAACTGGAGCGCAAGCCGATCCCCGGCGACACCCCGCACGAGCGGATGCAGTTCGTGCTGAGCCGGGTGACCCGGGCGATGCAGCGCGAGCCGCAGCTCACCGAGGCGATGACCCGGGCCTTCATGTTCGCCGATCCGTCCGCGAGCGCCGAGGTCAACGCGGTCGCGCAACTGATGGAGGACATGTTCACCCGGGCCATGCACGACGGCGAGCCGACCGCCGACGACCGGGCCAAGGCACGGGTCATCGGCGACGTGTGGCTGTCCAACCTGGTGGCCTGGGTGACCCGCCGCGCCTCGGCGAACGACGTCATCAACCACCTGGAGCTGGCCAGCCGTCTGCTCCTGCGCTGATCACTCCGTCAGCGCGACCAGTTTCGCCAGCGCCTGCTGACCCGCCGCGCCGGCCTGCTTCTCCAGCATGCCGGCCATCGGGCCCTTCAGTGCCGGGCCGACGAACTCCATCTCGTAGGTGATGTGCGAGCCGGTGTCGGTCGCCGCGATCACGAAGAGGTTCGTCGCCTTGACGCCCATCGGGCCGTCGCCGTTCTGTTCGAGCCGGCCCGGCGCGTCCGCCGCGACCACCCGCCACGCCATCTCGGCGGGCATGCCCATCAGCTTGACCTTCTGCCGATACGTGGTGCCGGTACCGAGGCTCGCCGGCACGTCGCCGGTGAAGCCCTCGTGCATCGTGTTCCATTCCGCGACCCGGGACAGGTCCGTGACGACATCCCACACCCGCTGCGGATCCGCCTTGGCATCGGCCTCAACGGTCACCTTGGCCATCGCGCTCCTCCTCCAGTAGAGCAACTAGAACAGGTTATAGCAGTGTGACTTGATTCACTAGCTCAGCGAGCCGTGGGCAGCGATGCTGTTGTCATGGAGGGACAGGCTCTGATCCATCGACGTGAGGCCATCACCGAGCTCGGCGACGCGCTGCGGACACTGGTCGAGCACGCCACCACCACCGAGGCGCCGACCGGCGAGCTGCTGCGCGCCGCCGCCGAGATCCGCGACGTCATCGACCGGCTGGGCGAGCGGGTGCGCGGCCACGCCACCCTGTCCCGCGCCGACGACCTGCTCGGCGGCATCCGGATGTACAACCCGGTCATCGGCCCGGGCAGCGCCCTCGCGCCGCCGCTGCACATCGAGGTGGTGGACGGGACGGCGATCGGCCGGTGCACGCTCGGGATGGCCTTCGAGGGCCCGCCGATGTTCGCGCACGGCGGCGTCAGCGCCATGCTGCTCGACCAGATCCTGGGGCATGCCGTGGTCGCCTCCGGCAACCCCGGCATGACCGTGCGCCTGGACACCGGCTATCACGCGCCGGTGCCGCTGCTGACGCCGCTGCGGCTGACCGCCGACGTGCGCGACGTCGACGGCCGCCGGGTGACCGCGACCGGTGTCATCGCCACCGAGGCCGACCCGGGCACCGCCCTGGTGACGGCCACCGGGACCTTCGTCGGCCTGCGCGCCGACCAGGTCCAGCGTTTGTTCGGCCAGGTCAGCGCACCCGCTCGGCCTTGAACTGCATGCGCGGCGTGGCGTAAAACTCCTGCGCCTGGATCAGCCGCAGCTCGCGCTCGCCGGAGCGGTGGGTGGTGTCGAGCAGGTCGAACACGCTGGAGACGGTCCGCTCCAGCGACAGGGCGGCGTCCTTGGTCGCGACGTAGTGCGCGGTGAACAGGGCGGCCGTGACGTCACCCGACCCGTTGGCCTTGAACGGCAGGTACGGCGTGCTCACCAGCCACGCGCCCGTGCCGTCCACCACCAGCATCTCGATGGTGCCCGCCGGCCGGTCGGGCCGCTCCACGCTGGTCACCAGCACGGTCGACGGGCCCATGGCCCGGGCCAGGTCGGCCGACGCCAGGGTCGACTCGATGGTGCTCGGCTCGGTGCCGGTCAGGAACCCCAGCTCGAACTGGTTCGGCGTGATGATGTCGGCGACCGGCACCACCCGGTCGCGCAGCAGCTCGGGGATCTCCGGCGCGACGAAACAGCCGGACTTGGCGTTGCCCATGACCGGGTCGCAGGCGTAGACCGCCTCGGGGTTGGCGGCCTTCACCCGGCGCACCGCGTCGATGATGACGTCGCCGATGCCCACCCCGCCCTGATACCCGGAGAGCACGGCGTCGATCTCCGGGAACACGCCCCGCTCCTCGACGCCGAGCAGGACCTCGGCCACGTCCGGCGGCGGGATGAGCGGCCCGCGCCAGGCGCCGTAGCCGGTGTGGTTGGAGAAGTTCACCGTGTGGACCGGCACGACCTCGACACCGATGCGCTGAAGCGGGAAGACGGCCGCGGAGTTCCCGACGTGCCCGTGGGCGACCGCCGACTGGATGGACAGAACCTTCATATCCCCAGCCTAGGCAGCACGGATGAAGATGTACGGCCGGGTGGGTGGCTGCCACCCTGGGGGCATGGCCTATATCGATCTCGGCGTGGACGAGAAGAGCTTCCCGGGCATCACCGGGCCGATGGCGTTCCGGCCGGAGACCGCGAAGCCACTCAACGAGCTGGCCGAGGTGCTGCTGCGGGCGCCGAACTCGCTGCCGGCCGCGGAGCGCGAGCTGATCGCGGCGTACGTGTCCGGCCTCAACGAGTGCGTCTTCTGCTGCTCCTCGCACACCGCGTTCGCGGTCGCCCAATACGCCGCCGCGGACGTCACCGACGGCGCCTCGATCGTGGCGCAGGCCCGCGCCGACCTGGACACCGCGCCGATCCCGGCGAAGCTGAAGGCGCTGCTGCGGATCGCCGGCGCCGTCCAGCAGACCGGCCGCGCGGTCACCCCGGAGCTGGTCGACGCCGCCCGGGCGACCGGCGCCACCGACGTCGAGCTGCACGACACGGTGCTGATCGCGGCCGCGTTCTGCATGTTCAACCGCTACGTCGACGGGCTCGGCACGTTCGCGCCCCAGGCGCCCGAGGACTACACGCCGATGGCCCACCGGATCGTCGAGCAGGGGTACGGCATCCCGCAGGTGCGCTGAGCACCCTACCGGACCGCGCTCACCGCCGCGATCTCCGGCGCTGATAGACCCCGATGCCGAGGCCGGCGAGGAGGATCCCGCTGCCGGCGAGGACCCGGCGCACAGTGGTGGAGTTCTGCGCGCGGCACTCCGCCGGGTCGTCGTGGGTCAGGGCGCACGCGATCAGAGCGCCCTCCTTCGCGCCGTAGGTCTGCTTCAGGGCGGCCTGAAGCTCCTCCCACTGGTGCCGGGTCTCGACGATCGCGCCCGTCACCGCCTTGGCGAAGTTGGTGCGCACGATGCCGCGCGGGGTGGTGGGATCGGTCGTGTCGCCGGTGTCCGGATCGACGATGCCGTTGTCCTTGTTGAGGGCGGCGTGGGTGATCCGGTTCGCGCAGGCTCCGGTGCCGGGGATGCTGTCGTCGAGGACGAAGCAGCCGGTGGACAGTTCGCCGGGCACCGTGGGTTTGCCGGTGCCACGCAGGTCGAGGACCGCGCTCGGGGCGGGCAGGTCCAGACCCGGCGGGTTGTCGGCGCCGGGCTGCCGGTCCGGGTCGGCCTCGTCGGACCAGTTGCTGTGTGAGTAGAAGTCCTGGGCGCCGTGCAGCGCGCGGCCGAAGGCCTCCAGCGCCTTGCACTTGGCCCGCGGCTCGGCCTTCGGGGACAGCTCGCAGTCGGTGCCGAGATCGACCTGCGCGTCGATGATCCGGCCGTCGTCGTCGAGCACGCCGCCGGCGGCCCGGACCGCCTCCGTGAAGCGGCCGCGCAGGTGGTCGACGCAGCGCAGCAGCGCCGCGGTGGCCTGGTCGCGGGTGCGCGGGTAGCCACCGGCGAGGTAGTCGGCGTCGTCGCAGTGCGCGGCCGGGTCGGAGATCTCGGTGCTGTCCGGGGAACCGACGCCGCCGAACTTGCGCTCGTGGCCGGCGAGCTGGTCCATCGACCGTGGCGCGAAGCACGCGGCGCCGTGCTCGGCGGCGGTCCGGCAGGCGACCGCGGCGCGGGTGATCCGCTCGTGTTCCCGGTGCTGGCCGCCGCCGTCGATGGTGCCGAACCCGGGGACGATCGCGAGCACGAGGGCCGCCGCCGCTCGTCCCATCCGCTCGCCGCCCATCCGTCCAGGCTGCCCGAGCGGCGCCGTCCCGGAACCACCCCGTCCGGATGAGCGCCTCCCTGCTTGACAGCAATTCACGTCGATGAAACATTGATGAAACTTTCCTGAGAGCGCTCTCTCCCTCTCCCAGGGCGCCCTCCCCTCCTCGTAGGCAGGACGGCACATGAACGTTGTCCTTCGACCACGCCGCCGCGTGCTCATCGCGGCATCGGCGCTGCTGGTGATCGCCGCCCTCGGCGTCGGCACCCCCGCCTCGGCAGCCGCCGTCGCCGGTAACACCATCGCCGGGCCGGGCGGCAAATGTGTCGACGTCAGCGGCGACGACACCGGCGTCAACGGCACCGCGGTCCAGCTCTGGGACTGCCAGGCCACCGCCGCCGACCAGCACTGGACGTGGAGCGGCACCGCGCTCACCACCATCGGCCGCTGCCTGGACATCACCAGCGGCGGCACCGCCAACGGCACCAAGCTCCAGCTCTGGGACTGCAACGGCACCGGCGCGCAGCAGTGGACCCAGCAGGCCGACGGCAGCCTGAAGAACCCGCAGTCCGGCCGCTGCATGGACTCACCCAGCGGCGCCACCGCCAACGGCACCCGCCTGCAGATCTGGGACTGCAATGGCACCGGCGCGCAGAAGTTCACCGTCACGACGACGACGCCGGGCACCTGCCCGACCTACTCCGACACCCCGGACTTCGGGCCGAACGTGCACATCTACGACCACTCGATGTCGGACGCCGCCATCCAGTCGTCGCTGGACAGCGTGTTCAACGCGCAGAAGGACACGCAGTCGGCGCAGTTCGGCACCCGGCGCGACGCGCTGGTGTTCAAGCCGAGCACCACGCCGTACGCGGTCGGCGCGAACATCGGCTTCAACACCTCGATCCTCGGGCTCGGGCAGAACCCCGACGACGTACGCATCAACGGCGCGGTCACCGTCGACGCGTTCAACGCCAGCGACGCCGGCAACGCCACGCAGAACTTCTGGCGGTCGGCCGAGAACCTGTCGATCAACACGCTCGGCGGCACGAACCGCTGGGCGGTGGCGCAGGCCGCGCCGTACCGCCGGATGCACGTGATCGGCGGCCTGAACCTCTTCCCGGCCAGCTACGGCTGGGCCAGCGGCGGGTACATCTCCGACTCGAAGATCGACGGGAACGCCGAGTCGGCCTCGCAGCAGCAGTGGTACACCAAGGACAGCACGCTCGGCTCGTGGAGCGGCTCGAACTGGAACATGGTGTTCTCCGGCACCAACGGCGCCCCGGCCAACAACTTCAACACCAACCCGGCCGCCGGGCCGCGGTACACCACGCTGGGCACCACGCCGATCTCGCGGGACGTGCCGTACCTGTACCTCGACTCGGCCGGCAAGTACCGGGTCTTCCTGCCCTCGCTGCGCACCAACGCCAGCGGGCCGAGCTGGGCGGGTGGCAGCACGCCCGGCAGCTCGCTGCCGATGAGCACCTTCTTCGTGGCGAAGCCGGGCGACTCCGCCGCGACGATCAACACCGCGCTCGCCAACGGCTGCAACGTCTTCTTCACGCCGGGCATCTACCACGTGAACCAGACCCTGCACGTGACCAAGGCGAACACGGTCGTGCTCGGCATCGGTTACCCGACGATCATCCCGGACAACGGGGTCAACGCGATGGACGTCGCCGACGTCGACGGCGTGCGGCTCAAGGGCCTGCTCTTCGACGCCGGCACCACCAACAGCGACACGCTGCTCAAGGTCGGCCTCGCCAAGACCGCGGTGTCGCACGCGGCGAACCCGGCCACGGTGCAGGACGTGTTCTTCCGGATCGGCGGCATGGTTGCCGGCAAGGCCACCAACAGCCTGGTGGTGAACACCAACAACACGATCGTCGACCACACCTGGGCGTGGCGGGCCGACCACGGCGCCGGGATCGGCTGGACGGTCAACACCGCCGACAACGGGCTCACCGTCAACGGTGACAACGTGCTGGCCACCGGCCTGTTCGTCGAGCACTACCAGAAGAACGAGGTGGTCTGGAACGGCGCCAACGGGAAGATCATCTTCTTCCAGAACGAGATGCCGTACGACCCGCCGAACCAGGCCGCCTGGATGAACGGGTCGGCCAACGGCTACCCGGCGATCAAGGTGGCCTCCGGGGTCACCACGTTCGAGGCCTGGGGCCTGGGCAGCTACTGCTACTTCAACGTCAACAACTCGGTGGCGTCGGCCCGGGCCTTCGAGGTCCCCGCGGTCGCCGGGGTGAAGTTCCACAACATGGCGATCGTGTCGCTGGGCGGGGTGGGCACCATCTCGCACATCATCAACAACACCGGCGCCGCGGCGAACTCCAGCAACACCAATTCGTACCTCGTGAACTTCCCGTAAACCTTGAGGTGGCCGGACCCTCTCCGGGGGTCCGGCCATTGACCACGGTGGACGGTCATGATCCGATGGGCCCACTCACGGGGAAGATCATCTCTTCCCCTCGAAGGGAGCCTTCGGCATGAAGAAGTTCCACACGCTCGTCGCCACCGGTGTCGCCGCCGCGGCGCTGGGTGTGTTCGCCGCCCCCACCGCCGCCTTCGCCGCCACCTCCGAGGTCGACCAGTGCGGTCCGCCGATCGGGGACGGCACCTGCTCCAACTACGTCGCCGCCACGATCACCTGGTACAACCGCACCGCCGGCATCGACGGTTGCGTCTACGACAACTTCGCCGGCGCCGACTTCACCGGCGTCGTCTTCGAGGCCTACGCCGGCAGCACCAAGATCGACAGCACCACCCGCTCGGCGAACGACACCGTCGACGATTTCGGGATCCGCTGCTTCGGCTTCACCATCGGCGACCCGGACCTGGTCGGCGGCATCGACCGGATCAAGGTCACGGTCCGCCGCGGCTTCGCGTCCGGCGGCTACGCCAACGGCGCCTGGAAGAACTACCAGAAGAAGGACGCTTCGTAGTCCTTCCCGCCGAGACCACCGGCGGGAGCATCCGTTCCTGCCGGTGCCTCCCTCTCAGCCGGCATCCGCCAGCAGGAGCGCCCGTTTCTGCTGGTAGGGACAGCCCGCGGCCTCGAACGCGGCGGCGGTGGCGCGGATGCCCTCCCCATCGTCGTCGAGCAGGGCGGCGGCCCGGTCGAGGAGCGCGCCGGCGATCGGGTTCCCGGCGACCATCGGGCGGGTCTCGGTCAGCAGGTCGGCGGCCTTGGGGTGGCCGGACAGCACGGCGGCCTCCACCCGGAGGGCGACGTGCCACTGCTTCAGGATTCCGATGCGCCACGCGCCCGGGGCGTCCAGTCGTTCCAGGGCGAGCGCCGGCTCCCCGTGGTGGAGCAGGGCGATGGCCTCGAAGGCGGGGCTGTAACCGGCCCGGTCCTCGGCAGTGACGCCCATCCGGTCCAGGACGGCGAACCACTCGTCCCGGGCCGCCCGGTCGCCCCGCAGATCGTGGACCAGGGCGACAGCGGCGGCCGCCGGGCCGAAGTTGCGGGCCTGCGGGCGGCCCGCCCGCGTCCAGCCGTCGAGGAACCGGCCGCTCGCCGCGAGCACGTCGGTGTCGTGGCCGGCGAGGGCGTCGGCCATCAGGAGCCGGGACGTCGCGACGTGCCCGGCCTCGGCCAGCAGTGGCAGGTCGCGGAGCCGCTGCCCCCAGCGGTGGGCCGCCACCAGGTCGCCGGTGCCGATGCTGGTGGCGGTGGCGATCAGGAGCGCGTCGATCAGCTCGTCCGCGATGTCCGGGGTGAGCGGCAGGTGCTCCAGCAGCTCGACGCGGCGACGGGCGACGGCTGCGGCGGCGGCCTCGTCGCCCACGCGGCGTCGCGCCCCGATCAGCGAGAACAGGGCGGCGCACTCGGCGAGCGGATCGTCGAGGCGGCGGGCCAGGTCCACGGCACGCTCGGCCAGCGCGGTCATCCGTGCCGCGGCCTCCGCAGCCCGCTCCCCCTCGGTCGGCGTCGCCGCGGCTCGCTCTCCCTGGTTCGGCGTCGCCGCGGGCCGCTCGGCGAAGAACGCGTAGCTTGCGGCGGCGCAGTCGGCGAGAGCGATCGCGGCCTGCGCGGCGAGGTCGTCCCCGGCCAGCTCCCGCGCCCGGTCGAGCAGCGCGGCCGCCTCCTCGCGCGGCGGGCGCTGGACGAAGGCCCCGGACTTCCGGAAGAACGTGGTGGTCGCGGTCGCGAGATCCCGCGCCGCGCCGGGCGTCTCGCCGGCCGCCTCGGCAGCGGCCCGCCACAACCGGTAGGCGTCGTCGCCGCGCATCCGGCACGCGGCCACGCTCGCCGCCAGACGCAGCGCCGCGGGGTCCTCGGTGAGGGCGGCGGCCTGTTCGTACCGCTGCTGGGACTCGCCGATCAGGTTGCGGTCGAAGGCCAGCCGCCCGAGCAGCAGAGCCAGCCGGTGCGCGTCGGCACGCCGGTCGGGCCGCTCGGCCGCCCAGCTCAGGGCCGCCCGCAAGTCGTCGGCCACCGCGTCGAACCTGACTCGCCAGCCCTCCTCCCCCGAGGCTGCCAGCTCCTCGGCGACTTCCAGGCACCAGCGCAGGTGCCGGGCCGGCGCGGCCTCCCGCTCGCCGGCCGCGGCGAGTTGCTCGGTCCCGTACTGCCGGATCGTCTCCAGGACCCGATAGCGGGTCCCACCCGCCGACGCGGTCACGCTCAGCAGGCTCTGATCGGCGAGACGCGCCAGGCCGTCGGCGACGTGCCCGGGCGCCAGCGGATCGAACCCGGCCACGGCAGCAGCGGCGGCGGCGGTGAACGGCGAGACGAAGACCGAGATCCGCCGCAGCAGCGCCAGGTCGTCCCCGCTGAGCAGCGCCTGACTCCAGTCGAGCATCGCCCGCACCGACCGGTGCCGATCGTCGGCCCGGTATCCACCGACGAGCAGCCGCAGATGGTCGGAGAGGCCGGCCACCAGCCCGTCGAGCCCCAGCGTCGGCAGCCGCGCGGCGGCCAGCTCGATCGCCAGCGCCACGCCGTCCAGCTTCCGGCACAGGTCGGCGACCTGTGCCACCTGCTCACCCTCGATGGTCCAGCCCACCGCCGCAGCCCGGTCCCGGAACAGCGCGACCGCGTCCGGCTCGCCCTCGGGAAAGAGCGAGCCGTCACCGAAAGGAGGGCCGTCGCCGGAAGGAGAGCCGTCACGGGACGGAGAGCCGTCACGGGAGGGCGACCCGTCACGGGAGGGCGACCCGTCACGGGAGGGCGACCCGTCACGGGAGGGCGACCCGTCGCGGGAGGGCGCCCCGCCAAGAGACAGCGGCGGCACCGGGTAGACCCACTCGAACGGCACCATCAGCCGCGCCCGGCTGGTGGCCAGCACGCTCACCTGCGGGCACCGCGCCAGCAGCCGCTCCAGGAACGGCGCCACCCCGTCGGTCACATGCTCACAGTTGTCCAGCACCAGCAGCGCCCGCCGCTCGGCGAGCGCCGCCACCACCGAGTCACCGAGGCTCCGGCCCTGCTGCTCCCCGACGCCGAGCGCGGTCGCGACCGCCGCCGCCACCATCGCCGGGTCGGTGACCGGCACCAGGTCGACGAACCACACCCCGTCCGGAAACGCCCCGCCCAGATCGGCCGCCACCGACAGCACCAGCCGGGTCTTGCCCACCCCGCCGGGCCCGACCGCGGTGACCTGGCGACGCGTGGTGACCGCCGCGCGCAGCGCCTCGCGTTCCCGGACGCGGCCGACGAACGCGCTCAGTGGCGCCGGCAGGACGGCGGACCGCTGTGCCGGCCGGGCACGGTCGGCGAGCTCGCGACGGTCGGCCGCGCCGAGCTTGCGCAGCAGCGACGACACGTGTGTCTCCACGGTGCGCACCGAGATGAACAGCTGGGCGCCGATCTCGGCGTTGGTCCGGTGCTCCCCGACCAGGGCCAGGATCTCGGCTTCCCGGGGCGAGATCCCCGGCGTGGCTGGCTGCTTCGACACGCGGGTCATTCTCGCGTACCGCGTCTACGGGGTGGTCTCCGTGGTCAGCACGGATGTTCGCGGCACCCCACCGGCGGCAAGCTTTCCGCATGTCCATCAAGACGATCATCATTCCGGTACGCGATCTGCCGGCTGCCAGCGCGTTGTACCGGGCGGTGCTGGGCGTGGAGCCCTACGCGGACGAGCCGTACTACGTCGGCTTCCGGGTCGGGGACCAGGAGATCGGCCTGGACCCCAACGGCCACAACCACGGGATGACCGGCCCGGTGAACTACTGCCACGTCGACGACGTGCCCGCGACCCTGCACGCGGCCGTCGCGGCGGGCTGGCTCACCCGGCAGGGCGCCAAGGATGTCGGCGCCGGCCGGCTCGCCGCCATCGTCGAGGACCCGAACGGCAACGTCCTCGGCCTCCTCCAGCGCTGACCACCACCCACCGAGAGGAAACCACGTCATGACAAGCATCGAGCACATCACCCTCGAAGTCGCCGACCCCGCCGCCGCCGAGACCTTCTACACCGACGTCCTCGGCCTGGGCGCCTGGGTCCGCGTCCGCGCCTCGGACGCGCCGACCACCGGGTTCCGCGGTTTCACCCTGTCGCTGGTCGTCTCCCAGCCGGCGAACGTCGACGCACTCGTCGACGCCGCCCTGGCCGCCGGCGCCACCATCGTGAAGCCGGCTGAGAAGTCCCTGTTCGGATACGGCGGCGTCGTCCGGGCCCCGGACGGCACTGTCGTGACGGTCGCGTCCCCGTCGAAGAAGAACACCGCCCCGGCCTCCACGGAGATCGACGACATCGTCCTCCAGCTGGGCGTGGCCGACGTGGCCGCCGCCAAGCGCCACTACGTCGCCGGCGGCTTCACCGTCGGCCGGAGCTTCGGGAGCAGGTACGTCGAGTTCAAGGCCCCCGCGCGTACCGTAAAGATGTCGCTCTTGAAGCGGAAGGCGCTGGCCAAGGCCGCCGGAGTGCCGGTGGACGGCACCGGGTCACACCGGGTGGTGATCGGTGGCGGCGCGCCGGGCGCCGACCCGGACGGCTTCGTGTGGGAGGCCGCCTCGGCCTGAGCCGGACAGCTCGGTCAGCGGGCCATCCAGCCACCGTCGACGACCAGGACGTGGCCGTTGACGTAGTCGGCGGCGGGGGAACTCAGGAAGACGGCCGCACCGGCGATGTCGGCGCCCTCTCCCCAGCGACCGGCGGGAATGCGTTCGAGGATGGATCGGGCCCGGTCCGGGTCGGTGCGCAGCGCGGTGGTGTTGTCGGTGGCCATGTAGCCCGGCGCGATGGCGTTGACCTGCACGCCGAGGGGCGCCCACTCGTTCGCCAGGGCCTTGGTGATCCCGGCGACGCCGTGCTTGCTGGCGGCGTACGACGCGACGCGGATGCCGCCCTGGAAGGAGAGCAGGCTGGCGACGTTGACGATCTTGCCGTGTCCACGCTCGGTCATCGGCCGCCCGAACGCCTGGCACAGCAGGAACAGACCGCTCAGGTTGACGTCCAGCACCCGGTTCCACGAGTGCCGGCTGACGTCCACCGAGTCCTCGCGCTCGATGATGCCGGCGTTGTTGACCAGGATGTCCACCCGGTGGTCGCGGTTGATCCCGGCGGCGACCCGCTCGACGGCATCGTGATCGCTGACGTCGAGGTCGACGGCCACCACGTCGCGGCCGAGGCCGGCGACCTGCTCGACGGTGCCCGACTGGCTCCCCGGCCGGCCGAGCAGCAGCAGGTCGGCGCCGGCCCGGGCGAGCCCGAGCGCGATGGCCTGTCCCAGGCCACGGCCGGCGCCGGTCACCACGGCGCGGCGGCCGTGCAGGTCGAACGGATGCACCGATCCTCCCAAGCCACCGCGTGGCGCGACGTGAACGAAGGCGACGATATCCCGCACGCGTCGCCGCGCACCACATGCGACCCGCGGCCGGCTGACTCGCTGGACACCACTTCCGGTCGACCGTCCGGCGGGATGCGTTCCACAATGGCGGAATGTTTCGGCAGGAATAGCGCGCGGCACCATCCGAAACATTCCTGACATCAACCGTCCTTCTCGGACTCGAAAAACACTCCTGGCCTGCCATTTCCGGCATGTCCGAGTTGGTGTTGCCGCAGCGTTTCGGCTTCGAAAACGCTTCAGCGCGCACTGCAAAATAGTCGACAGCGGACTTGAAAGGCATGGTCCTCCGACAGTTAGGGTCCTTTCCGAACGGCGGGGGTGGGGCCCGCCGATTTGCGGGAAGAGGCATAGGACATTGGCTGCCGCCGTCATGGTTTTCGTCTCGGTGGTTCTCTCGGCATTCGCAGCGGTCACGCTGTGGTGGACGATGCACGCTTGGCGCACGCCGGAGACCCTGGCCGCCACGCGATTCGCGCCGCCGGACGGGGAACAACACCTGACCTTCTCGCTCCTGGTTCCGGCCCGGCACGAACAGGCTGTCCTGGAGCACACAGTGGAGCGGCTGCTCCAGTCCACACACGAGGCCTTCGAGATCATCATCATCGTCGGGCACGACGACCCGGAGACCGCCGAGGTGGCCCACCGGGTGGCGGGCACGGCGCCGGGCCGGATCCTGGTGGTCACCGACCACAACGAGGTGAAGAACAAGCCCCGGGCGCTCAACACCGCACTTCCGTACGCCCGCGGTGACGTCGTCGGCGTGTTCGACGCCGAGGACCAGGTGCACCCCGAGCTGCTGGAGCACGTCGACCACGCGTTCCGCGCGACCGGCGCCGACGTGGTGCAGGGCGGTGTCCAGCTGATCAACTTCCACTCCAGCTGGTACAGCCTGCACAACTGCCTGGAGTACTTCTTCTGGTTCCGCAGCCGGCTGCACCTGCACGCCAAGAAGGGCTTCATCCCGCTCGGCGGCAACACCGTCTTCGTCCGCACCGACGTGCTGCGCAAGGCCAACGGCTGGGACGGCACCTGCCTGGCCGAGGACTGCGACCTGGGCGTGCGCCTGTCGAGCCGGGGGTCCAAGGTGGTCGTCGCCTACGACTCGACGATCGTCACCCGCGAGGAGACGCCGCACTCGCTGCACGGCCTGCTCAAGCAGCGCACCCGCTGGCACCAGGGCTTCCTCCAGGTGCTGCGCAAGGGTGAGTGGCGGCGGCTGCCCGCGATGCGCCAGCGCCTGCTGGCCCGGTACACGCTGACCGGCCCGTTCATCCAGGCCTTCTCCGGTGTGGTCATCCCGATCGGCGTCGCGATCGCGATCTGGGCGGAGCTGCCCGTGCTCGTCGCCCTGTTCACGTTCCTGCCGGTGCTGCCGATGGTGGCCACCCTGATGTTCCAGGTGATCGGCCTGCGCGACTTCGGCAAGGAATACCGGCTGTCCATCAAGTGGCACCACTACGCCCGTTTGATCATCGGAGCTTTTCCGTACGCCATCGTCCTGGCCGTGGCAGCGCTGCGTGCCGTCTGGCGCGAGTACACCGGCCGGCGCAACTGGGAGCTGACCTCCCACGTCGGCGCCCACCTGCGTGAGGTGACGCCCGCATGACCACGATCGAGCTCGCCGCGCCACTGCCCGCCGTCCCGGACGCGGCTGACGGCGTACGCAAGAAGGACCGGAAGCCGAAAGCGGACCTGGTCATCGCGCTGGGTCTGACCGCGGTGATCGTGGCGCTGCTGGCCTGGAACATCACCGGGTTCCCGACGGCCAGCGACGACGAGGGCACCTATCTGGCGCAGGCCTGGGCCGTGCAGCACGGCCGCGGGCTGGCGCATTACACCTACTGGTACGACCATCCGCCGCTGGCCTGGATCCAGCTGGCCGGACTCGCGTGGATCCCGGCCTGGCTGGCCCCCGGGCTGACCGCGGTGGCCGCCGGGCGGATCGCGATGCTGCCGGTCCAGGCGGCCGGGCTGCTGCTGGTCTACCTGGTGAGCCGGCGCATCGGCCTGCCGCGCTGGGCGGCCTCGCTCGCCCTGATCACTTACGGTCTGTCGCCGCTCTACCTGACCATGGGGCGGCAGATCTACCTCGACTCGTTCGCGGTCGTCTGGATGCTCGGGGCGTTCGCGCTGGCGCTGTCGCCGCGCAAGCATCTGTGGCACTTCGCGGCGGCCGGCGCCGCGGCCGCGATCGCCGTCCTGTCGAAGGAGACGATCCTCGTCATCCTGCCGGCCGTGATCCTGGCCCTGTGGCAGAACGCGGCCCGCAGCTCGACCCGGCCGTGGGCGATCGGCGCCTTCGCCAGCGGTCTCGTGCTGGTCGGCTGCTTCTATCCGCTCTACGCGGTGCTGCGCGGCGAGTTGTTCCCCGGTCCGGGGCACGTCTCGCTGATCGGCGCGTGGCAGTTCCAGCTCGGGTCCCGCTCGGGGTCGGGCAGCGTCTTCACGGCCGGTTCGGGGGCGTCGTCGCTGCTGCACTCGTGGCTCTACTACGACGCGGTGATCCTGATCGCGGGGGCGGTGGCCAGCTTCGCCGGTCTCGCGCTGCGCCAGGTGCGGCCGATCGCCCTGGCCGGCGCCGTCCTCGTCGTGGTCGCCCTGCGGCCGGGCGGTTACCTCCCGGCCATGTACGTCGTTCAGGTCCTGCCGTTCTTCGCGATCGCGATCGCCGGGGTGATCGGCAGTGTCGTCGCCGCCCTGCCTCCGGTGCAGGTCTGGTGGCGGTGGGCGGTGCTCGGCGCGGCGATCTCGCTGTCGGTCGCGGTGGTGGCGCCGCGCTGGTACGTGGGTGATCAGCGGGCGCTGACCACGAACGACAACGCGCCGTACGCGCAGGCCGCCGACTACATCCGCGACCGGTTGCCGGGCCGGGAGGGCGCGACCGTGGTGGTCGACGACGTGCTCTGGCTCGACTGTGTGGACGCCGGATACCCGCCCGACCGGGTCATCTGGTTCTACAAGATCGATCTTGACTCGGCGGTCGCCGAGCGGCTGCCCGGTGGCTGGCGGGACGTGGACTACGTCGTGTCGACGCCGGCCATGCGCCAGGACCCGAACAGCCTTCCCACCGTACGGACCCTGCTGACGAACTCGACCGTGATCGCCTCGTTCGGCCCACAGGACGGCCAGATCGAGATCCGCCGTGTGGACAAGGGAGCTACCGCATGACCGTCACCAGCGACCCAGCCGAGCTCGCCTCGGCCTCACCCGTGTCGGCCTCCCCCGTGTCGGATTCGCCCGTTTCGGATTCGCCGGCGTCGGATTCGGCGGCTCAGGCCCGGGCCGGCAAGGTGCGCGCGACGATGCGCGGGACCATCGGCGAGCTGCCCGTGCGGACCGCGTTGCGGCAGACCATCGTGGTGCCGACCTTCAACGAGCGGGACAACATCGTCACCCTGCTCGCCCGGCTCACCGCGGCGCTGCCGGCCGACGAGACCGAGATCGTCTTCGTCGACGACAGCACCGACGACACCCCCGAGGTCATCGCCGAGGCGGCGCTGAGCTGCCCGATCCCGGTGACCGTGCACCACCGTGAGGACGGCGTCGGCGGGCTCGGCGGCGCGGTGGTCGAGGGCATGCGGCTGGCCCGCGGCGAGTGGATCGTGGTGATGGACGCCGACCTCCAGCACCCGCCGGAGATCGTGCCCACCCTGATCGGGGCGGGCGCCCGGGACGGCGCCGACCTGGTCGTCGGCAGCCGCTATGCGGGTGGCGGCAACCGGGACGGCCTGTCCGGCGGGTATCGGCGGCTCGTCTCGGGTGGCTCGACCGCGGTGACCAAACTGATCTTCCGGAACTCGTTGTTGCAGGTGAGCGACCCGATGAGCGGGCTGTTCGCGATCCGGACCAGCTCGCTGGAGGTCGAGGAGCTGCGTCCGCTGGGCTACAAGATCCTGCTGGAGCTGGTGGTCCGCAACCGGCCCGGCCGGATCGTCGAGGTGCCGTACTCCTTCCAGCCACGGCACGCCGGCGAGTCCAAGTCGTCGATGGCCGAGGGCGTCCGGTTCATGAAGCATCTCGGGATGCTGCGGTTCGGCACCCAGCGGGCCCGGATGCTGATGTTCGGCCTGATCGGTGTCTCCGGACTGCTGCCCAACCTGATCGCGCTGTGGGTGCTCAACGACCTGGCCGGCGTGCACTACCTGCCGGCGGCGGTGCTGGCGAACCAGGTGGCGGTCGGGTGGAACTTCACCCTGACCGACACGCTGCTCTACCGCTCGCGCCGGGCGCACCGCAGCTTCTGGGGCCGGATCAGCCGATTCTTCCTGCTCGGCAACGTGGACCTGCTGCTGCGGATCCCGCTGCTGGCGTTGCTGGTCGACGGCGCGCACCTCGGGGTGCTCTGGGCGAGCCTGATCACGCTGGTGATCTCGTTCGTGGCTCGGTTCCTGATCTCCGACAAGGTCATCTATCGGGCGCGGGTGTTGAAGACGGTGACGGCGTGACCGCCCCACGACCATTGCTGAGTGACACCAACCGCAAGCAGATCGCTCGTACCCTCATCGTCGTTCTCCTCGCGGTGATCGCCGCGACCGTGCCGGCCGCGGCGCAGGCGAGCGCCAACCTGATCGCCAACCCGGGCCTGGAGAAACTCGACGCGAACGGGTTCCCGGTGTGCTGGGAGAAGTCGGGGTGGGGTGACCAGAGCTTCACCTTCGGGCTGACCGGTCCCGGACACACCGGCGCCAACGCCATGCAGATCACGCTCGCCACCGCGCCGAACGGCGACCGCAAGGCGATGATGCTGGAGAACCCGTCGTGCGCGCCGAACGTCACGCCGCACCATCAATACGACCTGTCGGTCTGGTACAAGACGACGACCGCGAACACGGTCATCACGATGTTCCGGCACGACGTGGCGCAGGGGTGGGTGTACTGGACCGACCTGGCGACGCTGCCGGTGACCTCGGCCTGGACACAGAAGACGGTCCGGACGCCGGAGGTGCCGGTCGGCACGGACCAGATCGTCTGGGGCGTCACCATCTACGGGGTCGGCACCTTGCAGACCGACGACTACGCGGTGAACGACGTGACCGCCCCGGCGGCCGGGACGTCGTGCAGCGCGGGAGCGGCGTGCACCAAGGGCACCTGGGCGGTCATGCCGTTCGATTCTCCGGTGCGCGGCATTCACTCGGTGGTGCTGCGTAATGGGGACGTGCTGCTGGTGGCCGGGTCCGGCAACAATCCGGACGACTTCGCCGCCAAGACCTTCAAGACGGCGGTCTATCACCCGAGCAGCGGGACGTTCACCAATGTGGCGACACCCGCCGATCTGTTCTGCTCCGGGCACGTGCAGCTGCCGGACGGGCGGGTGCTGGTGATGGGCGGGAACAAGGATTATCCGGCGGCGGACGGCAGCCACGGTTATGAGGGACTGAGGAATTCGTACGTCTTCGATCCGGCCACCAATGCGTACACCCGGGTCAACGACATGACCGCCGGCTCGTGGTATCCGTCGGCGACGGTGATGGGGAACGGGGACGTGATCTCGCTGGGTGGGCTCGGCGAGGATTCGTCCGGGACGGTGGCCACCCAGTATTTCTCGAACGCCGAGCAGCGCTGGCTCGGGCTCGACGAGGCGCACCAGACGTGGAACTTCTGGGGCCTGTATCCGTCGATGATCCTGATGCAGGACGGGCGGTTGTTCTATTCGGGCAGTCACGTGTTCGGGAACGGGCTGCCGGGGACCGGGGCGTCGATCTACAACTACGACACCTCTTCCATTACGCCGGTCAGCGGGTTGCAGAGGAAGGACGAGCGGGATCAGTCGATGAGCGTGCTTCTCCCGCCCGCGCAGGATCAGAAGGTGCTCACGATGGGCGGCGGGAACATCGACAGCAACCCGGACGCCAACGCGCTCACCGACGTGATCGATCTGAAGCAGGCCAACCCGGTCTACACGGCCGGCCCGCCGCTTCCGACGGGCAAGATGTATGTCTCGGCCGTGCTGCTGCCGGACGGCAAGGTCTTCGAGACCGGCGGCGGCCTGCACAACCGCGCCGACCCGGTGTACGAAGCGTCGATGTACGACCCGGCCACCAACACGTTCACACCCGGGATGGCCACCGATCCGGTGCCGCGGACCTATCACTCGTCGGCGTTCCTGCTGCCTGACGGGCGGGTGATGGCGGTCGGCGACAACCCGGGCAACGGCTCGTTCGACATGCGCCTGTCGGTCTACTCGCCGCCGTATCTGTTCCAGGGCGCCCGGCCGCAGATCCTGAGCGTGTCCTCGAATCAGTGGGCGTACGGGTCGACCCGGACCATCACGGTCGACGGCCCGATCCTCAAGGCGGAGCTGATCCGCCCCGAGGCGGTGACCCATTCCAGCGACCCCAACCAGCGTTTCGTCGACCTGCCGATGTCGGTGAACGGCGCAACGATCGGCCTCAACCTGACCTCGAACCCGAACATCGCCCCACCCGGCTGGTACATGCTCTTCGTGGTCGGCACGAACGGCGTCCCGTCGGTCGCGCAGTGGGTCCACGTCGGATGACCCTCCGACGCATCACGACGCTCACCGCGGTGGCCGCCCTGGTGGCGGCCGCCGCGGCGGTGCTGGTGGCGCTCGTCCGGGCGGGCCTCGACACGCCGTCACCGGTGGCTGCCGCCGCGCCCGCCATCACCGATTCGACGTGGCCGTTCCCCTCGCCCACCGCGGCCTCACGGTCGGCGGCCCCGGCCGTGAAGCCGGCCGTGGAGCCGGCCGGGACGACGCCGCCGGCTGTCGCGCCCGCCGCCTCGCCGGCCCCGTTCGTCCAGCATTTCGCGGACGGGGCCACCGCAAGTCCGTTGCCCGCGAAGAAGTCGCCGACCGCTCCGGTGAAGGTCCCGGCCTTCGCCGACGGCTGCGACCACAATTACGGCACCCCCACCCAATGCGTCCCGCTGACCTTTCCGGCCGGCGTCACGGATGCCTGCTCCTGGCTCGCGGCGCACGGCTTCACCGACCTGAAGGTGGCCGGTCGCGACGTGCAAAACCTCGACCCCGACGGTGACGGCACCGCCTGTAACTAAAGATATAAGTGTTTCAATATCTTGTGCTGGGTGGTGAACTCCTGTTCTCCTACGGCGGGCCGCACATCGGCCTCGACCCTAGGAGCCCCTCATGAGACTCAGAACGGTGACGGCAAGACCTGCCCTAGCTGTTTTCGTCGCGGCAACGATGGCGGTCGGCGCTCTGCCGGCGGCGGCCTCGGCCGACACTTCCCTGCTGGCCGCACCGCCGACCGTCAATGTCGCCGACGTCAACGCCCACCTGCAACAACTACAGACCTTCGCCACCAGCAACGGCGGCAACCGGGCCACCGGCACGTCGGGGCACACCGCGACGACGACCTATCTCCAGCAGAAACTGCAAGCGGCAGGCTTCACCGTCACCGTGCAGACCTGCACCACCTGCAGCGGCTCGGCGAAGAACATCATCGCCGACTGGCCGGGCGGCGACACCAGCAAGACCTACATGTTCGGTGCCCACTCCGACAGCGTGTCAGCCGGGCCGGGCATCAACGACGACGGCTCCGGTTCGGCCACCCTCCTGGCGGCCGCGCTCACGCTGGCCGCGAACAATCCGACCATGACCAACCACCTCCGGTTCGGGTGGTGGGCCGGCGAGGAGCAGGGCCTGATCGGCTCCAAGTTCTACGTCAACTCGCTGACCTCGGCCCAGAAGACCGCGATCAAGGCGTACGGCACCTTCGACATGGTCGCGTCCACCAACGGTGGCTACTTCGTGACGGGCACCGACGCGATCGCCGTGAAGCTGCGCGAGTACTTCACCTCGATCAACGTACCCACCGAGACGTCCACCGAGTGTTGCAGCGACGACGGCTCGTTCCGCAACGCCGGCATCCCGTCGTCGATCAACTCCACCGGGGCCAGCTACACGAAGACCAGCGCCCAGGTGACCAAGTGGGGCGGCACCGCCGGGCAGGCGTACGACTCCTGCTACCACAAGGCCTGCGACTCGTACCCGTCGAACGTCAACAGCACGTCGCTGGGCCGGTGGGCCAACGCCGAGGAATACGCCCTCTGGACCCTCACCACCGGCACGCCGACGGCCAACGACTTCTCGGTGTCGCTCAGCCCGAGCGCGGGCTCGGTGAACCCGGGCTCCTCGGCCACGGCCACCGTGAACACCGCGACCACCGCGGGCAGCGCGCAGACCGTCACGCTGACCAGTTCCGGCGCTCCCGCGGGTGTCTCGGTGAGCTTCAGCCCGGCGACGGTCACCTCCGGCGGATCGTCGACCATGACCGTCGCGACCACCACGGCCGCCGCTCCCGGCTCGTACACCATCACGGTGACGGGAGCGGGCTCGGTGACCCACAGCGCTTCGTACACACTGACGGTCACCGGGACCGGCGGCTGCACCGGCGCCGGACAGAAGCTCGGCAATCCCGGCTTCGAATCCGGAACCACACCGTGGACCGCCACGTCCGGAGTCATCGGCGCGAACACCGGTGACGGATCGCCGCGAACCGGCACCCGCGACGCCTATCTCGACGGCTACGGCTCGTCACACACCGACACCCTGTCCCAGTCGGTGACCCTGCCCAGCGGATGCAGCTCCTACGCGCTGTCGTTCTACCTGAAGATCAGCACGGCGGAGACGACCACCACCAGCCAGTACGACAAGCTGACGGTGCAGGTCGGCACCACCACGCTGCAGGTGTTCTCCAACCTCAACGCCGGCGGGTACACCCTGCGCTCGTACGACCTGGCCGCCTTCGCCGGGCAGACCGTCACCCTCAAGTTCACCGGGGTCGAGGACGCCTCGCTGAAGACGTCGTTCGTCATCGACGACACCGCGCTCACCGTCAGCTGACGCGGAGCCGTTCCACGCACGGTGACGGGTCCTGGCCGAGCACGCCAGGGCCCGTCACCCGTACGCGGAATCGATTAGGCTCACCGCGTGACAGCGGGGGATCACGGCTGGCGTCGGCTCGTCGCCTGGCCGCTGGGTGTGCTGGGTGTCGTACTGCTGGGTGCCGCGCTGGTGCTGTTGCCGGGCATGGTGGTCGACCACGACCTGGGCGGGCGGCCGGTCACCGCGCAGGAGCGGCTCACCGCGATCAACAACGTGCGGGGCACGCTGTTGCAGACCACCGCCGGGATCGTGGTGTTCCTCGGCGCCCTGGCCACCTGGCGTCAGCTGAGGGTCAGCCAGGCCACCCTGCGGATCACCCAGGAAGGGCACCTGACCGGGCAGTTCAGCCGGGCCGTCGACCAACTCGGCAGTGACAAGCAGGACGTACGGATCGGGGGCCTGCTCGCTCTGCGCCGGCTGGCCGAGCATTCGGAACGGGACCGGGACGCCGTCATCTCGACGATGGCCGCGTTCCTGCGCACCCACCAGCCCTGGTCGTCCACCGCCGAACCCGACATCAACAAGATCCTGCCGTTGGAGACCCGCGCGCCGGACAGCCAGCTCGCCCTGACCTGCGTCGGCGTCCTCGGCCGGTTCGAGCGCGCCGACCCGTGGCTCAACCTGAGCCTGACCGACCTGCGCCGAGCCGATTTCGACGGCCTGTGGCTGAACCGGATGAACTTCGACCGGGCGAGCCTGGAGTCGGCCAGCCTGTTCGCCGCCAACCTGACCAGGGCCTCGCTGGTGTCGGTGAACCTGCGGCACGCGAGCCTGCGCCGGGCCGTCCTCACCGAGGCACGCTGTGTGCTGGCCGACTGCCGCGGCGCCCTGCTGGTCGAGTCCCTGCTGACCGGCGCCGACTTCACCCGGGCCGACCTGCGGAAAGCGCAGTTGCGGAAAGCGCGGGCCGGGACAGCGGTGTTCCGCGACGCCGACCTGCGCGACGCCGACTTGCGCGGCGCCGACCTGAGCGCGGCCGACCTGGACGGCGCCCGGCTGGACGGTGCGGTGGCCAGTGATCAAACCCGCTGGCCGGCCGGTTTCGACGTCCAGGCCGCCGGGATCGTCACCGGCGCCGACCCGGGCCCGGAGCCCTCACCGTTGCTGCAACCGCCGGCGCTGTTCCAGGAGGCACCGTGAGCCTCAGTCGAGGGGCTTGACCATCTGCTGGGTCACCACGCGGTAGCCGGAGCTCTCGTACAGCCGAACCGCGGGGGTGTTGTCCCCGAACACGTTCAGGCCGAGCGATCTCACCCCACGGGAGCGCAGCTCGTTCTCGGCCGCGGTCAGCAGCGCACGGCCGTAACCCGCCCCGCGGTACGCCTCGTCGACCTCGATGTCGTAGATGAAGCCGCAGTCGGGCACGCCGCGCGGGTGAGTGAGGCTGAGCCAGAGGATGCCGACTCGGTTCCCGTCCGGGTCGTGAGCGAGGAGAAAGAGCATCCCGGGGGTGTCGAAGCCGTCCGGCAGCAGGGCGTCATGCCCTTCCGCCGCGAGCCGCTCCGCCTCACCGGCCGCCCAGTTGCCGGCCGCCACCTGTTCCTCGGCGTAGACCTTGATCGCCCTGCTGCGCCAGTCGTCGAACTCGGTCTGCGTCATCTGCCGGACGACCATCTCTGCCATGGCCGGATGATCTCATAGGACAGTCGCGGCCGGATCCGGGATCCGGTCGTCAGGGGCGCGCCGCGGCCGTCACCACGACGTTGTCGCGGTAGTGACGGGTTTCCGCGTCGAACGGGCCACCGCAGGTGATGAGGGTAAGCCGGACGGCGCCGTCGCGAGCGAAGTACTTCGGCAACGGGATGGCCGTCTTCCGATAGCGTTCCCGGGCCACCACCTCGAACTGTCGCTCCTCGCCGCCGTCGCCGGTGAGGATGATCCGGTCCCCGCTGTCCAGGGAACCGAGCCGGAAGAAGGCCCCCTTGCCTTCCGCGGCGCTGTCCACATGGCCGGCGATGACGATGGAACCGGCCGTGGCGAAGAGGCCCGGTCCGTATCGGTACCAGCCCACCCGGTCCACGCTGGGCGGAACGGCGAACTCGCCGGTCGACGGCTCGATGCCGACGGCGTCGACCGCCGCGTCCAGGCGGAGATCCGGGATGCGTAACCGAGCCGGCCGGTCGACGGCGGTGATCGCCGGCACGGTGCCGTCGACGACCGGCACCCTCGTGGCCGCCTCGGAAGGCGCCGACGACGCCAGGACGGTGACGGCCGGGGCGCCGAAGTCCTCGCGGGGCTGCGCGCGGTGGATGACCACGGCGGCCGAGACCGCGAGCACCACACCCAGTGCCGTCAGCAGCAGGGCACGCCCCGGCGAGCGCCGGGGCGTGCGGTCCGCGGGCGTGACACTCATCGGCGGGCGGTGACCAGCCGGGTCAGCCCGAACACGGCGAGCAGGATGCCGACGCCGCCGGCGCCGTACCAGGGCAGCGAACCGTTGCCGTCGGCGGCGCCGCCGTCCCCGCTGGGCACGCCGCCCGGCGCGGAGTGCAGTCCCTCGATGCTCTGCGAGACGATGTCCAGGGACTTGTCCTGGGCGGAGCCGACCGCGTACACGATGGTCGCGGTGCCTTCCTCGAGGTCCAGGTCGGCCGGGCCGAGCACCCGGTCGTCGGTGCCGGCCAGCACCACGTCGGCCGAGACGGTGCCGGCGGCGAGGTCGGCTTTGCCTTCCTTGCCGTTGGTCACGCCGGTGAAGACCGGTTTGCCGCCGGCGCGGACGTCGACGGCCGGAGCCGCCGCGGTGTGCCGCACGATCAGCCGGGCCTGGCCGGCGCCGAGCTTGCTGGTGTCGTTGACGAACGGGGTCAGGGCCGGCTTGCCGCCCTCGTCGAGGTGGGCGACCAGGCTGATGTCGGCGTCACCGGGAACCTTGGCATCGTTGACGGTCAGCAGCGCTTCACCGATCGCGTCACCGGGCTTGGTGAGCGCGATGTCGTACTCCCCGGCCGGCAGGCTCAGCGGGCCGGCGACCTTACCGGGCTGGAAGTCCGGAATGGTCTTCTTGCCGTTGACATAGACGTCGACCGGCTGGCCGGGAATCCCGTGCACCACCGTGACCTTCGAGTTCGCCTTGGCGTACGCCGGGGACGCGGCAAACCCCGCGAAGCCGCCGAACGCGAGCAGGGACACGGCGCCGACAGCGGCGGCGCGGCCGAAAGGCAGAATGCGCATCGGATCTCCTCCAGGTCGTCCTCATTGACTGGCTACGTCATGTCCTTCGCCACGGTCGCGGCGGTTGGATGCGGGCCACCGAAAAACAGGGCACCCGCAACCTGCCGGGAATCGGGCCGATGCCGAGAACGTCATGCATCCATCCGGCGGGCTCGGGTCGAAGTACGGGTGGTGGCGATCGCAGCCACCACCCGTTCCCGATCGGAAAGAGGCTCACCGATGAGGTTCACCCGTCTCGGCAAGCAGGCCGCCGCTGTCGTCACCGCCGCTGTCGTCGCCTCGGCCCTGGGGGCCGCACCCGCTCAGGCCAGCAGCAAGCCGCTCAAGACCAAGTCGCTGGCCGCGGTGCTGACCGCGGACAAGAGCGGCTTCGACCACAACGGTCACGACTACGACATCCTCACCGCCGCTGTGCAGGCCGTGCTCAAGGCGAAGCCGGGCAGCAAGGTCGCTGTGCTCGCCGACGGCAAGACCGCCCTGACCGCGTTCCTGCCCAACGACCGGGCCTTCGAGCTGCTCGTCAAGGACATCACCAAGGCCAAGAAGCTGCCGAGTGAGAAGAAGGCGTTCACCGCCGTCGCCGGTCTCGGCATCGACACGGTCGAGGCGGTGCTGCTCTACCACGTGGTGCCGGGCGCCACGATCACCAAGAAGGCGGCGCTGAAGTCGGACAACGCCCGGCTGACCACCGCGGCGGGTTCGACGATCAAGGTCAACGTGTACGGGCCGCGCTGGCACAAGCGGATCTCGCTGATCGACGCCGACCGCAGCGACCGCAACCCGCGGGTGGTCCGGTTCGACATCAACAAGGGCAACCGGCAGATCGCCCACGGCATCGACCGCGTCCTGCGCCCGATCAACCTGCCCTGACCTGCCTCACCGCCAGGAACGACCCCGGACGCGGGCTGCCCCTCGCGTCCGGGGTCGTTCGCGTGCTCTGTCATTTCTGATCCGGGTGGGTCATGGAGGTTTGGTTTCGCTCGCGAGGGGTATGCGCCGCATCTTCACCAGGCCTCTCGAGGAGATGCAGGCAGTGACTGAGTCGCTCGGGATGGCATTGGACCTGGCAGCGGAGATCCACCGGCTGACACCGAGCGGTGATCCGGCGCGAGACCTGGATTTCGTGTGGGATCCGATGAGCCGCCTGGTGCCGTTCGTGGCGAGCTGGATCGGCACGCTCGACGAGGATCACTGTGGTTACACCACGGTGGCGTCCGCGGGTCACGACCTGGATGGCCTGGCGTACATGGAATCGGCGGATCTGACCGCGCAGCGCAAGACGACCGGTCTGCTGCGGCGACGCCGGCCCGTGCGGTTGCAGGACGTGCCGAACGCGATGGAGTTGCCGTGCTGGTCCGAGCAGTGGTGGCCGATCGGCTTCCGGGAAGTCGTCGCGGCTCCGCTCGTCACACCGGATGGCCGCCACTTGGGTGTCCTGACCCTGCACACCGACACCGCCGTCCAACCGACCGTGGATGCCCGGGACGCGATGGTGGTGATCGCGCACGCGATGACGGCCGTCCTGGACCCGATGAACTCGTTGAGCGGGCTGGCTCGGCTGGTGCAGGGCGCTGTCGCCGCCGCTGCCGTCGACCGGCGGGGCACCGTCGTCCCGCTGCCCGGGATGCCCTCCGATCCCTTGCTCATCGGACGCCCCGACATCGTCACCACAGCGGTCGGCCATCTCAGCGACCAGGTGCGGCACACGTCCTTCCTCTTCCCGATCCCGGCGGACGGGGGCCAGCAGCGCTACATCCGGGTCACCGGACTCGCCTGCCCACCGGGCACGTCGGAGGAACCCGTCGGGCTCGTCGTGCTCTCGCCGGCGGGGGACCTTCGCGGTCTGACGTTTCGCGAACTGGTCGTCCTCGGACTGGTGATCGAGGGGTACGCCAACCAGGGCATCGCGAGCCGGCTGTCCATCACCGCGCGGACCGCCGCCGCTCACCTCGAACACATTCGAGCGAAGTTGAGCGCGCCGACGCGTACGGCCGCCGCTGTGCTCGCACTGCGCTCCGGCCTCTACGTCCCGTACGGCCTCGTGGACAACGCGGGCCACGGCAGCGCCTCCTCGTGACGGCGCGGGAACGCGTCACGGATCGCGGTCAGTCCGGCTGCGGACGTGCGCCGCCGATCTCCGGCTGCCGCCACACCTCCCACCCCACGAACGCCACACTGACCGCGGTGACGGCGGCCAGGATCCTCAGCGCGGGCACTGCCGTCGCCATCGGGACGAGCGCGATCAGGACGACCGCGGTGACCAGGCGGTCGGTCGCGATCTCGTGATGATCACGCCATCGGTACCACACCTCGCCGGCGTAGAACAACGCCGCGCCGCCGCAGAGGGCCAACCCCGACAGCGGTGGCAGCGGTTCGTCGGGATGGGCGATCGACTCGCCCACCCCGAGGCTGTACCAGATGATGCCGGCGATCAGCGGCAGGTGCAGATAGCTGTACGCGTCCCGGGCGAGCCGGGCGCGTTCGGATGCCGGAGCCCGGCGCAGCCGGGCCGCCGCACCGTGCTTCAGCCCGAAGTACGCCCACCACATCGCCGCCGAGACGAGAACACCGAGCACCACGGCGACCAGGACGTCGGCCCTGCGCACATCGCCGGTGGCCGCCCGGCCCATCTGGTAGATGGATTCGCCGAGCGCGATGATGACCATCAAGCCGTGGCGTTCGACGAAGTGCCCGGGACGCACGTGGAAGCCGCCCATGCCGAACACGGCCGGGCCGCCGAAATCCACGAGCACCGCACTAAGCCACAACGCCTCTCGCAGGGGCGACTCCTGAGTCGCGGCCAGCACGACCAGCCCCGGGCCGATGAGCAGGACCGGCAGCAGCCGCACGAGGGCGCGTCGCCACCGTGTGTCCCGGCGCGCCGAGTAGATCAGCAGAACGACGTGCAGCAGGCGCACCGTGAGCAGTGCCAGTGCGAACACCATTGCCTCGCCGAACGCCTCGACCAGGGAACTCGCCGCGACCAGCATCGCCGACACGGCGAGGAAGATCAGCGTCCGCGCCAGGGTGCCCGACTCCGCCGAGGTGTTCGTCAGCCAGGTGAAACAGACCCACGCCCACCAGACCGCCATCAGCGCCAGCACCCCGTGACCGAACCCGGCCCACGAGCGGTGTTCCTCGATCAGATGCGTCACCTGCGACATCGCGTAGACGAAGACCAGGTCGAAGAACAGTTCCAGGGCACCGACCGCACGGTCGTCCTCAGGACGCTGCGGCGGCTCCATGGCGGGTTCGGCAGCGGCCGATCGCACGTCCGGGCCCTGGCCGTACGCGATCAGGCGGTGGCAGCGGCGCCGCGGAGGGCCACCGCCCACCAGTGACGGCTGAGTGTCTCCAACATGATGGTTCCTTCCGGGCGTCAGGTGCGGAACCGCTACCGCTCGGCAGCGTGTCCGAACCTGGCCAGGTGGTCATGGATCAGGCGAACGGCCATGGATCCCTCGCCGACCGCGGACGCGACCCGTTTGATCGAGCCGCTGCGGACGTCACCCACGGCGAGGACCCCGGGCCGGCTGGTCTCGAGCATCACCGGCTGCGGCGCGTCGGTGCGCACCTGCGCTCCGGTCAGGACGTAACCGCGCTCGTCCAGGGCGACGCTGGACGCCAGCCAGCCGGTGCACGGCTGCGCCCCGATGAAGACGAACAACACCGTCGTCGGGAACTCCTGCCGCTCACCGGTTCTGGTGTCGCGTACGCCGAGCGCCTCCAGCCGGCCGTCGTCGCCGATCAGCTCGGTGACCTCCGTGCGGCGCAGCAGCTCGACGTTGGGCAGTCGCTCGATCTGGTCGACCAGGTACCGGGACATGTCGCGGTTCAGGTCGTCGTGCCGGATGATCAGCCGTACCCGCGCGGCGTGCCGGGCGAGGAAGACCGTGGCCTGGCCGGCCGAGTTGCCGCCGCCGACGACCGTCACCGGCTGCCGCTCGCAGAAGACCGCCTCCATGAACGTGGCGGCGTAGTACACGCTGGTGCCCTCGAACTCCGCGAGGCGCGGCACGTCGAGTTTCCGGTACCGCGCGCCGGTGGCGATCACCACCGTCCGGGTCCGCAACCGTGCCCCGTCGTCGAGGTGCACCATCTGGTCGCTGTCGTGCCATTCGAGGCGAACCGCCTCGGCCGGCACGTTGAGTTCGGCGCCGAACTTCTTCGCCTGCACCACGGCACGGTCGGCCAGGTCGGCACCCGAGATACCGGCCGGGAAACCCAGGTAGTTCTCGATCCGGGAGGAGGTACCGGCCTGCCCGCCGGTGGCCACCGCGTCGAGGACGATCGTCGCGAGTCCCTCGGAGGCGCCGTACACGGCGGCGGCGAGGCCGGCCGGTCCCGCGCCGACCACGACGACGTCGCAGATCCTCTCGTCGTGGCCGGAGCGCCGCAGGCCGGCGACCCGGGCCAGTTCCGCGTTCGAGGGGTTGCGCAGCACCTTGTCCCGCCAGATCACCACCGGTGTGTCCGTCGGCCTGATGGACAGCCGATGCAACAGCTCCTCGGCGTCCGGATCCTCCTCCAGGTCGATCCAGGTGTGCGGCACCCGGTTGCGGGCGGCGAGTTCGCGCAGGCGGCGGGTGTCCGGGCTGAACCGCGAGCCGACGATCTTGATGCCGGTGATGCTGCCGATCAGCAGTTCCCGGCGGGTAAGGAAACTGCGCAGGATCAGGTTCCCGAGGTCGGGCTCCTCGCGGACCAGTTCGTGCAGCCCGGGCAGGGGCACCGCGAGAATCTCGCCCGGTTCCTGCGCGACCATCGAGACGAAGGACGGCTGGCCGGTGAGCAGGCCGAGCTCGTCGAGGAACCGGCGCGGGCCGTGCACCCGGACCGTCCGGGCCTTCGGGGTGCCGTACCCCTCGATCACCGCGACCGTGCCGGACAGCACGACGAGGAAGTCGCGGTCCCGCCGGCCCTCGGCGACAAGCACGTCGCCCGCCTGCACCGGCCGCTTCTCGCCGCGGCGGCTCAGCAGGCCGATCTGTTCGTCGGACAGGCGGGGATAGGCCCCGGCCACATCCGGCGTCTCGGCGAGCCGCTCCTGGTCCGGGTTCACGCCGCACTCCGCAAGAACTCGTCGGTCCAGCTGCGCAGGACCGCGGCGGGCGCGGCGCCCGCCCGGCGCGCCACCACCTTGCCGTCGCGCATCAGGATCAGCGTGGGTACGGCCTGGATCGTGAACCGCTCGGACACCTTGGGCGCCTTGTCCACGTCGACCTTGACCAGCTTGACCTTGCCGGCCAGGTCGCGGGCCACCTGTTCCAGCGCGGGACTGACCTGCCGGCACGGGCCGCACCAGGTCGCCCACATGTCCACCAGGACCAGGATGGTCGCCCGCTCGGCGACGTCACCGAAGTCGTCGTCGCCCGCCTCGGCGATCCAGGGCATCGGCTTGTGACAGTTGCCGCAGTGCGGGATGCCCTCGGCGGCCGGGAGGACCCGGTTCTTCTGCCCGCAGCTCGGGCACTCGATCACCTTGCTGCCCACGTCACTCCTCCGGCGCCTGCTCGTAGGTGACGGTCAGCTCATCGTCGATCAGGTCCACCCGGATCACCGCGCCGTCCCGGGCGTCCCCGGCGAGCAGCGCCCGGCCGATACGGGTCTCCACCTCACGGGCGATGAAGCGGCGCAGCGGCCGGGCGCCGTACACCGGATCGAATCCCTGGCGGGCGATGAAGCGCTGTGCCTCGTCGGTGACCTGCAGCGTCATCCGCCGCTCGGCCAGCCGCTCGCGCAATTCGCTGAACATCAGGTCGACGATGCGCTCGATCTCCGGCTGGGTGAGCGGCTTGAACAGCACGATGTCGTCGGCACGGTTGAGGAACTCGGGCCGGAAGTGCCGCCGCAGCTCGCCCATGACCAGTTCGCGGCCCTCGGGCTTGATCTCACCGGCGTCGGAGATGCCTTCGAGCAGATACTGGGAGCCGATGTTCGAGGTCATGATGATCACGGTGTTGCGGAAGTCGACGGTACGGCCCTGCGCATCGGTGAGACGCCCGTCGTCGAGCACTTGCAGCAGCGTGTTGAACACGTCCGCGTGCGCCTTCTCGATCTCGTCGAAGAGCACCACCGAGTACGGCTTGCGCCGGACCGCCTCGGTGAGCTGCCCGCCCTCTTCGTAGCCGACGTATCCGGGCGGCGCCCCGACCAGCCGGCTCACGGTGTGCCGCTCCTGATATTCGCTCATGTCGATCCGGACCATGTTGTCCTCGGTATCGAACAGCGCCGCGGCCAGCGTGCGGGCCAGCTCCGTCTTGCCGACTCCGGTGGGACCGAGAAAGATGAACGACCCGATCGGCCGGCGCGGGTTCTTGATGCCGGACCGGGCGCGGATGATCGCGTCGGTGACCGACTGCACGGCCTCGTCCTGTCCGATCACCCGCTCGTGCAGGATCTCGTCCAGGCGCAGCAGCTTCTGGCGTTCACCCTCGGTCAGCCGGCTGACCGGGATGCCGGTCCACCGGGAGACGATACCGGCGATCTCGGCCTCGGTGACGACCTCGCGGAGCAGCCGCTTGCCGCCCTGCTTCGCGGTGAGCCGCTCCTCCTCGGCCTGCAGCCGGCGCTCCAGCTCCGGTAACCGGCCGTGCCGCAACTCGGCGGCCCGGTTCAGGTCGTAGTCGCGTTCCGCCTGTTCCGCCTCGTGCCGGATCTGTTCGATCTCCCGGCGCAGGTCCTGGACTCTGCGCAGGGCCTGCCGCTCGGCGTCCCACTGGGCGCGCAGCGCGTCCACTTCGGCGCGCAGGTCGGCCAGTTCCTTGCGGAGCTGGTCGAGGCGGGCCAGGCTCGCCGCGTCCTCCTCTTTGGACAGGGCCGCTTCCTCGATCTCGAGGCGGGTCAGGCGCCGGGTGCGCTCGTCGAGTTCGGCCGGCATCGAGTCGATTTCGGTACGCAGCATGGCGCACGCCTCGTCGACCAGGTCGATCGCCTTGTCCGGAAGGAAACGGTCGGAGATGTACCGGCGGCTGAGGACCACCGCGGCGACCAGCGCCGCGTCTTGGATCTTCACGCCGTGGAAGACTTCCAGCCGTTCCCGCAGTCCGCGCAGGATCGAGATGGCATCCTCCTCGGTCGGCTCCTCGGCCAGCACCGGCTGGAAGCGGCGCTCCAGCGCCGCGTCCTTCTCGATGTGCTTGCGGTACTCGTCCAGCGTCGTCGCGCCGATCATGTGCAGTTCGCCGCGGGCGAGCATCGGTTTGAGCATGTTGCCGGCGTCCATCGCGCCCTCGGAGCCACCCCCGGCGCCGACGATCGTGTGCAGCTCGTCGATGAACAGCAGGATCCGTCCCTCGGCGGCCTTCACCTCGGACAGCACGGCCTTGAGCCGTTCCTCGAACTCGCCGCGGTATTTCGCGCCGGCCACCAGGGAACTCATGTCCAGCGCGAACACCACCTTGTCCCGCAGTCCCTCGGGCACGTCGCCGTTGGTGATCCGCTGGGCCAGGCCCTCCACGATGGCGGTCTTGCCGACGCCCGGTTCACCGATGAGCACCGGGTTGTTCTTGGACTTGCGGGACAGGATCTGGATCACCCGGCGGATCTCGCCGTCGCGCCCGATGACCGGGTCCATGGTGCCGGCGGCGGCGTCGGCGACCAGGTCGCGGCCGTACTTGGCCAGCGCCTCGTACGCGACCTCCGGCATCGCCGAGGTCACCCGCTGGTTGCCTCGGATCTTCGTCAGCTCCTGGAGGAAGCCGTCCCGGGTGAGCCCCGCGTCGCTGAGCAACCGGCCGACGGTGGAGCTTCGGCCCTCCTGCAGCATGGCGATCACCAGGTGCTCGACGGAGACGTACTCGTCCTTGAGCCGTTTCGCCTCGCGCTCGGCGGCGTCGAACAGCCGGGCCAGCCGCTGGGTGACGAATACCTGACCGGGTGCGGCGCCAGGTCCACTGACCCGGGGACGCCGGTCCAGTTCCGCCTCCACCTGGTCCCGTAG
This sequence comes from Actinoplanes ianthinogenes, assembly GCF_018324205.1. Taxonomy (NCBI): domain Bacteria; kingdom Bacillati; phylum Actinomycetota; class Actinomycetes; order Micromonosporales; family Micromonosporaceae; genus Actinoplanes; species Actinoplanes ianthinogenes. The sequence continues at coordinate 2,075,697 of NZ_AP023356.1, forward strand.
CTTGTCCGGGTCGACGCCGGTCGCCGAGAGCAGCCTGGGCACCAGCCCGTCCGGCTGCTCGATCAGGGCGAGCAGCAGGTGCTCGCCGTCGACCTCGGCGTGGCCGTACCGCAGCGCCTTGGTCTGGGCATCGTGCAGGGCCTCCTGCGATTTCTGGGTCAGCCGGTTCAGGTCCACGATCTGCCTCCGGTGCGTCGAGAGGTCGTGACACGAAGTTCGTGCTCGAGGGCGGCCACGCGGTCGAGCAGGTCGATCACGAGGCCGAGGGCGGCATAGTTGACGCCCAGGCCGGCGCGCAGGCGGCGGACGCGGGCAAGAGCGAGCACCTGATCACGGCCGAACCACAGGTTGCCGGCGTCGTCGCGTTCGGGGTCCAGGATGCCCAGCGTGACGAGCCGCTGGACCATCTCCGGGTGCACGTCGCCGGAATGACAGAACGCGGTCAAGCTCTGACGGCCGAGCGTCTGCCCTGACGCCCGGACGAGGGGGTAGGTCATTGCTGCCTCCGCGGGTCGAAGGTGGAGACCGCGGCGAGTTGCTCGAACAACCGCCGTTCCTCGTCGGACGGTTTCGGCGGGACCAGGATCCGGACCTCGGCGTACAGGTCACCCGGCCGGCCGCGGGGGTCGGGCAGGCCCCGTCCCTTGAGCCGCAACCGCCGGCCGCTGGACGTGCCCGGGGGAACCCGGACCTTTCCCTCGCCGCCGGGTGTGTCGACGGCGACGGAGGCGCCGAGTGCGGCCTCCCACGGCGCCAGCGGCAGGGTGACGGTGATGTCCCGTCCGTCGACCCGGTACCGCGGGTGCGGTGCCAGCCGCACCACAAGGTAGAGGTCACCGGCCGTGGCGCCGTCGCTGCCGCGGCCGCCCTGGCCGCTCAGCCGGATCCGCTGGCCGTCGGTGACCCCGGGCGGAATCGTCACGTCGAGCGTGCGGCTGCCGTCCGGGCCGGACAGCGTGACGGTCCGGTGACCGCCGGCGTACGCCTCCTCGACCGGCAGTTCGATCTCGGCCTCCTGGTCCGCGCCCGGCACAGGGCCGAAGCGGCCGCCGCCGCGACCGCCGAACATGCCGCCGAACATGCTCTCCAGGTCGATGTCCTGGAAGCCACCGGACCAGGTGTAGGCCTGCTCCGCAGGACCGCCGCCGCGGCGTGTCTGTCCACCGCCGCGAGCCCCGGCGCCCGCCCGCGCGCGTGCCCAGGCCTGCTGATCCATGTCCGGCGGCACCTGGCGGAAGTCCGGGCCGAAGGCGTCGTAACGCCGCCGCTGCTCCGGGTCGGAGAGCACGTCATACGCCTCGGAGATGTCCTTGAACCGGTCCTCCGCGCCCGGATCCTTGTTGACGTCCGGGTGATAGGTCCGGGCCAGTTTGCGATACGCCCGCTGGATGTCGTCGGTGCTGACATCTCTGGCGACGCCCAGCGTGTCGTAGAAGTCGCGGGCCGGCGCCATTCAGGATCCCTTAGCCACGACCACCGCGGCGGGCCGCAGCGGACGCTCGTCGGTGCCGTAACCGGGCCGGACCACCTGCAGGATCGTGCCCGGCGCGGCGCCGGTGGCCGGCAGCACCGCCACCGCCTCGTGCCGGCTCGGGTCGAACGGCTCGTTCAGGTCGGCGCGCAGCGGATAACCCAGGTCGGCGAGGACGGAGAGTGCCTGCTGGCGGACGGCCTCCAATCCCGAAATGATCGACGCCGGTTCAGCGGTGGCGTGCTGCAGGGCGAGTTCCAGGTTGTCGAGGACGGGCAGCCATCGGGCCGCCACCCGGGCCCGCTCGTCCTCGCGCTCCCGGTCGACGTCGCGCGCCATCCGCTTACGCAGGTTGTCGTAGTCGGCCACCGCCCGCCGGTAGCGCTCGTCCGACTGGGCCAACTGGGCACGCAGCTCCGCGGTCTCGTCACGGGCCTGCGGGGCCGTACCGTCAGCGGCCGGTTCCGGCGGGCCGGACGGTGCGGCCGCACCGGTTGCTGCCGGCTCCCGTTCCTGATCGGTCATCGCCGGTCATCCGGTCGTGAACTCGGCGTCGATCACGTCGTCGTCCTGTCTCCCCGGCGAGTCGCCCGGTGCGGATGAGCCACCGGCTGACGGGCCGCCGCCGGCACCGGTGCCGAGGCCGTGGTAGACCTGTTGCAGTTCCGAGGTGAGCGAGCGGAGCCGGTCGAGCGGCGCGTCGTCCTTGATCGCTTGGCGTGCGTCGCTGACGAGCATCTCGGCGCGGCCCTTCTCATGCACGGGCACCGCGTCGCCCAGTTCGGTCAGCCGTCGTTCCACCTGGTACGCCGCCGAGTCGAGCTCGTTGCGGGCGTCGATCATCTCGCGCAGCCGGGCGTCCTCACCACGATGGCGTTCGGCGTCCTGGACCATCCGGTCGATCTCCGCCTTGTCCAGGTTGGAGCTCTCGCTGATGGTGATGCGCTGCTCGGTGCCGGTGTCCTTGTCCCGGGCCGACACGCTCAGGATCCCGTTCGCGTCGATGTCGTAGGTGACCTCGATCTGCGGCTCGCCACGGGGCGCGGGCCGGATGTTCTCCAGCCGGAACCGGCCGAGCACCCGGTTGTCGTCCGCCTTCTCCCGCTCGCCCTGAAGGACCACCACGTCGACGGCGGGCTGGTTGTCGGCCGCGGTGCTGAAGGTCTCGGTCCGCCGGGCCGGAATCGTGGTGTTGCGCTCGATGACCTTCGTCATCACGCCGCCCATGGTCTCGATGCCCAGCGACAGCGGGGTGACGTCGAGCAGCAGGACGTCCTTGACCTCACCCTTGATGATCGCGGCCTGCAACGCCGCGCCGAGCGCGACGACCTCGTCCGGGTTGACCGTCATGTTCGGGTCCTTGCCACCGGTGAGCCGGCGGACCAGCTTCTGCACGGCCGGGATCCGGGTCGAGCCGCCGACCAGGATGACCTCGTCGATGTCGTTCGCGGTCACCTTCGCATCCGACATGGCGCGTTCCACCGGACTCAGGCACCGCTCGACGAGATCGCTGGTGAGGTCGTCGAACTTCGCACGCGTCATGGTCATGTTGAGGTGCTTGGGGCCGTTGGCGTCCGCCGTGATGAACGGCAGGTTGATCATCGTCTGGGTGACCGACGACAGCTCCACCTTGGCACGTTCGGCGGCCTCGAAGAGCCGTTGCAGGGCTTGAGGGTCACGACGCAGGTCGACGCCGTCGGTCTTCTGGAACTCCTCGGCCAGGTGGTCGACGAGCCGGCGGTCGAAGTCGTCGCCGCCCAGATGAGTGTCGCCGGCGGTGGAGCGGACCTCCACCACGCCGTCACCGACGTCCAGAATGCTGACATCGAAGGTACCCCCACCGAGGTCGAAGACCAGGACGGTCTCGTGTTCCTTCTTGTCCAGGCCGTACGCGAGCGCCGCCGCCGTCGGCTCGTTGATGATCCGCAGCACCTCTATCCCGGCGATGCGGCCGGCATCCTTCGTCGCCTGGCGCTGGGCGTCGTTGAAGTAGGCCGGCACGGTGATGACGGCCTCGGTGACCCGCTCACCCAGGAACTTCGACGCGTCCTCGACCAGCTTGCGCAGCACCAGCGCGGAGATCTCCTCAGGCGCGTAGAGCTTGTCGCGGACCTCGAACCGGACCGCACCGTCGGGGCCGGAAACCACGTCGAACGTCACCGTGGTGAGCTCGCTGGACACCTCGTCGAAGCGGCGTCCGATGAAACGTTTCGCCGAATAGATGGTGCCTTTCGGATTGAGAATCGCCTGGCGGCGTGCCAGTTGACCGACGAGACGCTCGCCCTGCTCGGTGAAGGCCACCACCGACGGGGTCGTCCGTGCGCCCTCCGCATTGGCGATGACGGTCGGCTGCCCGCCTTCCACGGTCGCGATAACCGAGTTCGTGGTGCCGAGATCGATGCCGACTGCTTTGGGCATGACTCTCTCTCCTCCAACATCGCGGGTGGGTTTGAGATATCCGGGAGCCGTGTCGCCCGGCATGCACACGTGATCGCCGGCTCCCTGTTTTCACCACACCAGCAGCCGCTACGGGTGTCGATTGGCAGATCTGCCAATCGACACCCCTCGGCAGCCCGGCTACGGCCACGGATCGGCAGTCCTGCCAATCGACAAATCCCCGGCCGCGTTGGTGGGATCGAGACAGAACACGACCCCACGACGTGGGCGAGTGCGCTCGGATGAGAGTCGGAGGACCGGGATGACCAGCACAGTAACCCCTCATACAGATGAGGACATCCAGCGTGAGGTGCTCCTCGAGCTGAAGTGGGACGCCGGGATCGCGCCGAACGAGATCGGCGTGTCCGTCCGGGACGGGGTGACGACGCTGACCGGCTCGGTGGACACGTTCAGCAGGAAGTGGGCCGCGGAACGCGCGGCGCTTCGTGTCCGCGGGGTCAAGGCCGCTGTCAACAACATCGAGGTACGCCTGAGCCCCGGTCACGAGCAGACCGACGTCGCCCTGGCCCGATCCATCACGCAGGCGCTCGAGATGGACTCCCTCGTACCCGACGACCGGGTGAAGATCTCGGTGTCCGGCGGCTGGGTCACCTTACGCGGCGAGGTGGACTGGGACTACCAACGGCAGGAGGCGGAACGGGTGGTCCGGTACCTCACCGGCGTCATCGGCGTCGGCAACCACATCACCGTGCGGCCGAGTAGCGGCCCGTCGCCCGAGGACCTCCGGACGAGGATCGAGGACGCCCTGATCCGTACGGCCGAGACGGACGCGGAACGGATCCACGTCACCGCCGAGGGCAGCAAGGTGATCCTGACCGGGAGCGTACGGTCATGGGCGGAGCGCCGCGAGGCCGAACGCGTCGCCTGGTCGGCGCCCGGCGTCACCGATGTGGAGAACCTGATCGCGGTCAACCCGTGATCCGTACGTCCGCCGCGGTGCTCGTCGGAGGCGGGCACCGCGGCGCCTGGATGTGCCGTTCCGGTCAGACCAACGTCTCGTCCACGTAGCACCAGCGCCAGTTCTCGCCGGGCTCGAACGACTGGACGATCGGATGGCCCACGGCGTGCGCGTGCGCCCGCGCGTGCCGCAGCGGTGACGAGTCGCAGCAGCCGACCTGCCCACAGGTCAGGCACAGCCGCAGATGCACCCACGCGGTGTTCAGGCGCAGGCATTCACCGCAGCCTTCCGGCGTCTGCGGCACAACCGACTGAATCATGTCGAGGTGTGGGTCGGGCATACGGGTGGTCCCTTCTCAGCGTCCGGCGCCGTGCCACGACGGCGGGACGGGGATCGGCGGGGCGACGCGCTCGAACCGAGCCGACCGGCGCCACAGGACGACCAGCCAGACGATCCCGATGAGCGAGATGACCGCCAGGCCGGCCCATTGCATGCCGGAGAACAGATTGACCTGCTCCGTGCTCGGCTCGACCAGCCAGCCCTGCTGCGACGGGACCAGCCGCTCCCCCTCGGTCAGCAGCATGGTCAGGTACAACGCGATGCTGTCCATCGAATCCCACAGACCGTGCAGGACGGACACCCCGAGGTACGCCAGGATCAGCTTGCCCGTGATGGCGATCCGGCCGTGCCGCGAAGTGGCGAACAGGATCCCGCCCAGAATCGCGGTCCAGAGGCCGTGTCCCACCGGCGCCAGCAGGCCCCGGATCAGCTCGGTCTGCACCAGCTGGACGATGGACAGCCCGTCGACGGTGAAGAGGGCGGTGAAGGCGTAACCGGCGGACTCGAAGGCGGCGAAGCCGAATCCGACGGCCGCACCGAGGATCATCCCGTCGCGCAGCGACCGGGTTCGCAGGTGACGGGTCAGCACGATCAACGCGACGAGCTTCACCGCTTCCTCGATCAGCCCCACGCCGAGGAACAACCACGGCGACGGGTACAGCAGGTACGCCTCGAGCACCGACGCGCCGAGCACACCGAGGACGCCGCCGGTGAGGAACGTCGAGAGCACCAGGCCCGCGGTCAGTTCGCCGGTGTCCCGGCGTTCGAACGCCCACGCGACGAAGGTCACCGGCACGAGGAAACTGCCGAGCAGGACCAGGGTGGGTATCAGATTGGCATTGCCGGTGAGAAAGGTGACCACCACCGTGACCAGCCAGAGCGCCAGGCCGACGAGGAAGATCCGCAGCCACGTCCGGCCTGTCTGCCGCGGGACGCCCTCCTGGACACGTTCGATCCCGACCACCGCGAACCTCCTGTCAGCTATGACCGATCGTGGGTGACGCATAACGCGGTCCGTCAGGGGGTGTGATCGCACCCGCGGCACATCCGGTACCTCAGAATTACCGTGTCCGGCGGTCACCGTCGATTGGCATCATTGCCAATGCCGCGGATCAGTGGTGGCGACGAACGGACCGCTCTGTCGCTCCGCCAATCGGCTCCGGTCCCCACGGTTTGCCGCTGTCATCGGCGGGTACGCCGCACCGGCACCGCCCGTCCCGGCGTGAGGAGGTGAGCGCCGTGACCGAGTTGCTAGCGGTGGCGTTGGAGCTCGCGGCAGCGATCAACCGGGTGACACCGGCCACCGACAATCCGGCAGAGGATCTGGCATTCATGTGGGATCCGATGAAACGGCTCGTTCCGTTCGCAGCCGGGTGGGTCGGCACGCTCGACGGGGATCAGAGCCGCTACACCACGGTCACCTCGGTCGGCCACGACCGGGTGAGCCGCGCGTACATGGGATCGGAGGAACTGACGGAACTGAGGAAGAAAGTGGGTCTGCTGCAGCGACACCGACCCATGCGCCTGCAGGACGCTCCGCCGCGCACGGTGGAGCTGCCGTGCTGGTCCGAGCACTGGTGGCCGGCGGGATTCCGCGAAGGCGTCGCCGTCCCGCTCGTCACTCCGGACGGCCGCCACCTGGGCGTCCTCGGGCTGCACACGGACACGGCAAGCCAGCCGACCGCCGAGGCCCGGGACGCGATGGGTGCGATCGCGCCCACGGTCACCGCCGTTCTGGACCCGATGAACTCGTTGGCCGGGCTGGCGCGGCTGATCCACGGCGCAACCGCCGCCGTCGCCGTCGACTGCCGAGGCGCCGTCACCCCGCTGCCCGGGATGGAGACCGATCCCCTGCTCACCCGATGTCCCGACGTCGTGCCCACAGCGGTCGACGGTTTGACGGAGCGGGTCCGATACACGGCGTTCCTCTGCCCGATCCGGGAGGATGACGGCCGGGAGCGCTACGTCCGGGTCACCGGTCTCGCCTGTCCGCCGGGCACGTCGGACGACCTCGTAGGACTCGTGGTGATCTCGCCGGCTGACGACCTCTGCGCGTTGACGCTCCGGGAACTGGTCGTTCTCGGCCTGGTGATCGAGGGGCACGCCAACCAAGGCATCGCCGCGCGCCTGTTCATCACCGCACGGACCGCCGCGGCTCACCTCGAACACATCAGGACCAAGCTGCGCGCACCCACGCGTACCGCCGCCGCGGTGCTGGCGATGCGCCGTGGGCTGTACATCCCGTACCGGATCATCGATGTACGGACTGGCACGTCGCGTGCGGTGCCGGTCAGCGCCGGTTAGACGTGCCGGACCGGTTCACGACAGGTAGGGTGAATCTGGATCAAGCCGCCGCGAATGGGGCCCGATGGTGTTGGACCTGCCACCACATGCCGCCGAGGTCGCCATGGAGGTGACCGCACTGGCGGATCTGCCGGCGAGCCCCGCGGAGCGCGCGGAGGCGATCCTGGACCCGCTTCGCCGAGTGATCCCGTTCCAGGCCGTCCGGATCGCATTGCTCGATCCCGAGGCGCGCCGGCACGACTTGCTGAGCTGTCATGGGTACGACGACCACATCCGTGCCTACATGACCACCTCGGAGGACTACGACGAGATCGAGTCGCTGGGCCTGCACGGGACTACGCCGCTCCGTGTCCACGACTTCCCGGTGCCCGCGGAGGAGATCCGCAGCTGGGTGGAGCTGTTCCGGCCGGCCGGATTCGTGGAGGGTGTGGGTGTCGGTCTGATCACCCGTGAGGGCCGGCAGGTCGGCTTCCTGGGACTCAACACCGACAGTCCGGCACACCCCAGCCCGGCCGCGTGCAATCTGGTGCGGCTGCTGGCCCCCACCATCGCGTACGCGGTGGATCCGCTCCGCTCACTCGCGGTGCTGGCCCGGATCGTCCGGGGAATGACCGCCGCCACGGTGCTCACCATGTCCGGCGGGACGCTGGCCCTTCCCGGGCTGCCGACGCATCCGCTACTGACGGCGAAGCCGGCCGTCCTCCAGACGGCGGTCGCGCACCTCGGCGGAAAGCCGGACTACGCCACATTCCTGACACCGTACGACCAGCCGCCGGCCGAAGCCGGACATGCCCGGATCACGATTTTCGGATGCGACAGCCGGACCCCGCGTCATCTGCGAGCCGTCGTCGCCGTGAGCCCACCGGGCGACCTGCGTGGACTGACCGGAACCGAGCTGGAGATCCTGGGCGCGCTCATCGACGGTGCGACAGCGGCGTCCATCGCCGTCGCGAGGGGCATCCCGGTCCCGATCGTCGACGCGCACCTCGACAGCATCCGGATCAAACTCGCCGTCCCGGACCGGATCACGGCCGCCCTGCGCGCCGCGCGGGAGGGCCTCTACGTCCCGGCCAAGCTGGCCGCCGCCGCCCGGCCGTAAGCCGAGCGGCGGCGGCACCCTCACAGCTGTTTCGACGCTTTCCGGAACCCCTGATCAGGTACGACGCGACGGTGCTCCCCCGGTCGGCAACTCACTGACCGGATGAGGCGCTCTGGGTGAGCCACCGCTCGATGCAGGCGAGCAGATCCTCGGCGTCGACCGGCTTGGTCACGTAGTCGCTGGCGCCCGACGAGATGCTCTTCTCCCGGTCGCCGTGCATCGCTTTCGCGGTCACGGCGATGATCGGCAGGTTCGCGTACTTGGGCATGGCGCGGATGGCGGCGGTGGCGGCGTAGCCGTCCATCTCGGGCATCATGACGTCCATCAGGATCAGGTCGATGTCGTCGTGCTGGGCGAGCACGTCGATGCCCTTGCGGCCGTTCTCGGCGTAGACGACCTCCATCCCGTGCAGTTCCAGGATGTTGGTCAGCGCGAACACGTTGCGGGCGTCGTCGTCGACCACCAGGACCTTGCGGCCGGCCAGGTTCTGCGCGATGCCGGAGACGCCGGCGATCGTGTCGATGCGCATCGGTGGTGGCATCACCGGGTAGCCGGCCTCGGTCGACAGGTGCAGGGTGATCCGCTCGCGCAATTCGTCCAGGCTCGACAAGGACTCCAGCGGCCGGGTCTGCGCGAGCGCCTGCAACAGGGTGTCGTTGCCCGGCGGCGCCTGCTGGTTACGGAACACCAGCACCGGCAGCTCACGCAGCTCCGCCTCGTCGTGCAGCGCTTTGAGGAAATTCGGGCCGCTGTCGGCCGGCATGTTCAGATCCATCACGACCGCGTGGAACGGCTGTGCGCGTAGCTGTCCGATGGCCTCGGCCGAGTCGACCGCCGTCAGCACGTCGATCGGTCCCTGGGTCTGGGTCACCGCCGCAGCGGCGCCCCGAGCGATCAGTGTCAGCAGCCCTTCGGCATTGTTCTCCACGACCAACAGCCGCCGGGGGCCGTCCAGTTCGACGAGCGGCGCCATCTCCGAGGCGGGCAGCGCCGGCGCCATGGGCGCCGCGGGCACGGTGGCCCGCTGGACCGGCATGTAGAGGGTGAAGGTGCTGCCCTGCCCGAGCACACTCTGGGCGGCGATCTCACCGCCGAGCAGCCAGGCGATCTCGCGGCTGATGGACAGGCCGAGGCCGGTGCCGCCGTAGCGGCGGCTGGTGGTGCCGTCGGCCTGCTGGAAGGCGTCGAAGATCGCGGTGAGTTGCTGTTCGGCGATGCCGATGCCGGTGTCGGTCACCCGGAAGGCGATCACCGTGTCCTGCTCGGCCAGCGCCGGGGACAGCTCGTCGGGCCGGGCGCGGTCGATGCGTAGCCGGACACCGCCCTGTTCGGTGAACTTGACCGCGTTGGAGAGCAGGTTACGCAGAACCTGGCGCAGCCGTTGCTCGTCGGTGAACAGCCCGGCCGGAACGTCGGCGGCGGTGGTCACCTCGAAGTCGAGGTTGCGGGAGGTGGTCAGCGGCCGGAACGTCGCCTCGACGTAGCCGAGCAGGTTGCGCAGCTCGAACGCCTCCGGCGCGATGTCCATCTTGCCGGCCTCGACCTTCGACAGGTCCAGGATGTCGTTGATCAGCTGCAGCAGGTCGGTGCCGGCCGAGTGGATCACGGTCGCGTATTCGACCTGCTTGGCGGTCAGGTTCCGGTTCGGGTTCTGCGCCAGCAACTGCGCGAGGATCAACAGCGAGTTCAGCGGCGTACGCAATTCGTGGCTCATGTTGGCCAGGAACTCCGACTTGTACTTCGAGGCGAGCGCGAGCTGCTGGGCGCGGGCCTCGAGTTCCTGGCGGGCCTGTTCGATCTCGGAGTTCTTCGTCTCGATGTCGCGGTTCTGCCGGGCCAGCAGCGACGCCTTGTCCTCCAGCTCGGCGTTCGAGCGCTGCAACTCTTCCGAGCGGGCCTGCAGCTCCTCCGAGCGGGCCTGCAGCTCGGCGGCGAGCCGCTGTGACTCGGTGAGCAGCACGTCGGTACGGGCGTTGGCGACCATCGTGTTCACGTTGACCCCGATGATCTCCATCAGCTGGTCCAGGAAATCGTGGTGCACCTGCAGGAACGGCGTCATGGCGGCCAGCTCGATGACACCCAGCGCCTGGTCCTCGACCAGGATCGGGACCACGACCACCTGCATCGGAGCCAGCGAGCCGAGGCTGGAGGAAACGGTGAAGTACTCCGCGGGCATCTCGTCGACCACGATGCGCCGTTTCGCCACGGCGGCCTGACCGACCAGGGACTCGCCGAGGGCGTATCGCCGGCCGGCCCCCTGGTGTCCGTAAGTGCCGACCACACGCAGGTCCGCGCTCGGGCCGATGTCGTCGACCAGCAGGAACGTGCCGAGCTGCGCGCCGACCAGGGGGACCAGTTCGTTCATCACCAGGGAGGCGACGACTTCGAGGTCCCGGTGGCCCTGCATGAGGGACGAGATGCGGGCCAGGTTGGTCTTGAGCCAGTCCTGTTCCTGGTTGGCCCGGGTGGTCTCGCGCAGCGACTCCACCATGAAGTTGATGTTGTCCTTGAGCTCGGCGACCTCACCCGAGGCGTCCACCGTGATCGAGCGGGTCAGGTCGCCGGTGGCCACGGCGCTGGTCACCTCGGCGATGGCACGGACCTGACGGGTCAGGTTCCCGGCGAGCTCGTTGACGTTCTCGGTGAGCCGCTTCCACGTACCGGAAACGCCTTCGACCTCGGCCTGACCGCCCAACCGGCCCTCGCTGCCGACCTCCCGGGCCACCCGGGTGACCTCCGCGGCGAAACTGGACAGCTGATCGACCATCGTGTTGATGGTGGTCTTGAGTTCCAGAATCTCGCCGCGCGCGTCGACGTCGATCTTCTTCGTCAGATCACCCTGCGCGACGGCGGTGGTCACCTGGGCGATGTTGCGGACCTGGCCGGTGAGGTTGTTCGCCATCGAGTTGACGTTGTCGGTCAGGTCCTTCCACGTCCCGGCCACGTTCGGCACCCGAGCCTGGCCGCCGAGCTGCCCCTCGGTGCCCACCTCACGGGCCACGCGGGTCACCTCGTCGGCGAACGCGGACAGGGTGTCGACCATCGTGTTGATCGTCTGCGCCAGGACGGCGACCTCGCCCTTGGCCTCGACGGTGATCTTGCGGCTCAGGTCGCCCTGGGCCACCGCCGTGGCGACCAGCGCGATCGAGCGCACCTGGTTGGTCAGGTTGGAGGCCATCACGTTGACGTTGTCGGTGAGGTCCTTCCAGGTGCCGCCGACGTTGAGCACCCGTGCCTGGCCACCGAGACGGCCCTCGGTGCCGACCTCGCGGGCCACCCGGGTCACCTCGTCGGCGAACGCGGACAGCTGGTCGACCATCGTGTTGATGGTCTCCTTCAGCTCGGCGATCTCACCACGGGCGTCGACCCGGATCTTCTGGGTCAGATCACCGCGGGCCACGGCGGTGGTCACCTCGGCGATGCTGCGCACCTGAGCGGTCAGGTTGTCACCCATGACGTTGACCGACTCGGTGAGGTCCTTCCACGTGCCGGAGACACCCTTGACGTCGGCCTGGCCACCGAGACGGCCCTCGGTGCCGACCTCCCGGGCCACCCGGGTCACCTCGTCGGCGAAGCTGGAGAGCTGGTCCACCATCGTGTTGATGGTGTTCTTCAGCTCGAGGATCTCGCCCCGGGCGGTCACCGTGATCTTCTGCGACAGGTCGCCACGAGCCACCGCCGTGGCTACCTGCGCGATGCTGCGGACCTGGTCGGTGAGGTTGCCGGCCATCGAGTTCACCGAGTCGGTCAGGTCGCGCCAGGTGCCCGCGACGCCGCTGACCTGGGCCTGCCCGCCGAGCCGGCCGTCGGTGCCGACCTCGCGGGCCACCCGGGTCACCTCGTCGGCGAAGCTGGAGAGCTGGTCGACCATCGTGTTGATGGTGCTCTTGAGTTCGAGGATCTCGCCGCGCGCGTCGACGGTGATCTTCTGCGACAGGTCACCGCGGGCCACGGCCGTGGTCACCTGGGCGATGTTGCGGACCTGGTTGGTGAGGTTGCCGGCCATGAAGTTCACCGAGTCGGTCAGGTCACGCCAGGTCCCGGCGACGCCGGGCACCTCGGCCTGCCCGCCGAGCCGGCCCTCGCTGCCGACCTCGCGAGCCACCCGGGTCACCTCGTCGGCGAAACTCGACAGCTCGTCGACCATCGTGTTGATGGTGTTCTTCAGTTCGAGGATCTCACCGCGTACGTCGACGGTGATCTTCTGCGACAGGTCGCCGCGGGCGACCGCGGTGGCGACCTGCGCGATGTCGCGGACCTGGTCGGTGAGGTTGCCGGCCATCGCGTTCACCGAGTCGGTGAGGTCCTTCCAGGTGCCGGAGACCCCCGGCACCTCCGCCTGCCCACCGAGCTGGCCTTCCGTGCCGACCTCCCGGGCGACCCGGGTCACCTCGGAAGTGAACAGCGACAGCTGGTCCACCATGCCGTTGAAAACCGTGGCGATCTCCCCGAGCAGGCCGTCACCGTCGTCGGGCAGACGGGTGCCGAAGTCACCGTCGCGGACAGCGGTCAGCCCAGCCAGCAACTGCCGCAGGTCACGGTCGGCCACCGCCGGACTCGCCACCACACCGGCCGCGGAATCGTGCATGGGCACATCGTTGCTCACAGGATGCTCTCCACCGCTCGTCGTCACCCCGTCACGGCCGGGGCAGGCGCGACGGTCGGCGGTAAGTATGCACTGATCCCTTTCGGTGGTCGTACACACGTTCGCCGCAAATAGATCATGCGGGAACCGGCTGCCGACGGCCACACGAGCGCCTCGGCTCAGGTGCCTCGGCGGATGGGTACGCGGCACCCCTCGGGGAGGTGCCGCGTGCCCGCGGTCGAGGGTGCACTCGCGGTCAGCGGCCGTAGGTCTCCAGCAGCCGCAGCCAGACCTCGCTGACCGTGGGGAACGACGGCACCGCGTGCCACAGCCGGTCCAGCGGAACCTCGCCGACGATCGCGATCGTCGCCGCGTGGACCAGCTCGGCGACATCCGGGCCGACCAGGGTGAACCCGACGATCACCCGGCGGTCCTCGTCCACGACCATGCGGGCCGTGCCCTGGTAACCCTCGGCGTGCAACGAGGAGCCGGCCACCCGGCCCAGGTCGTAATCGACGACCCGGGTACGCAGCCCGGCCGCCTCGGCCGCGGCCGCGGTCAGGCCGACGGAGGCGACCTCGGGATCGGTGAACACGACCTGCGGGATCGCTCGTTCGTCTGCGGTCACCGCGTGCCGGCCCCAGGCGCCGGTGTCGGCCGGTTCGCCCTTGGCCCGGGCCACGATCGCGTCACCCAGGTTGCGTGCCTGGTATTTGCCCTGGTGGGTGAGTAGCACCCGGCGGTTGACGTCCCCGGCGGCGTACAGCCAGTCCCCGGCGCCGACGACGCGCAGGGCCTCGTCGACCGCCAGCCAGTCACCCGGTTCGAGCCCGACCGTGTCCAGCCCGATGTCCCGGGTGTTCGGCGTCCGGCCGATCGCCACCAGCACCTCGTCCGCCTCGACCTGGCCGCCCTCGGCCAGGGTGACGCGTACCGTCGCGTCAGGGTTTCGCCGGACCTCGACGGCTTCCGCGCCGACCCGCACGGATACGCCGGCGGCCCGCAGCGAGGCGATGACTCGCTCCCCCACGAACGGCTCGGCCAGGGGCAGCACGCCGTCGCGGGCCAGCAGCGTCACCGACGAGCCGAGAGCCGTGAACGCGGTCGCCATCTCGGCGCCGACCACCCCACCGCCGATGACCACCAGCCGGGCCGGCACGCGTTTCGCCGACGCCGCTTCCCGACTGGTCCACGGCCGGGCGTCGCGCAGGCCGGTGATGTCCGGCACCAGCGCGCTGCTGCCGGTCGCCACGACCACCGCGTGACGAGCGGTCAGCGTGGTCACCGTGCCACCGCCGGTGACCTCGACCGTCCGCTCGCCGCTGATCCGGCCCTGGCCGCGGAAGAGGTCGATCCCGGCCGACTCCAGCCACGAGACCTGGCCGTCGTCCTTCCAGTTGGACGCGAAGGAGTCGCGCCGGCTCAGGACCGCGGCCACGTCCAGCTCGCCGGTCACCGCCTCCCGGGCGCCGGGCAGCTGCCGGGCGGCCCGCAGCGCCGCCGCACTGCGCAGCAGCGCCTTCGTCGGCATGCACGCCCAGTAGGAGCACTCGCCCCCGACCAGTTCACGCTCCACGATCGCCGCGGTCAGACCGCCCTGCATCACGCGGTCGGCGACGTTCTCCCCGACCGGGCCGGCACCGATCACGATGACGTCGTACTCCGTGGTGGTCATGATCAGTTGCCCTTCGCGACGCGGCCGAGCCGGATGGCGGCGATGAGGAAGAAGATGGCGCCGGGGACGGCGTAGCCGGCCGCGTTGGTCAGCGCCGGGTCGGCGGCGGAGGCGCCGGCGATGAACGAGCCGCCGGCGAGCACCGAGATACCACCGCTGATGATCATCGGCCACTGGCCGCCAAGCTTGCGGCGCGGGATCGCCACGATGAGCTGCACCAGACCGGCGACGATCGCCCAGGCGCCCCACACCCGCAGCATGGCCGGGATGCCGGACGCGGCGGCCGCGCCCAGGCCGACCGCGGTGAGCAGGCTGACCACGATGTTCCCGGAGAGCAGGGCCGGCGAGGTGGCCGTCCGTGACGTGCGCAGGTCGTACACGGCGGCGCCGACGTCGAAGAGCGGGTAGAGCACGAACAGGGTCACCGTGAGCGGGTTGATCTCCTTCGCGGTGGTGATCGCGACGACGGCCCACACGATGGCGAACGCGAAGCGGATGAAGTAGAGCCGGCGCAGCGCGGAAGCCGTCTGGGCGATGCCGGGCGAAGCAGCGGTGGTGGTCACGGTGACCCCTTCAGTCGATGCCTCCACAGGGGGAGAACGTTCTGTCTCCCAAAGACTGCAGCGTTGAACCGGCACTGTCAAGACAGAACGTTCTACCTCTCTGCTCGTAGCAGAGTGAACGATCTGTCGTTTAGGCTGAATTCATGACGCGCGGTGCGACCGACATCCGACCCTCCGAGGCGCGAACCCGGCTCCTCAGCACCGCCACCAGGATTTTCTACGCGGAGGGGATCCACGCGGTCGGCGTCGACCGGATCATCGCCGAGGCGAAGGTGACCCGGGCCACCTTTTACCGGCACTTCCCCGGCAAGGACGATCTCATCCTCGCCTACCTGCGCGAAGTTCACGCCATGGACCGCGGCCAGATCGAAGCGGCCGTCGCGGCCGCCGGCTCGTCCCCGGTCGACCAGGCACTGGCCATCGCCGGCACCATCGCCGCGGGGATCCAGTCGCCCGACTTCCGCGGGTGCGCCTTCCTGAACGCCGCCGCGGAATACCCGGACGAGGCCCACCCCGTGCACTGGGAGATCATCGCCCACCGGCAGTGGTTCCTGGACACGCTCACCACGCTGATGGCCCAGGTGCACCGGGAGACGGCCGACCCCGCCGCGCGCCACTTCGTCATGCTCCGCGACGGCGCGATGGCGGCCGGCTGCCTCTTCGACCCCGCGCTGGTCGTCGAGACTTTCCTGCGCGGGATCGAAGGACTCCTGCGGGTCAACACCGACCGCCAGTCGGCCGACTCCGCGGCCGGATAACCTCGGCGCCGCGGACCGGCCACCTCGGGCCCTGTATCTGCTGCTGGCCCTGATCGCCGCGGTGACCGCCGGGCTGAGCCTGCCCGCCGTGCAGGGGCAGATGCGGGCCACCGACCAGAACGCCCTGGTCTTCAGCCCGGCCGGGGCTCGGCCACTGCCGGGTGCGGTGCTTGAGTCCCTTCTTCTACGCCGTCGACACCGTCGTGCCGCTGATCGACCTGCATCAGCGGTCCACCTGGTACCTGGTGGCCGAAGGCGACGGCGTGCTGCTGGCGTGGGCGCTCAACCTCTGCACGATCCTCGGCTGGGTCGCCTCGACCGTCTTCGCGGTGTCCTTCACCCGCCTCGGGCGAGGTGGGTGACCGGTCGCACAGCCGTCCTGCGGTCACATCGCGCGCGACGATCGATCCGCCGGGCCGGACGCTCTCGCGGGGTCTGCGCCAGGGAACACGGCAGCGGACGGCGCGAGGATCCGCGCCGTCCGCCACGAACAAACGTCAGGCGCCGGGGTGGTCGACGTCCCCGCGCCACGAGCCGGTCTCGATGCCACGGCTCTCGATGAACTCCTTGAACCGCTTGGCGTCTGCCTTGACCTGGTGGCTGTCCACGCCCACCGCACTGCCGACCTTCTCGGCGAACCCTTCCGGCTCCCAGTCGAGCTGGATGGTCACCCTGGTCTCGTTGTCGGCGAGGCGGTGGAACGTCACGACGCCGGCGTGCCGGGTGTCCCCGCCGGTGCTCTTCCACGCCACCCGCTCGTCCGGGTGCTGTTCGGTGATCTCCGCGTCGAACTCCCGGGTCTGCCCGGCGACCTTGGTCACCCAGTGGGTGCGGGTGTCGCCGACCTGGGTGATCGACTCGACGCCGTCCATGAACTTCGGGAAGTCCTCGAACTGGGTCCACTGGTTGTACGCCGTACCGATCGGCACGTTCACATCGACGGACTCGGTCACGGTGCTCACGATCTTCTCCTTCGCTCCGGGTACCGGTCGACTACCCGGGAGCGAGGGAGCCAAACAAGTTGCGTCGATTCGTGCGTCGATTCATATTCCGAAGAGCGGGTAATGACCGCCCATGAGGTTGTTGAGCACGGCCCTGGTGATCGGGCTGGGTGTCCGCGTCGTCCGCTCGCGCCACCGGCGTTTCCTGCATCCGGCCGGCCGCTCGTTCACCGGCACACTGGAGATCTGGGGCGCTGGCGAGCTGCTCGGCGCGGCTCTCCTGGACCAGCCGGCCGTCTACGGCGTCACCGTCCGGATCTCCAAGGGGGTGGGCACCAAAGGCGCCCGCGGCGACATCCGCGGTGTCGCCATCCGCGTCGACGGCATCGACCTGCTGCTCTCCTCCACCGGCACGACACCGGTGACCAAACGCCTGCCGGTCCCCCGGCGCAGCTTCGACACCGTGTACGGCGCGATCACCCCGTACCGCTCCGCGACCCGCAAGCTGTACCTGGAGACGGTCCCGGACCCGGACGGCCGATCGCTGGGCAGGTCGCTGGCCACGGTGCCGTCCGGCGCGACGCTGCTGCTGCGCGCGAGCGACCACACGGTCGGCCGGCTCACCCTCGGCCATGAGTTGCCGCCGGCCGTGGACGAGGCGCTCGCCTTCGACCCGGTCCGCAACACCACGGCCGACCTGCACCCGACGGGTCTCATCCACGCGTCCCGCGCGGTGGCGTACCGGATGAGCCAGCGCTGGCGCGGCGCCGTCACCAGCCGAGGGTCCCGCGCCTGCCCTTGAACAGCCGACGATGCCTGCGGTGATCCACCCGCCGTAGAAGTCACGGTCCTGCGGCCGAGCCGGCTGCGACCGCCGGGAAGCAGTGCGAGCCGCTTATGAGGAGCGCCAGGCCCAAACGCAGCACCCCTCGCCGTCCACCCAGGACGCCGAACAGCAGCGTCGGCCGTCGGCTGCAAGACCCCAAGACGCCGAACCCAGCGCGCCAGGCTGCTCATCGACCGCAGAGATTGCGTCTTCGCGCTTCCACGGCCACGCTGCGACGGGCCTCGCGACCACCGGAAACGGTGACCGGCCGGAACAGCCGGTCGGCAACCCGCCCCCGCACGGGCGAAGGAAAGTCGCGATGGACACAGGGCATCTGAACCGGGCGGGTGAAGAACGCCGCCTGAATTCTTGCCCCCAAACGCAAACAGGGACTTGCTCCGCGTAAAGCGGGAAAGTCCCTGTGACCTGCGTCGGGCTGACAGGATTTGAACCTGCGACCCCTTGACCCCCAGTCAAGTGCGCTACCAAGCTGCGCTACAGCCCGATCCCGCCCCGAACCTCAGCCCGGCGCGACATCTCCTAAAGCTTACCAACCTCACCCATGAGCTTTCCCCCGGCCCCCCGGCCCCGTCTTCTTCCGAGGCTTCACCGACAGCTCGATCGGAGTCCCCTCGAACCCGAACTCCTCCCGCAGCTTCCGCTCGATGAACCGCAGGTACCCCGCGTCGAACGGCCCGGTGGTGAACAGCACGAACCGGGGCGGCGCCACCCCGGCCTGCGTCACGAAGAGCGCCCGGGGAGCCCGCCCACCCCGGACCGGGTGCGGCGTAGCCTGGGTCAGCGCGGTCAGCCACTGGTTCAGCGCGCCGGTCGGGATGCGCTGCTCCCACGACGCCAGCGCTCGGCGTACCGCGGGGGCGATCTTGTCCACCGCCCGGCCGGTCTTGGCCGAGATGTTCACCCGGACCGCCCAGGTCACCCGTTTGAGGTCCCGGTCGATCTCCTTGTCCAGGTAGAACCGCCGGTCCGGGTCGACGAGGTCCCACTTGTTGAACGCGATCACCAGCGCCCGGCCGGACTCGATGACCTGGGAGATCACCCGCTGATCCTGCTCGCTGATCACCTCGCCGGAGTCGAGCAGCACCACCGCCACCTCGGCGGCCTCGACGGCGCCGGCCGTGCGGAGGGACGCGTAGTACTCGGTGCCGGACGCCTGGTGCACCCGCTTGCGCAGGCCGGCGGTGTCCACCAGCTGCCAGATCTCGCCGTCCATCTCGACCAGGCTGTCCACCGGGTCGACGGTGGTGCCCGCCACCGAGTCGACGACCGCCCGCTCCTCGTTCGCGAGGCGGTTGAGCAGGCTGGACTTCCCGACGTTGGGACGACCGACCAGGGCGATCCGCCGCGGGCCGCGCGGGCCGCCCTCCACCACCGGCGGGGTGGGCGGCAGCGAGTCGAGAATCAGGTCGAGCAGGTCGCCGGATCCCCGCCCGTGCAGCGCCGAGATCGGATGCGGCTCACCGAGTCCCAGCGACCACAGCGAGACCGCCTCGAGCTCGAGGTTCTGGTTGTCGGCCTTGTTGGCGATCAGGATGACCGGCTTCTTGCTCCGCCGCAGCATCTTGACCGCGGCCTCGTCGACGTCGGTGGCGCCGACCGTCACGTCGACCACGAAGATCACCACGTCGGCCGTCTGCACCGCGATCTCGGCCTGCGCCGCGATGGCGGCCGCGCGGTCCCGGGCGTCCGGCTCCCACCCGCCGGTGTCGACGACGGTGAAGCGCCGCCCGTTCCACTGCGCGTCGTAGGGAACCCGGTCCCGGGTCACCCCGGCGACGTCCTCGACGACCGCCTGCCGGCGCCCGATGATCCGGTTGACCAGCGTCGACTTGCCGACGTTGGGGCGGCCGACGACGGCGACGACCGGCACCGGGCCAGAGAAGGAATCCTCGGAGGACGACGGGTCCTCGGAAGAACTGGAGAAATCGAACCCGCCCTCGAAGTCGTTGAGATCGAGGCCGGCGGGGAACTCAGTCACTTACTTACCTTGCTGTCGAGCAGACTCAGGAGGTGCTGCACGACCTCGTCGATGCCCATTCCGGTGGTGTCCACCTCGATGGCGTCGGAGGCCTGGCGCAGCGGGTCGGTGGCGCGGGTGCTGTCCAGCTTGTCGCGGCGCGCCAGGTCCGCTTCGGTGGCCGCCACCTCGGTGGCGTCCTCGGCGCTGCGCCGCGCGGCGCGGGCGGCGGCCGAGGCGGTCAGGTACACCTTGAGGTCGGCGTCCGGCGCGACCACGGAGGCGATGTCGCGGCCCTCGACGATGATCCGCGGGTGCGACGTGATGATCGCCTGCTGGAGCGCGACCAGGTGCTTGCGGACCGCCGGCACCGCGGCGACGGCGGACACGGCGCCGGTCACCTCGGGCCCGCGGATGGGCGCGTCGACATTCGTCCCGTTCGCGGCGAAATGCGGCGCGGTGGGGTCGGTGCCGATCGACAGCTCGGTCTCCAGCACGATCTTCGCGATCGCGTCCTGGTCGGCCAGTTCGACGCCCGCCTGCAGGACTGCCCAGGTCACCGCCCGGTACATCGCGCCGGTGTCGAGGTAGACCCCGTCGACCGCGCTCGCGAGCCGGCGGGAGACGGTGGACTTACCGGAGCCCGATGGGCCGTCGACCGCCACGACGCACTTCGTGGGCCGTGCTTCTAGCGCCACCGTTCCTCCTGATGTCCCCGGACCAACAACCCTCCCATTGTGCCCACCGCCGCCCCACCCGGCGAACCTGGGGCACCCCGGCCACCCGCGGACGCCGGCTCGGCATCGAAAAAGTGCCCGATCCGTGGGCAGAGACGCGACCCATTCCACCCTACCCAACCCGAAGCGCCCGCGCCGATCGCCAGAAGACCCAGGTTGACCTGCCCATTCGTCCCATCGGGCGGACATCGCCATCGATCCGTCCGCCGATCCGCGGGCACGCGCCGGGTCCGCTTCGGCTTCCGGCGGACACGCTTTCGGTACGCCCGGAGCACGCGCCCGTTCCCGAAATGTCGTAACCATGCCCGCCGTCCGCGCCCGCCTCGACCCGGACAGTGCCCGCACGTCGAGCCCGGGCGCCGGAGCGCCACCACATCGAGAAAGGCATCTTTACAAGAAAGGCATCAATGTATTAACTCGACGTTACGAGGTGGGAGCGCTCCCATCCGAACCATGAAGGGAGCGGGGCCATGCCACGGGCGTATCGCAACGCCGTACTCGCGCTGCTGCTGATGACCGGGATCATCGTCCTGGCCCGGCCGTCGCAGGCCGCCGAGCCGGCCTACAACTACGGCGAGGCGCTGCAGAAGTCGCTGCTCTTCTACGAGGCACAGGTCTCCGGCAAGAAGCCCGACTGGAACCGGGTGTCCTGGCGCGGCGACTCGGCGATGACCGACGGCGCCGACGCCGGGCTCGACCTGACCGGCGGCTGGTTCGACGCCGGCGACCACGTCAAGTTCGGGCTGCCGATGGCGTTCAGCACCACCATGCTGGCCTGGGGCGCGGTGCAGAACCGGGCCGCCTACGCGGCGTCCGGGCAGCTCACCCACCTGCTGAACAACCTGCGGGTGCCCAACGACTA
Source organism: Actinoplanes ianthinogenes (assembly GCF_018324205.1). Taxonomy (NCBI): domain Bacteria; kingdom Bacillati; phylum Actinomycetota; class Actinomycetes; order Micromonosporales; family Micromonosporaceae; genus Actinoplanes; species Actinoplanes ianthinogenes. The sequence continues at coordinate 2,097,190 of NZ_AP023356.1, forward strand.
CTTCATCAAGGCGCACCCCTCGGCCACCGTGCTCTACGGGCAGGTCGGCAACGGCGACGCCGACCACAAGTGGTGGGGACCGGCCGAGGTGATGCCGATGGCGCGTCCGGCGTACAAAATCGACGCCACCTGTGGTGGCAGCGACCTGGCCGGTGAGACGGCGGCCGCGATGGCCGCCAGCTCGATGGTCTTCCGGCCGACCGACGCGGCCTACGCGGACAAGCTGCTCACGCACGCCAAGCAGCTGTACACGTTCGCGGACACGGTGCGCCGCAACTACTCGGACTGCATCACCGACGCGGCGGCCTACTACAAGTCGTGGAGTGGCTACAGCGACGAGCTGGTGTGGGGCGCGATCTGGCTGTACCGGGCGACCGGCGACACGACCTATCTGAGCAAGGCCGAGGCGGGGTACGACGCGCAGGGCAACGAGCCGCAGACGACCACCAAGTCCTACAAGTGGACGATCTCCTGGGACAACAAGCAGTTCGGCAACTACGTGCTGCTCGCCCAGCTGACCGGCAAGCAGAAGTACCTCGACGACGCGAACCGGTGGCTGGACTGGTTCACCGTCGGGGTCAACGGCGACAAGGTGCGCACCTCCCCCGGCGGCGAGGTCTTCGTGGACAGCTGGGGCTCGCTGCGTTATGCCGCCAACACCGCCTTCGCGGCGCTGGTCTACAGCGATTACCTGACCGATCAGACGCGCAAGGCGCGGTACCACGACTTCGCGGTCCGGCAGATCAACTATGCGCTCGGCGACAACCCGCGCAAGGCGAGCTACGTCATCGGGTTCGGCGCGAACCCGCCGAAGAACCCGCATCACCGGACCGCGCACGGGTCCTGGTGGGACAGCCAGCAGGTGCCCGAGCAGACCCGGCACACCCTGTACGGCGCGCTGGTCGGCGGGCCGTCGGCGCCGGACGACAAGTACACCGACAGCCGCGGCGACTATGTGATGAACGAGGTCGCCGACGACTACAACGCCGGGTTCACCTCGGCGCTGGTCGCGCTCTACGGCGAGTTCGGCGGCACCCCGCTGACCGGCTTCCCGCAAGCCGAGAAGCCGGACCTGGCCGAGATGTCGGTGGAGACCACGGTGATGCAGAACGAGACGCGCAGCACCGGGATCAAGGTGGTCGTCTACAACAAGTCGGCGTTCCCGGCACGGGCGTTGACGCACGCGAGGTTCCGCTACTACTTCACCCGGGACGACGACTCGGCGGTGACTGTGTCCTCGCCCTACACCCAGGGGTGTCCCGGGCCGACGGCCGCGAAGCAGGCGTCGGGTTCACTCTGGTACGTCGAGGTCGACTGCACCGGGTACACGATCGCGCCGGCCGGGCAGTCCGCGCACCGGATGGAGGTCCAGCTCAAGATCGGCGTGGCCGAGGGCGGGAAGTGGGATCCGGCCAACGACCCGTCCTACCGGGCCGCGGCCGGGCAGAACCCGGATGTGCCGCTCTATGAGGGCACGACGCTCGTCTGGGGTCAGGAACCGGACGGCGGCCCCACTTCCAGCCCGTCCCCGTCGACCTCGCCCTCGCCGTCGGCCTCACCCTCGACCTCGCCGTCGCCGTCGACCTCCCCCAGCAGCAGCCCGACACCGAGCGGCCCGTGCCGGGTCGGCTACAGCACCACCGACTGGAGCAGCGGCTTCACCGCGACCGTCACGCTCACCAACACGAGCCAGACCACGATCAACACCTGGAACCTTCAATTCGCGTACGCCGCGGGCCAGCGCGTCAGCCAAGCCTGGTCGGCGACCGTCACCCAGTCCGGCACCCAGGTCACCGCCACCAACCTGAGCTACAACGGCACCCTGGCGCCCGGAGCCTCCACCAGCTTCGGCTTCAACGGCACCTCCACCGGCACGAACCCGCGTCCCGCGGCGTTCACCCTCAACGGCGCCACCTGCACGATCGCCTGACGACCCCGCGGGGCGCGCGTCCACCCCGGACGCGCGCCCTAGCGCTGGCTGCTCTCGCGGATCTTCAGGTCGGTCTGGAGCGTGACCGTCGAAGGGGGCCGGTCGGGTTCGGCGATCCGCTCGGCCAGCAGCGTCGCGGCGGTGCGGCCCAGCTCGTACGTCGGCTGGGCGATCGTGGTCAGTGACGGGCGGAACAACCGTGCCCCGGGAATCTCGTCGAAGCCGACCACGCCGATCTCGGCGGGGATGGCGACGCCCCGGTCGACCAGGCACTCGACGGCGCCGACGGTCATCAGGTTGTTGGCGGCGAAGACCGCGTCCGGCGGGTCGCCCGCGTCGAGCAGGGACGCCATCGCGGCGTAGCCACCGTCCTCGCGAAAGTCGGCGTGCCGGACCAGGCTGTCCGGGGCCTCCAGGCCGGCGGCTGCGAGCGCCCGCTGGTAACCGCGCAGGCGTTGCACGGCGGTGGACACCGTGCGCGGGCCGGTGATGCAGGCGATCCGCCGGTAGCCGTGCTCGGCCAGGTGCGCGGTGGCCAGCTCGGCGCCGTGCTCGTTGTCGACCAGGACGCTGTCGACCCGGGTGCCGCTGATCTGCCGGTCGATCGCGACCACCGGGGTGCCGGCCTCGATCAGCCGCTGAACGTTGGCGGACCGGCCGGAACTGGAGATGATCACGCCGGCCATCTGGTCCTCGAGCGCGGCCGTGACATACCGCGCCTCCTTCGCCGGGTCCTCGTCGCTGTTGCAGAGCACGACCGAGTAACCGGCGCGCTGGCCCACGTCCTCGACGCCACGGACCAGCGCGGTGAAGAACGGGTTCCCGACGTCGGAGATGATCACCGCCCACAGTGTGGTGCGGCTGCGGCGCAGGTTGCGGGCCACGCTGTTGGGCCGGTAGTTGAGGTCGCGGACCGCGGTCTGCACCCGGGCGGCCAGGTCGGGGTCGACGGTGGCCTGCCCGTTGAGCACCCGGGAGACGGTGGCCGGGGAGACCTGCGCTCGCTGCGCGACGTCATAGATGGTCGCCATGATCCCCATCTTTCCCGACCGGCCGGGCGGCGGGCACGCGACCGCCCTCGGAGCGCCATGATGTCACGCCGATCATCCGCCGACGCGCGGCCGGGACTACGCGCGGTAGCCGTCGAAGAGGGGACCGCCCGCGCTCCGGAGGATCTCGGTGACCAGTGGGGCCGGGTCGTCGCGGGACGCGAGCCAGCGGTCGGCGAAGGCGGGATCGTGGTCGCGCAGTTCGCGCAGCAGCCACTTGCCGCTGCCGAGCCAGCGGCCGGCCAGGGTGAGGCGGGCCTCGGCGGCGCCGGTCCACAGGGACGCGGCGATCACGGTGCGTTCACCCGGGTCGGTGGCGTGGCGGAGGTCGTCGAGACCGTCGGTCAGGGCGTACCGAAGCCAATCCCGCTCGGCGGTGGTGAGCGGGCCCGGACCGGCGGCGAGCACCTCGGCACAGTGCGCCGGCAGGTCACCCGGGTCGCCGACGAGGACCACGCCGTGCGCCAGCATGCGGTGGGTGCTCGGCTTGCGCTGGGACCGCTCGCTCGCCATGAACCCGGCGAGCCTCTCCCGGGTGTGGACGAAGAACTCGACCGGCCAGCCGCTGAGGGTCAGGCTCTCCCGGTGGCCGGGGTCGGTCTCGTCGAGCACGACGATGTCCAGGTCGGAGCCCGCGGTGCGGTGCGGGCCGAGCACGCTGCCGGTCAGCATCGCCCACTCGGCATCCGGAAAACGATCACGGACGAGCTCGCGGGCGACATCCACCGGATCCACGGGTTGCTTCCTCTCTGACCGATATCGGCCACGCCGCGCAGAACGCTGGATCGATGATCACCCGAACGCCGGATTCCGGCAAACTTTTTCAAGCGTTTCGGAACAGCACGCTGACCTGCGGTTATCCGGGTCGCTCCACGCTCCCGGGGACCCCTTGCGGGCGACAGGCATTGAACCGCCCGCCCGGCGGCTCCCGTATGGCCCCCCAACCGGTGAACATCGACGTCCAACGACGAGGAGTGCTTCATGAGGTCGCGCGCGTACCGACGAGTCCAGGGAAATCCGGGAAACCGGCGGAAGGCGATCGGCGCGGCGGTGGTCGCGGGAGTACTGGTGGCCACCGGCGTGGCGGGTGTCCAGCTGGCGAACGCGAGCACCCAGCCCAAGGCCGCCAACCTGGTGAGCGTGGACGGTCAGCAGTTCGACGTCTCGCAATGCAAGCAGTTGCAGGTGAACGCGGGCAGCGTGATCTGCGACGGCGAGGAGTTGCAGCCGGTGGCGGCGCAGGACGCGGGGGCGGCGGCGGTCGCTTCGGCGCAGGCGCTGGAGGCGGCTTGTGACCAGTTCGCGGCGGATGCCGCGGCGGCGAACGGGGAGCAGGCCGGGCAGGCCGCGGATCAGAGCGCGGCGGAGAACAAGGCGGCGAACAAGAAGCTGGCCAAGAAGTACCTCAAGGCGCTGAAGAAGAAGGCGGCGGGGAAGGGCGCGGCCGGCAAGGGCGCGGGCGGCAAGGGTGCGGCCGGGAAGGGCGCGGGCGGCAAGGGCGCGGAGGCCTCGCAGGGCGCGGCTGACGAGCAGGGCGCGGCCGGCGAGCAAGAGGCGGCGGGCGACCAGGGGGCGGCCGGCGAGCAGGGGGCGGCGGGTAACGACGCCGCTGCTCAGGCGGTGACCTCGGCGCAGGCCACGCTCCTTCAGGCGTGTCTGGCGCTTGCCGACGCCAAGGCGGTGGCCGGGGCGGCCGGCGCGGGTGCCGACGATCAGGGCGCCGGGGATCAGGGTGCTGGTGACCAGGGCGCCGGGGACCAGGGTGCCGGTGACCAGGGTGCGGCGGACGATCAGAACGCTGGTGACCAGGGCGCGGGCGATGCCGCCGGTGCGGCTGACGAGCAGGGCGCGGCCGGCGACGCCGGGGAGGCCGGTGCGGCTCCGGCTGCCAAGAAGTGATGCGCTGAACGTACGGAAACCGGGGTGGGCCTTTTGGTGCCCACCCCGCCCGTTTTCCTGCGGCAGTGCGCCGGGAATTCCTAGAGTGCTTGCTTATGCGCCGCGTCGCCCGGGTCATCGCCACACTCACCGCCGGATTCGCGGCGGCCGCGCCCCTTCCGGCGCCGCCGCCACTGCATCAGGGGTGGATCGTGACGAAGGCGGATCACACCCGATGTCTGACCGGCGGGGCGATCGGCAGCATTCTGCGGGTCCTGCCGTGCTCGAACGAGACGCCGGGTCAGAACTGGTTCCAGGCGAGCACCGGCAAGTTCTACAACGGGGAGAACTGCATCCGGGCCGAGGGTGCCGTGGTGCGGGTGGCGGCCTGCGACGGAACGGATCCGGCGCAGGAGTGGTGGTTCGTCGACGTGATTCGCAGCGGCCGCTACGGCCCGTGCCTGACCGAAGAGAACAGTTCCGGAACGGTCCGGCTGCGTGACTGCACCTGGCGGCGGAATCAGAAGTGGCGGTCCACCTCCTGATCACGCGGCACATCATGGGCAAACGCGTGATGAGCGTGGCCGGTAGTCTCGATCGCCGTGAATAGGTTCAGGTATGCGTTCGCGGCGCTGACGGCTGCCGCGCTCACCGTCACCACGATGGTCGTGTCGCCGGCGGTGGCGCAGGCCGCGGCGCCGGAATACTCCCACTGCCAGCAGAATCTCGTGATCGTCTCGTCCTCGGACGAGGTGGTGTCGGCCGAACTCGGCTACACCGGCAGCAATGCGAACATGCTCCGGGCCCGCGCCGGCGACCGCTTCGGGCCGTGGGAGCAGTTCGTGATCTGCTGGAAGGAATTCAATTTCCCGTACCACCTGAACTCGGCCGAGGTCATCATCGGCTCCCTGGCCGCGGGCAAATGGGTGTCGGCCGAGTACGGCTACACCGGCTCCCGCTACGCCATGCTGCGCGCCCGGGCCGACCAGATCGGGCCCTGGGAGACGTTCAAGATGCGGAGTCTGGGCAACGGTGACGTGGTCATCGCCAGTTCGCAGGGCTATGTCTCGGTCGAGCGCGATTACACCGGCTCCACCAACCGGATGCTGCGGGCCCGGGGTCAGCAGATCGGGCCGTGGGAGACGTTCCGCATCGTCGACACGGAGACCGGTCAATCCCTGCACTACCTGTTCCCGAACTGGTGAGTCCCGCCTCGGTGGGTAGCATGCGCGGGTGACGACATTCGTGGTCCTCCTGCGCGGCATCAATGTCGGCGGCAAGAACAAGGTTCCGATGGCGCAGCTCAAGAAATGTCTCGAGGAGTGCGGGTTCCGCGACGTTTCCACCTTCATCGCCAGTGGAAACGTCATGCTGACGTCGGACCGGAGCCCGGACGAGACAGCGGCCCGGATCGAAGCCGCGCTCCCCGAACACTTCACGCTGGACAGCGAGATCGTCAAAGTCCTGGTCCTCCCGAGCGATCGGCTCCACGCGATCGTGCGGGACCGGCCGGAGGGCTTCGGCGATCAGCCGGACAAGTACCACAGCGACGCCATCTTCCTGATGGGCGTGGAGGCCGCCGAGGTGATGCCCATCTTCAATCCCCGCGAGGGCGTCGACAGGGTGTGGCCCGGCGATGGTGTCATCTATTCGCAGCGCCTCAGCGCCCAGCGCACCAAGAGCCGGCTGAGCGCGATGATGACGTCGCCCCTCTACAAGTCGATGACCATCCGAAGCTGGAAGACAACGGTCACGCTGTCCGAAATGCTCATCGCGAGAGAAGAGCGCGAGGACGCTTAGTGCCGGGTCAAGGCCACATCTGCTCCCAGTGGCGGTCGCCCCAGCCGTCCTGGTCGAGGAGGTAGCCCTCGAAGATTTCGGCTACCTCCTCGATGGAGTCGACTTCGCACCGGAAATGTAGGTCTTCGCTACCTTCGCGGCGTTCGACCAAGAACTTGCCGAGCGGGATGTTGTATCGGCCGCCGGCGGCTGCCTGGAGATAGTTCTCCCGGCTTCTGTCGAGGATCAGGTGATGGAGACCGTTGCCGAGGCGGGCAACCTCGGAGGCTACGTCGAGGGCTGACGGCTGGATGATCGGGCGGCCCGGCGACCGTTGCAGCTCGATGGTGGGTGCGCCGAGTCGGAACCCGGCAAGCGGCACCCGATACACGTCGGGCATCTCCCTCACCGGCATGCCTTCGAGGACGAAGCCGCACAGCGCCGCGAGCACGTCCTCGCCCAGATCCAGCGGATGGAACAGCAGCGGATAAGGCTCGTCGTCCTCGTCCTCGTCGTCGAGTGGGTGCTCGCCGGCCCAGTACGGCTGCTCGAACGACAGCCGGTCACCACGGTCCTCGACGATTCCCTGGCCGGGGCTCAGGCACAGCGCTCGTTCGAGCGATCCGTCCGCGGCCCAGACTGCGAAGCCGAGGAAGTCCGAGACGCTGTGCATCGAGTGCAGGATGACGCGTCGGCCCGCGCCCTCGGCCAGCCAACCGGGGCGGAGAAGAGCGGGCGGGATCTCGGCCAGCTCGGGAGAGCAGATCACTGTCAGACCGCGGAACACTCCGGCGTAGAGGAAGCCGTCCGGCGGGTTGCGGTTCTGGCCCAGGCTGCCGTCTTCGACGGTGACCAGTTCGAGCCCTGGGAGCAGCCTCGCCACCAGCGCTTCGGTCGCCGCGCGATCGAGCTCGACGGCATCTCGCAACGCCTGCGCCACCTCGCCGTCGGCGTACATCAGAAGCGCTGTCTTCGCACCCACGGGCGGAACGGTACGGCCTACTCACGGACCCGATCACGGCGGGACGGGGAGGGGTCAGCCCGTACCGGAAAATGGTTTTTGTCTATCAGCGGGCCGCGGGTTTGTGTCGTACCCGGGCCGTAGCGTGCCGGTCGTGACGATGATGGAGGATCGCCTGTACTTCTTCTCCGGGTCGGCTGACCTGCCGCCCGGGGAGGGGTGCACGAGCGGGTCGCCGATCCGGCCGGCTACGCGGCGCTGGCGGGGGTGCGGCATTGGCGGCGGATGTTGTCGAACTTCTGGCCCGCCGAGTTCAGGCTCGGCGAGCGCACCTACCGCACCGTTGAGCACGCGTTTCAGGCGGCGAAGATCGCGCTGGTGGATCCGGTGCTGGCGGAGCGGTTCGCGCTGGAGAGCGGGTCCGGCCTGTCGGCCGGCGACGGTGCCGCGGCGCGCAAGCAGCGCAAACTCGTGCTGCTGGACGACGTTCAGCTGCGCCGGTGGGACGAGCGTAAGAACGCGGTGATGCGCGACGCGATGTCGGCGAAGTTCGGGCGGCACGAGGAGCTGCGCGCGGTGCTGATGGCGACTCGGCCGGCGCAGTTGTGGCACGGCACCGGGCGTGGCCAGCCGCCCGCGCGGATTCACGACCTGGAGACGATCCGCGACGAGCTGCACCGGTGACCCGGCACCGTCCACAACGAGGACGGTCTCAGGCGGTGAAACCGCCGTCGACGTTTACGGTCGCGCCGGTGACGTATCGGGCTTCCGGGGACGCCAGGAAGGCGACCGCCGCCGCGATGTCGGACGGCTGCGCGTAATGGCCGAGGGCGGTGAAACCGTTGATGGTGGCGGCCATCGGGCCGCCGGCCGGGTTCAGGTCGGTGTCGGTCGGGCCCGGGTGGACCAGGTTGACCGTGATGGCGCGCGGGCCCAGCTCCCGGCCGAGGGCCTTGGTCAGGCCGATCAGGGCGGTCTTGCTCATCGAGTAGAGCGCGAAGCCCGGGAACGCGGCCCGCACCGCCACGTTGCTGCCGATGCTGATGATCCGGCCGCCGGCGGTCATGTGCCGGACGGCGGCCTGCGCCGCGACGAACGGCGCCCGCACGTTGACCGCCATGGTCTGCTCGAAATCGTCCGGGCCGACCTGCTCGATCGGGCCGACCGGGAACAGCGCGGCGTTGTTGACCAGAATGTCGAAACGGCCGAATGCGGCGGCCGTGCTGTGCACCGCGTCCACCACCGCGTCCGGGTCGGCGCTGTCGGCCTGGAAGGCGACGGCGCGCCGGCCCTTCCCCCGGATCTGTTCGACGATTTCGTCGGCCCGTGCCTTGTCCCGCTGAAAGGTGATCGCCACATCGGCGCCGTCCTCGGCGAGTCGCAGGGCGACGGCGGCGCCGATTCCGCGGCTGCCGCCGCTGACGAATGCCACCCGGTTTTCGATCGTGTCTCCCATGCCGGCAAGCCTGCCGAAGAACGGCGGCCCGGTCTGGCGGTGATCGGACCTGGCATTGCGCCGGGCATCAGCGCCGGAGGGTCCGGGAGGCGACCGCCGCGAGCAGGGCCAGCATCAGGATCACGAAGCCGGTCATCGCGGTGAGCACCGTGAACGCCTGGGTGGCCAGTCCGAGACCGATCACCGGGACGGTCAGGCCGAGGTACGCGATCAGGAACAGCCCGGCGAGCGACTCCCCGCGGCGGGCCGGGGCGGCGAGCGCGGTGACCGTGCCGACCGACGCCTTGAACAGGGTGCCCGCGCCGATCCCGGCGATCAGGCCGCCGGTCACGAAGATCGGGAGGCCGGCCAGGTACATCCCGGCGAGCAGGATCAGCACGCCGAGTCCCTGGGCGGCCAGGCCGAGGCTGAGCTTCGCGTGGGCGGTCAGCCGCCCGGTCAGCGCCTGCGCGGCCGCCGCCGCGCCGAAGACCGCGAAGACCAGGGCGCCGGCGACCAGGCGGGACGGGTGGTGCAGGGTGCCGGCGACGAACCCGGGCGCGACCGAGGTGAACAGGCCGAAGACGGCGAAGGCGGCGAAACCGGCGGCGAGGTAGCCGGCCACGGTGCGGTCGGCGCGGATCTTCTGGGGGCGGTAGGCCGGCGCGGCGGGGCGCTCGGCCACCGTCTCCGGGGTCAGGGCGACGGCGGCGAGGGCCAGCAGCAGGAGTGCGGCGAAGACCAGATACGGCGTACGCAAAGGGGTGTGGGCGAACGCGGCGATCCCGCCGGCGAGCAGCGATCCGAAGCCGAGCCCACCGGTGTTGGCCGCCGTGGAGACGATCTCGAAGCGTTGCCTCGAGGCGCCGGGGCGGTGGGCGGCGTGCAGGTCGTGCAGGTAGGCGGTCGCCGTCGCGGTGATCATGCCGACCCCGAGGCCGGTCAGGAAGCGGGCGGCCAGCAGCACCGGCAGCGACGTGCCGGTCAGGAAGAGCACGGCGGCGGCCAGTTCCAGGCCGAGCGCCGGGATCAGGATCCGCTTGCGGCCGGTCCGGTCGGAGACGTGGCCGGCGAGCAGCAGGCTGATCACGACACCGACGGCGTAGACCGCGAACACGATCGTTCCGGTGAACGTGGAGAACCCGTCCCGGGCCTGGTAGAGCGGGTAGAGCGGGGTCGGGACGGTGGAGAACGCCATCGCGATCAGGAACGCGGCGGCGATCAGCCAGAACCCGGCGCCGTGCCGGGTCCTGCCGGAGCGGGAGCCAGAAGAGTCATGCCGACAGCTTCCGCGCGTCCGAGCATCAACACCAACGATCATTTTTGAACAGCACCATCAAGATCTGTGATACTCGGGACCATGGAGTTGCGCCAGCTGGAGTACTTCGTCGCGGTCGCCGAGGAGCAGCACTTCTCCCGGGCCGCCGAGCGCCTGCACGTGGTCCAGTCCGCGGTCTCCGCCGCGATCAAGACGCTGGAGCGGGATCTCGGCGTCCCGTTGCTGGACCGCAACGCGAAGCGGGTGCTGCTCACCGACGCCGGCACCGCCCTGCTGCCGCGCGCCCGAGCGGCCCTGGACGCGGCCCGCGACGCCCGCGACGCGGTCGACGAGGTGCGCGGCGGGCTGCGCGGCACACTCCGGCTCGGCGTGCTCACCTCGATCCGGCTGCTCGACCTGCCCGCGCTGCTCGGTGAGTACCACCGCCGCCATCCGGGCGTGCTGCTGCGGACCAGCGCCGCGCCGTCCGGCTCGGCCGGCCTGGTCACCGAGCTGACCGAGCACCGCCTGGACCTGGCGTTCGTCTCGCTGCCCGGCCCGCCGCCGCCCGGGATCCGGCTGATCGACCTGGCGTCCGCCCCGCTCGACCTGGTGGTGCCGCCCGATCACCGGCTCGCCGGGCGGGACACCGTGCCGATCACCGAGCTGACCGATCTGGACTTCATCGACTCGCCGGTCGGTTTCGGCAACCGGGCGGTGGCCGACCGCGCGTTCGCCGCGGCCGGGGTCCGCCGCCGGGTCACCATCGAGATCAGCGACATCGGCACCGGCGCGGACTTCGTGCGGCACGGGCTCGGCGTGGCGCTGCTGCCCCGGTTCGTGCTCGACGGCGTCACCGGGGTCACCGCGCTGCCGGTGACCGGTGCGGACCTGCGCTGGCCGCTGTCGCTGGCGATGCCCGCCGACCGCAGGCCGGGCGCCGCCACCCGGGCCCTGATCAGCCTCGTGTCGGCGTAGGGGACCTTTCCCCACCCCACGGACGGCGGCCAGCAGGATCGATCCGGCCCGGCGTGCTGCCTAGCGTCATGGACATGCGAAAACATCGACGGATCATCGCAGCGTTCCTGCTCACGGCCGTCGCGGCGGCGGCCCTCGGCACGCCGGCTGTCGCGGCGCCACCCCCGGCCGGTCGCGGTGCGCTGCTCGCGCACCATCCGATCAGTTCCTTTCGGTACGACGTGAGCCTGCACCAACTCGTCTACCGCACCATCGACGAGCACGGTAGGCCGACGACGGCGAGTGGCCTGCTCGCCCTGCCCGTCGGCGGCGCCCGCCACCTCAAGACGGTCTCGTTCGGCCACGGCACCTCGGTGTACCGCGGCGACGCCCCATCGGTCGCCCAGGACGACCCCTTCCTCACCGGTCCCGCGGTCACCTTCGCCTCCGCCGGGTTCGCCGCGGTCGCCCCGGACTACCTGGGCCTGGGCGCCGGCACCGGCCCGCACCCGTGGATGGACGTGCCGACCGAGACCAGCGCCTCGCTCGACCTGCTCCGGGCCGCCCGCCGGTTCGCCGCCTCGCAGGGCCGGTCGCTGGACCGGGAGGTGTACGCCTCCGGGTTCTCGCAGGGGGCGTCGGCGGCGCTCGGCCTGGCCCGGGCGTTGCAGGACGGGGCGGACCCGTGGTTCCGGGTCGCGGCGGTCGCTCCGATCAGCGGGGCGTACGCGCTGCGGCGGGTGGAGATCCCGGCGGTGTTCACGCCCGAGGTGACGCCGCGGCTGGGCGCGGCGTACACGGCGTACCTGCTGACGGCGTACGACCGGTTGCATGACATCTACCGGGATCCGCGGGAGGTCTTCGCGCCGGGGTACACCGGGATGGGTGAGCTGTTCGACGCCAGTCACCCCGGTCAGGAGGTGCTGGCCGGGCTGCCGGAATCCGTGGACGGGCTGCTGACCGCGCGGGGGCGGGAGCTGCTGCGGCACCCGAACGCGCGGTTCGCGGCGGCGCTGCGGGAGGCGGACAGCGTCTGCGAGTGGGCCCCGGCGGTGCCGGCGCGGCTGTACTTCAGCCCGGGTGACGAGCAGGCGGTGAACGGGAACACGACGGCCTGTCAGGCGTCGTTCGCGGCTCGCGGTGTCCGGGTGCCGGCGGTCGACGTCGGGGTGGACCGGTCGTACAGCGGGATGGTCCACGAGGGGTCGCAGTTGCTGGCCGTGCCGCGGATCGCGGCCTGGTTCAGCAGTCTGGCCGGGTCACGCTGACCGATCGTCACCAACCGGCGGGCGGGACCGCCCGCCGGACTCCGTCGGCTACGATGACCGGCCTCGTGGCGATGCCCTCGGAGCGGGTCACGGGAATCAACACCCATCGGAAACTGGCAATCGGTAAAAATGTGAAACTCAAGGCATCACGGGGACCCTCGCGGATGAACGGCACCGAAGCGCTCGCCGGGTGGTCCCGGCCACGAGCTGTTCTGTGGGCCACCGCGGGCATCGCGGCCCTCGGTTTTCTCGTCACGCTGGAATGCGCCGCACGCCATTACGGCCTGCCGGGACCGGTCACCAATCAGGTGCGGGAATTCATCTTCGCCCCCAAGTCGGGCTTCCTGCTGTACGCCAGCATGGCCTTGGCAATGGTGACGCTGACCCGGCGAGAAAGGTTCGTCTCCGTCGGCGCGGCGATCGGTATCGATGCCGTCTTTCTGCTCGTCCGGTCGACCACCGACGCGAAACTCACCTTCGGGAACGGCGCGCTGTGGGTCATCGCGGCCCACGCGTTCCTCGCCGTGACGCGACGTACCGGCCGGGAACGCATCCTGCGGCTGAAGGGCATCGGGCTGGCGCTGCTGCTGGTGGCGGGCCGCAAGACCGGCGACACCTGGCTGCTCATCACGTCGAAGACCCGTCCTGCGGTCCTCGACCAGTACGTGGCGACCGCCGATCACGCGCTGGGCGACCCGTCCTGGGTGGCGGGCCGGATCGTCAGGGCCACCGGCACCGTCGGCGCACACGTCCTCGACTACGTCTACATACAGCTCGCGGTGGCCGCGGTTTTCGTCGCGTTCTACCAGCTGCGCAATGTGGCGGCCGACCGTGCGTTCCCGCGCCATCACCTGGTGCGCACCTTTCTTGTCATCGGACTTGTCGGCCCGGCCGTCTACATGCTGTTCCCGGTGGTCGGACCGGTTTTCGCCTACGGTTCGGACGGCGGGCACTGGGCGGTGGCCACCATCTGGCCGGACATGCCGCCGCCGATCGGCCCCCCGCGGTACCTGCCCTTCGACGAGCTCACTCCCCGCAACTGCATGCCCAGCCTGCACACCGCGTGGGCCACCGCGATCTTCATTCATTCTCGCCGGGGTCCCCGCGCGCTCCGGTGGGCCGGGACGTTCTGGTTGATCGCCACGCTCGGCGCGACGCTGGGGTTCGGCTATCACTACGGTGCGGACATCGTCGCCGGTGTGGTGTTCGCCCTCACCATCGAGGCTGCTCTGCGCTCGCAGGCACGAGGGTGGGACCGATCGGGAATGCGGACGGCCGTCCACGGTGCGGCCGTCTTCACCATGCTTCTGCTGGCATACCGGTTTCTGTCGCTACCGATGGCCGAGCAGCCATGGATCTTCGGACCGGTCATCATTCTGGTGATGGCTTCCGTCATTCACCGCTATGTACGGACCACTCGATCATGGGATCCGCCACCGACAGTGCCGCCTCGGATCCCAGAACCGCAACCGGAACTGGTCTGAGTCCCGGGCTCCAGCGGTGCCGGCAGCGACCCGCCGGCGTCAGTGAGCCGGTCACTGGTTTCTCAAGCCATATTCGGCCCGTCGTCGCACTCCGGGGTCGGCGTCGCTCAGGGCGGCCCGGCAACGCTCGCGGTGGCCGGGCGCTCCGAGCTGGCGGAGCAGTTCGAGCGAGATCTCACGGCGACACGGGCTCTCGGCATTCAGCCCCTGCCTGGCCAACTCGTCGACGGTGGCGGCCAGTTCGGGGGCCCGGCGGGACAGTGCTCGAAGACTTGCCATCGCGGCGCCCTGCACCGACGGATCGGCATCGGCCAGGCCGGCTACCAGCGCAGCCCACACGTCTTCGTCGATGATCGAGGCAGACCGCAGGCCGATGAGCGCGGCGCAACGCACCGGTGCTCGCGCATCATGTGACGCCGCGACAAGCGCCCGCACCGCGCGGCCGGAGTCGAGCCGGAGCACCGCCCGGACTGCCGCTTCCCGGACCACGTAGTCGTCGTCAGCGATCATCGCGGCGACGGTCGCGAAGGTCGTCCGCCTGCTGACGTGCGCGAGGCCGCGGACCGCTCCCCGTCGCAGCCTCACGTCGGCATCCTGTGCGGCCAGGACCAGGGCGTGAACGGTGGCCTCCTGCTCCGCGCTGCCGGGCGGCGATCGACGGGCGACCGTCCCGATCCCTCTGATCGCCCGGCATCGCTCGGGTGGGGTGGCGGAGGCGAACCGCCGCAGGAGGTCCGCGACCTCGTGACGGATCACGCTCAGGCGTCCGGCGCGGTGCCGGTGAGGACCATCAGGCTGGTCGACGGGTTGACGGTGACCAGGGCGAAGAGGCCGAGCAGGGCGGCTCGCTGGTCGGGGAGGCCATCGGCGTACCCCAAGAGGTTCTTGCCGGTGGTGCCGGCGGCGAAAGCGATCAGGTCGCCCAGGAAGCCGGTCAGGGCCGCCGGGTCGTCCGGGGCGCCGGAGACCAGCTCGACGTACTGGTGGGCGAGTTCCTCGTCGTCGGCGAGCAGGGCGCCGGCCGGGATGATCGTGCTCTCCAGGACGTAGCGGGAGTCGAGACGGGTCAGGGCGTCGTCGCCGAGCATGACCATCTCGGCCTGGTGGATCGAGCTGGTGCAGGTGGCGGCGGCGCTGCGGTCGACCTGGTCGGCCAGGGCGGCGCGCAGGACCCGGACCACGCCGGAGTTGTCCTGGCCGAGTTTGGCCCAGCCGAGGATCTGGCGGACCCGGTCGGAGCGCAGCGGGTCGTCCGGGGCCAGCTCGGCGCGGCGCAGGTGCACGTGGTCGGTCCGGGTGAGCGGGCAGTCGTCGCCGTCCACGGTCGAGTCCGACGCGTGCGCGGTGTGCGGCGGGAACATCAGGCCGAGCCCGTAGCACGCGATCCGTGGCGCGAGCGGGCCGGCGGTGGTGCACACGACGGTGTGGTACTCCGGGCGGACCCAGCCGGCGCTGGAGTTGCGCAGCGGGTAGGAGCGCAGCGGCCGGGCCTCGACCTCGAAGCCCCACCGCTCCAGGTCGTCCTGCTCGAGCGGGCCGGGCAGCCCGAACAGGCGGTGCGCCGGAAGGTCGGCCAGCCCGCGGGGAACGCCGGATGGGTAGATCAGGAGCTCGATCGAGGACATGGACTCCTCCTGACTGGGCGTGGCGAACTGATCGGCCGGCATCGCCGGTGACGCCTCCGGTCCCTCTTCCGGGCGAGGGAACTTGACCAACGGACACCCCCAGGCTCCGCGAACGCCATCGAGCCTGACAGATCGGCGGCGGCACCAACAGGGGGCGCGGCCGGATTTGGATCAGCCGGACGGCCGCTCGACCCGGGTGGGATCGCCGCGGACCAGGTCGTCGTGGATCCGCCACCGGGCGGTGATCACGTCCTGGCCTGCGGCGACATCGGACTGATGGAGGCGTTCGCGGATCAGGCTCAGGGCGATCCGCCGGTTCAGGGTGAACTGGCGCTCGGTGTCGACGACCACGACCGTGCCGGTCGGACGGTGAGTGGCGCGGACCGCAGTGCTGGCCTTGTTGCGGTGCTGGCCGCCGGGCCCGCCGGTGCGGACCGCGACGACGTCCACCTCGGACTCGTCGAACGCGGTCCGCGGGGCGCCGACCTGGCAGGGTTGGGCGGTGACGTACCAGTTCTTGCGGCCCGGGCCGGTCCGGTACGGACTCGGCGCCTGCCAGCACAGCGTCCCGGTCCAGGATGCCGCGAACCGGTCCGCGGCGTCGCCGGAGATCTTCAGCAGCACCGACCGGTATGTGCCGGGCCGCTCGCCCGCGACGGTCTCCACCCGCTCCACCACGACCCGGAGCGACCGGGCGTCGGATTCCAGGCGCCGCAGCAGCTGAGCCAGCGCCCAGGTGCACTCCTGCGGCCCCCTGCCCGCCGACATCAGCATGTACATGCTCATTGATTCGCTCGCAAGCTCGCTCACCGGCGCACCGTCTTGTAGGTCACGATCGGCACCGTGCTCACCACTTTCGTCGCGAGCCCGTGCTCGACCAGATCCCCGACGACCTGCTCGATCCGCTTGTACGCGGTCGGCGCCTCCTCGAACAGCAGTTGCCGGTCACCGCACACGACGAGCGAGCCGACCGGCGTACGCCGAAGCTCCTCGACCGTGTGCTTGGCCTTGCCCCGCCGCAGGGCATCGGCCCGGGACATCTTGCGTCCCGCGCCGTGCGCGACCGACCAGCCGGCGTCCGCCCCGGCGTGCCCGGCCACCAGGAACGACGGCGTGCCGCGCGTCCCGGCGATCAGCACGTCCCGCCCGTCCCCGTTGGCCGCGCCCTTGCGGTGCAGGTAGAGCCCGTCGCGCCGCTCCACCGAGTTGTGGCACTCGTCGACGAGCGGTGGTTCGCAGGAGGCGCCGAGCGCGTCGGCGACCCGGGCCGCCATCACCCGCCGGTTCAGCGATCCCCAGCGCACCGCGTCGTCGTGCGCGGCGAGGTAGGCCGCCGGGTCGGCGGCCGGTCCCGCGCCGTGCACCTCGGTGTGCGCGCGCAGGATCTGCTCGCCGAGCCCGCGCGAGCCGCTGTGCACGATCAGCACGAGGTCGCGGGCGGCGAGGCCGAGCCGGCCGGCGTGCTCAGAATCGAAAACGGTGTCGACTCGGGCCAATTCGACGAAGTGATTGCCGCGGCCGACGGTGCCAAGGCTGTCGGTCCAGCCGCCCGGCACGTCGGCCTCGTCGAAAAAAGCGGGGTCCGGCACGTCCAGGTCGGGGAACCGGGCGGCGAGCTTCTCCGGCACCACACGCTTGAGCTTGATCGGGAAGACCGCGATGCCGCAGCCGATGTCCGAGCCGACCAGGAACGGGTAGAGCACCGACGAGGTCATCGCGGCGCCGATCGGGGCGCCCTTGCCGGGGTGCAGGTCGGGCATGCCGGCGACGTGGTGCATGCCGGGCAGCGCGGCGACCTGGTGGCACTGATCGACGGCGCTGGACTCGATCCAGCTGGAGGGGGACGCGAAAATAGCAACGCTAGAAGACAAAACGGACACAACCATTCCAGGAAAGGGCGAGAAGTGGGCCTGGGAAGGTGCGTCAGTAAGTCATGCGCGACAGCTTTCCGGACCGTGCAAAGCCGGGCAACCGAATATCGTCGGGCGCATGGCTGACGTCTTTCAGGTACGCATCGGGGTCCGTGGCTACGAGCTGGACATCCAGGGCCACGTGAACCAGGCGGTCTACGTCCAGTACGGCGAGCACTCCCGCTGGCAGTGCTTCCACGCCGCCGGGATCGACGCGCACGTGCTGGTCGGCGCGGGTGTCGGGCCGGTCGTGCTGGAGACCACGATCCGCTACCTCAAGGAGCTGCGTGACGGCGACGAGGTGGACGTCACCACCGAGTTCGTCTGGGGCGAGGGCAAGACGTTCCGGGTCGAGCAGGACTACCTGCGCGCCGACGGGGTGCCGGTCGCGAAGCTGAGCAGCGTCTGCGGCATCCTCGACCGCCAGTCGCGCCGCCTGGTCGCCGACCCGGCCGCCCGGCTGCGCGAGATCGCCACCGATCCGGCGGTGCTCGGCCTGCTGGCATGATCAATACATGCCTCTGCTCGCCGCACTGCTCCAGGACGCCGACGTCGCCGACTTCGTGGTCACCCCGGATCAGCGGGTCAGCCGCCACGAGTTGCTGGGCCGGGCCGCGGCGCTCGCCGGGGAGCTGAGCGGCAAGCGGATCGTCGCGGTGAACGCGACGCCGGGCTTGGAGACGATCGTCGCGGTCACCGCCGCGCTGCTGGCCGGCGTGCCGATCGTCCCGATTCCGCCGGATGCCGGTGACGTCGAGCGGGCGCACATCCTCACCGACTCGGGCGCCGAGTTGATCAACGCTTCGTTGAGCAGGACCACAACCAGTGATGTGCCGCCGGAGCCGGACCCCGACCTGCCCGGTCTCATCCTGTACACCAGCGGCACGACCGGCGCCCCGAAAGGCGTCGTGCTCTCCCGCGCCGCCCTCGCCGCCGACCTGGACGCCCTGGCCGCCGCGTGGCAGTGGACCGCCGACGACACGCTCGTGCACGGCCTGCCCCTCTATCACGTGCACGGCCTGGTCCTCGGCGTGCTCGGCCCGCTGCGCATCGGTTCCCGGCTGCGGCACACGACAAAGCCAACCCCTTCGGCGTACGCCGAGACGCCCGGCTCCATGTACTTCGGCGTCCCGACGGTCTGGTCCCGGATCGCCGCCGCCCCGGCCGCCGCCCGCGCCCTGCGACCCGCGCGACTGCTGGTCTCGGGCAGCGCCCCGCTGCCGGTCCCGGTCTTCGACGCGCTCGCCGAGCTGACCGGCCAGGCCCCGGTCGAGCGCTACGGCATGACCGAAACCCTGATCACGGTCAGTGCCCGCGCCGACGGGGAACGCCGCGCCGGCCACGTCGGCCTGCCCCTGCGGGACGTGCACACCCGGCTGGTTGACGAGGCCGGCAACCCGCTGCCGGACGACGGGGTGAGCATCGGGCACCTCCAGGTCTGCGGCCCGACCCTGCTCGACGGCTACCTGCGCGGCGACGGGGTACGCCCGGCCGAGCTGGTCGACGGCTGGTTCCCGACCGGGGACGTGGCCACCATCGGCCCGGACGGCTGGCACCGGATCGTCGGCCGGGCCTCCACCGACCTGATCAAGAGCGGCGGGTACCGGATCGGCGCCGGCGAGGTGGAGGACGCGCTGCTGCTGCACCCGGCGGTGCACGAGGCCGCCGTGGTCGGCACCCCGCACCTGGATCTGGGCGAGCAGGTGACCGCGTTCGTGGTGGCCGACCCGGTCGCCCCGGAGGAGCTGATCGCGTTCGTGGCCGGGCGCCTGGCGGCGCACAAGCGGCCGCGAGCGGTCCACCTGGTGCCCAGTTTGCCGCGGAACGCGATGGGCAAGGTCCAGAAAAAGCAGCTCACCGCCGGTTAGCGTGGGGCATGTGAGTCTCACGGTCGACGAGTTCAGCGAGTGGAACCAGCAGCAGCTCAACCGGCACCCGGTGACCCGGCGGTCGCTGCTGCTGGCGGCTATGGCGGCGGGTCTGGGCGGCTGCGCCCACGACCAGTTCCACCTGGCCGCGCGGGCGTTCGCGGCCGGGGGCGGCACCAGCGGCGCGGCCGGCGTGGTGGTCTCCGGCAGACACCTGTCGTTCCTGCCGGGGGCCGGTGACATACCCCGCGACGCGATGGCGGTCACCGCGCAGCTGGTCAGCAAGACCGGGTCGCTGCCGGCCAAGCTGCGCGCCTTCGTCGACGTGGGTGACGCGCCCGGGGCGTACGGCACCCGGGTCGAGGCCGGGATCAAGCACCTGGTCGGGCAGTACGCCATCCCGGGCGGCCCGGCCGGCAGCCAGTTCTACGCCAAGGCCGCCATCAAGGGCCTCAAGCCGAACACGGTCTACCACTACCGGGTACGCCTGTCCGACGGCACGGTCAGCGGCGACGCGCATTTCACCACCGCGCCGGAGTCCGCGAAACCGTTCACGTTCACCGCGTTCGCCGACGTCGGCACCAACACGGCGCCCAAGGATCCGGCGTACGCCTGGACGAAGCCGCACGCCGGCTGGCCGAAGGGAATCTTCGACAACAACGCGTACGGGGCGGCCGACCCGATCGCCGGGAAGTACGCGACCGACAAGACGCCGGCCGCCACGATCACCAAGCTGATGGGCACCCAGCGGCCCGCGTTCACCCTGCTCGCCGGGGACATCTGTTACGCGAATCCGTCCGGGACCGGGCTGCCGGCCGACGACACCACCGCGCTGACCGGTAAGGCCCCGGCCGGGAAGAACCTGTTCAACCCGTACGTCTGGGATGTCTTCCTGAATCAGATCGAACCGCAGGCGGCCTTCACGCCGTGGATGTTCGCGACCGGCAACCACGACATGGAGCCGGTGTACGGCAACACGACCTACCTGGGCGGCAGCCCCACGCACGGGTACGGCGGGCACGTGCAGCGCCTGGACTTCCCGGCCACCGGCCCGAAGGGGTGCCCGTCGGTCTACCGCTTCGTCTACGGCAACGTCGGCGTCATCTCGCTGGACGCCAACGAGCTGTCCTGGGAGCTCCAGTCGAACACCGGGTACTCCGGCGGCGCGCAGCTCACCTGGCTGACCTCGACGCTCAAGGCCTGGCGGGCGGCCGGGTCGGGGGTGGACTTCATCGTGGCGTTCTTCCACCACTGCGCGTTCTCCACCGCGCACAACCACGCCTCGGACGGCGGGGTTCGGGCCGCGGTCGACCCGCTGTTCACGAAGTACCAGGTGGACCTGGCGGTGCAGGGGCACAACCACCTGTTCGAGCGGACCGACCCGATCCGCAACGGCAAGCGGACCAAGGCGGCCCCGGACGGCGCGACGGTGCATCCGGCGCGGGACGGGGTGACGTACGTCTGTGTCGGGTCCGGCGGCCGTCCGCGCTACCCGTTCCGCCCGGCGCCGGGCCCGGACGCGCCCGCCCCCGCTGGGGTCACCCCGAAGGGCGAGCGGAAGCTGCCCGAGGGTCAGCGCTATCGCGGGCACAAGCCGAGCGGCAAGGAGAACACCTCCTCGACGGTGGACAACAGCTACTTCTGGACCAAGGAGAAGGGCAAGCCGAAGAAGGGCAAGGGCGCGCCGACCGGGGCCCGGGTGCCCGAGTCGGTGGACTGGTCGCAGGTCCGCTACGACGGCTACGCGTTCATCGCGGTCGATGTCGCGCCGCCCGCAGCGACCGGCGGCAGCACCACGATGACGGTGCGTACGCTCGCGGATGCCCTGCCCGGAAGCGGTAAACCATACAGCGAGATCGATCGCATCGTGCTGACGCGCACCTCCGGGCTGACCATCGCCCAGTAGAACCACGGTCCACAGGGGACCGACAAGATCGCCCAACGTTGTTATCGTGATGCCCTCCGTTACCGGCAGACGGGACGCGATGGGATGGGCGGGACACGTGCTTTGGTGGTGACCTCGGCCGCGGTCGCGCTCACCGCGGGCGCGATGCTGCTCGAGACGCCCGGCGCGCTGCTCACCTCGATCGTCGCGGTGCTCGGCGCCGCCACGATCGGTTACCTCAGCCAGAGCGGGCCGGGCCGGTGGCGCCGCCCGGAGCCGACGCTCGCCACGACCGTCCCGGTCAGCCACACCGTCCGGATCCAGGACCACGACTACGTGACGCTCGCCGACGGTGACCGGCTCGCCGACGTGCCGGCCGGTGGGCACACCGTGCGGCTCGCGGTGACCGGGCTGTCGCCGGTCCCGGTGCTGCTCACCGGGCTGCGCGCCGAGGTGCTCAGCCGCTCCGGCGCGACCGGGGAGCTGTCCCGGCACGCGGCGGCCGCGCCGCCGGTGCGGCACTTCGAGGTGCGCCTCGACGAGCGGCCGCCGCGGGTGCGGGCGCTCGGCGAGACCGACTTCCCGGTCCGGCTGGACCACCACGAGACGGAGGTGTTCGACTTGGCGGTGCTGACCGACAGCGGCGACGTGCGGTGGCGGCTCTGGCTCGGCTGGTCGTGCGGGACACGGACCGGGGACGTCCGGGTCGACCTGGCCGGGCAGCCGTTCCGCACCGCCGCCCGGCACGGCATCCCAGGCTGATCGACATGGGCGGGCGGGGGCACACGTTCTGGTACAGCGCCGGGCTCCCCGCCGTCGCGGGCTCGGTGCTGCTGGCCGCCGGCCGGGTCACCGCCTGGCCGGCGTGGCTGGGCGTGGTCGCGGTGGCCGGTCTCTCCGGTGCCGTCGCGCTGCGCCGCCGGGCGCCGGCACAGCCGGACGAGCAGCCGCTGTACGTCATGCAGCGGCCGCTGCGGACCGTCGCCGCGCACGGCATCCCGGCGGACTCCGGGTACACGCTGCTGCTGACCAGCCGGACGCACGCCGCGGTGATCCTGGCGCCGGGCGGGGCGACCGGGCCGGAGGGGCGCTGGATCCCCGGCACCGGGCACAACCTGACGCTCACGGTGAGCGCGCCCGAGGCGGAGGCGGTCACCGTACGCTCGCTGGCCGCCACCGTGCTCGCCACCGCCCCGTTCCCCGGCCCGACCGGTCTGAGCGTGATCTCGCGCCGGATGCCCGACCTGGTGGCCGGCCCCGGCCTGCTCGAGTCGTTGCAGCGCTCGGTCGCCGCGTACCGTCCGCTGCCGATGCCGGACGCCGCGATCCTGCTCGACGACCAGCCCCCGGCCGTGGCCGCCCTCGGCGCCGCCGAGCGCCCGCCCCTGCTCGTCCCGGCGGCCGAGTCCCGCAGCGTGGCGTTCGCCCCGGTCACCGAGTGGCACGGCTGGCTGCGCTGGCGGCTGACCGCCGAGATCGACTGCGCGGGCCGGACCGACACCGTGCACTGGGACCTGGACGTCACCGCGGCCTGCGGCGGCCTCGGCGCCGCGGTCTACGAGCTGTTCCCCGACCACTGGGACCCGGCGAACGAGCATCCCGGCGCCGACGACTATCCGGAGATCGTCGACCTGGCCGGGCACGGTGTGCGGAGCGCCTCGGCCCGCCCGGCACCCGACCCGGAGCCGGCCGAGGCCGCCGAGCTGCGCGAGAAGGCGGAGGCCGAGCACGAGGCCGGGCAGGACGAGGCCGCCGCCGACCTGTGGCGGGCCGCGGCCGAGTCCGGCAGCGGACCGGCCGCGTACGCCCTCGGCGTCACCCTGCGCCGGGCCGGCGACCTGGACCGGGCCGCCGAATGGCTGCGCCGGGCCGCCCGCCGCCGGGTCCTCCCGGCCTGCAACGACCTGGGCGCGGTCGAGCTGGCCCGCGGGCACACCGACGCGGCCGAGGCCTGGTTCCGCCGGGCCATGGACGAGGGTGACTGGACCGCGGTGGTGAACCTGGCCGCCGTCGCCCAGCTGCGGGGCCGCGCCGACGAGGCCGAGCAGCTGCTGCGCCCGGCCCACCGGATGCACGCCGATCGGGCGCCGGACGCCCTCGCCCGGCTGCTGACCGGGCAGGGCCGGCTGGACGAGGCGGAGGAGCTGCTGGTCCGGGACGCCGAGGGGCCGGCGGTGACCGGGCCGATGCCGTCCGAGCCGCACTACGCCCGGCTGCTCCGGCTCGCCGAGTTCCTGGCCAACGTACGCCACGATCCGCGGGCCGCCGACGTGCTGCGCACCGCCCTGACCGAGCCTGACGTCCCGCGGGACGCGGCCGACCGGGCCCGCGCCGCGCTGAGCCACCTCGCGGATATTGGATCTTCCCAAGGCGGGGTGCGGATTCCTAGCGTGTGGCCATGACGCGCACGGCAGAGGTCAACGGGATCACGGTCAGCTTCGACGACGCCGGCATCGGCCCGGCCTTCGTCCTGGTCCACGGGCACCCGTTCGACCGCTCGATGTGGCGGCCGCAGGTGGCCTCGCTCACCGCCGCCGGCTACCGGGTGATCACCGCCGACCTGCGCGGCTACGGGCGGTCCACGGTGGTGCCCGGGCTGACCACTCTGGAGACGTTCGCCCGGGACACCTTCGCCCTGGTCGACCACCTGGCCATCGACGACGAGGTGGTGCTGGCCGGCCTGTCGATGGGCGGGCAGATCGCGATGGAGTGCTACCGCCTCTTCCCGGACCGCATCTGCGGCCTGGTGCTGGCCGACACGTTCCCGCAGGGCGAGACCCCGGAGGGCCACGCCCACCGCAACCGGGTCGCCGACCAGCTGCTGGCCGAGGGCATGACCGGTTACGTCACCGAGAACCTGTCGAAGATGCTCGCCGCCTACAACGTCGAGGCGATGCCGGACGTGGCCGCGCACGTGCGCACCATGATGCTCAACGCCCCGCCGGCCGGCGCCGCGGCGGCCCTGCGCGGCCGCGCCGAACGCCAGGACTACCAGGAGCTGCTGACCAAGGTGTCGGTGCCGACACTGGTGGTGGTCGGCCGCGACGACGAGTTCACCCCGGTCGCCGACGCGGAGCTGATGCACCGCCTGATCCCGGACTCGACGCTCGCGGTGATCGACGGCGCGGGCCACCTGCCGAACCTGGAGCAGCCGGCCGCCTTCAACGCCGCCCTCCACGCCTTCCTCGACCAGTAGTCCCTCCGGGGCCGCCTGCCGGCCTGCTAGCCACCCGATGGCCCGGCCCCACCTCTATCGAGACGACTGCCTTACCCGGGCGAGGGCCGTCGGTAGATTTGCCGGCGTGGATCAGAAGGTGTTCACGGAACGGCTTCTGCGGGCGGCGGAGCGTGCCCGGGAATTCGGGCTGCGCCATGCCCTTGAGGAACTGCCGGACGAGCTGCGGTTCCGGATCCGGCTCAACCAGTCCTACGACGGGAACGAGCCCCAGCCCGGGGAGCGCCGCTACCCGGCGGACAGCTCGCCGGAGCGGGCCGCCGAGCTGCGCCGCTGCGACCTGGCGACGGCGGTCGCGGCCCTGTGGCGGGACGGCGCGGTGCCCGAGTGGATCGACCTCAGGGTCCACTCCGCCACCGAGGACACCACGCTGATCGAGGCGGCGTGCTGCGGCCGGTTCACCACCGACGAGGAGCGGCTCTACCACGCGCAGGGAGGATATCCACCGTTCCAGGCGGTCGGTCCCACCCTGCCGGTGCACTGGGACGGGGCGTCCCGATTCAGCCTCTACACCAACGCCGAGGTCTGGGATGACGAGGATCTCGCCCAGCTCGGCGGCGCCGCCGAGCACGTCTGGTCGCTCGCCCTGCCCGCTGACCGGGCCGACGACGTGCCCGCCCTGCCGAACGTCGAGATCATCGAACACGTCACACCCGGCGGGTCGGACTACACCCGCTTCCCACGACTCCGGCACCTGCGCCTGCGCTTGACCGGCGGCGGCGACGTCCAGCTCGGCGGGCCGTTGCCCGAGTTGCGCGGGCTCACCATCACCGGCCTGCCGGACCATTCCTGGCCGCAGGCCGAGGTGGTCGCCCAGGCGCCCGGCGTCGAGGCGATCTCGCTGCGCGGCCGCGGCGTCCTGTGGCTCGACGGCGCCTGGCCGCCCGGACTGCGCCGGCTCACGCTGGGCGGGACGCGGACCACCGGCCCCGCCCGGCTGCCGGACCGGCTCGGCATGCTGGTGCTGAACCTGCCCGAGGCCGGTGACGACGAGATCACGGCGCTGCTGGACGGTGTCGACCGGCTCGGAAACCTGACGCTGCGCGGCACCCGGGTCACCGACGCGCTGCTACCTCTACTGCTCGACCGATACCCGCGGACCCACCTCGACCTGGTCGACACCCGGATCAGCCCGGCCGGCCTGGACCGCCTCCGCGCCGCCGGTCCCGCACGAGGCATCCTTCCCCGGCTTCCGCAGGAACACCTCGGCACCGAGGATCCCTCCGCCGAGGTGTATCTCCGGGCGGCGCGAGAGATCCGCCGGTCGCCGCGGGAGCGCTGAATTGTCGTCCCGGCTGCCGCGGGCGGCTACTTGCGGGTAAGGTTCCGCGATCGTGAGTGATGTTTCCGTGCAGCCGGGCGAACCGGCCGAGAAGCCCGCGCCGAAGAAGGCACCGTCCGGGCGCTTCCTGGCGCCGGAGCCCGCGCCGCAACCGGCCCGCGGCTGGCTGCTGCCGGCCCTGATCGCGCTGGTCATCGGGGCGGGCGCGACCTTCGGCGGGCTGTGGCTGGCCGGCTGGCGCAAGGCGCCCGAGCACCAGTACAACGTGCTGGTGGTCCTGAAGCTGACCGCTACCCAGGAGCAGAAGGACGCCGCGCAGGCCACCCTGACCGGCCTCCCCGGCCGCACCAGCGACGTCGTGCTGGTCAGCAAGGCCGAGTCGTACGCGAACGCGCAGAAGGTCTACGCCGGCACCGAGGAGCTCAAGAAGCTCACCGAGGCGACCACCCCGGAGTCGTTCAAGGTGAACAGCACCGCGGTGAGCTTCGACTGCGCCCCGCTCCTGCCGCTGGCGGAGAACAAGGGCGTCTCCAGCCTGAGCGTCGTCCAGCTCAAGACCGATGACGAGCCCGCGGCGAAGCTCACCTGCTGAGCCACCGGCCGGCGAGTGATCGCCGGCCGGTGACCCGCCGGGTCAGACCTCGTCGCCGACGGCCTTGAACAGGGCGGCGACCTCAGCGTTCGACAAGTGGCGGAAACCGCCCGGGCGCAGGTCACCGAGGCGGATCGGACCGACCGCGGTCCGGATCAGCCGGGTCACCGGGTGCCCGACCTCGTCCATCATCCGCCGCACGATGTGCTTGCGGCCCTCGTGCAGGGTGATCTCCACCTGCGCCGTCTTGCCGATCGCGTCGACCAGCCGGAACGTGTCGACCTTGGCCGGGCCGTCCTCCAGCTCGACACCGGCCTGCAAGCGCCGCCCGACCGTCCGCGGCAGCGGGCCGAGCACCTCGGCCAGGTACGTCTTGGAGACCTCGTACGACGGGTGCATCAGCTTGTGCGCGAGCGCGCCGTCGTTGGTGAGCAGCAGCAGGCCCTCCGAGTCGGCGTCGAGCCGGCCGACGTGGAACAGCCGCTGCTCGAAGTTGCCCTGGAGGAAGTCGGCGAGCTCGGTGCGGCCCTTCTCGTCGTCCAGGCTGGCGACCACACCGCGCGGCTTGTTCAACGCGACGTACACCAGCTTGGTGTTGGTGATCACGCGGGCACCGTCGACGTAGATCTCGGCGGTGGCCGGATCGACCTTGTCGCCGAGCTTGGCGACCCGGCCGTTGACCGTGACGCGGCGCCGGAAGATCAGGTCTTCGCAGGCGCGGCGGGATCCAACACCGGCCGCGGCCAGGACTTTCTGGAGGCGTTCGGCGGTGTCAGCCTGAGGCATCGAGCACTTCTTCCACATCGTCGGGCAGGAATGGAGCGAGCGGCGGCAGCTGATCGACCGAGTTCAGGCCGAGCTTCTCCAGGAACAGAGCGGTCGTCCGGTACAGGTATGCCCCGGTTTCCGGCTCGGTGCCGCACTCCTCGATCAGGCCGCGAGTGACCAGCGTACGCATCACGCCGTCACAGTTCACACCGCGGATGGCCGAGATGCGCGACCTGGTCACCGGCTGCTTGTAGGCGACCACGGCGAGTGTCTCCAGTGCCGCCTGGGTCAGCCGCACGGACTGGCCGTCCAGCACGAACCGCTCGACGTAAGCGGCGTACTCCGGCCGGGTGTAGAGCCGCCAGCCGCCGGCCACGCGGCGCAGGTCGAACCCGTGCCCGGCCGCGGTGTAGCGCGCCGAGATGTCGTCCAGCATCCGGGCCACGCGCTCGACCGGCTGCTCCAGCACCTCGGCCAGCTTCAGCTCGTTGGTCGGCTCGTCGACGACGAGCAGGATCGCCTCCAGGGCCGCGGCCAGCTCGGCATCGTCAAGAGCCTTTTCGGTACGGTCGTCGCCGCCCTCCGCGGCCACCCCGTCCCGCGGGCCGGTCGCCTGCGCGGGCACCGCGGGAGCGGGAGCCGCCGGCTCGGCCGTGACGTCCGCGACACTCTCCGCCGCCACCGGAGCGATACGCTCCGAGGTGTCGTGATATCCCGCCAGATATCCGATTGCCGAAGCCTCATCGAACTCCGGCTGGGCCGACGCGGCGACCCGGTCCACCTCCGGCCGGGCGGGCTCGTCGATCGGCGCGCTCTCCGGCTCCACCCCCGGCGCGTCCCCGGCCTCCTCGACCGACTCGGGCAGCGGCACCTCCGGCTCGATCTCGACCTCGGTCGGCCCCGGCTCGTCCTCCTCCGGCGCCGCCTCCGGAGCGTCGACCGCCTCCGGCTCCCGATGATCGACCGCCCACGGCTCCCGATCGCCAACGTCCTCGATCTCGTCCGCGTCCGCCTGGAAAACCCGGTCCGGCTCGTCCTGCTTACGCTCCCACGGCGGCACCCACGCGCCCATCTGCGCGGCCAGGGAGTCGGGACGCTCGTCGCTCACTGCTGTTTCTCCTCCAGGACCGCCTCGTCGGCCACCGAGACCGCCTCGTCAAGATCGCTATCCGGAACGGCCACGTCAAGTGCGCTCGCGGGCGGATCGTCCGAAACGGTGGCTTCCGCACCGCCGGCATCGGACCCCGCCCCCGCCGGACGGTCCGGATTGTCGGTGATCTTTTCCGGACTGCCCTCGTAGTCGTCGACGGTCAGCTCCGCCTCCTGGTCACCACCGATCCAGCGAACGGTCAACTCGTCCAGCGACACCGGCTGCTCGAAGTCGATCAGATTCTGCCGGTACAGCTCCAGCAGGGCGAGGAACCGGGCGACCACCTCGAGTGTGTTCTCACAATCGGCCACGAGGAGGCTGAACGTGGCCGATCCAGCCCGCCGCAACCGGTCGCGCAGCAGCTCGGCGTGCTCCCGGACACTGACCCGGACCTGGTGGATGTGCGCGATCGACACCTGCGGCGGCCCGGGTTTCGGGGTGAACTGCTTGAGCGCCAGCTTGAACAACCGCTGCGCGCCGATGCCGAGCACCAGCTCGGGCAGCGCCTCCGCATAACGCGGCTCCAGGGTGACCAGCCGCGGCCACCGCTTGGCGCCGGCCGTCTCCAGCTCGGAGAGGTGGGCAGCCGCCTCCTTGTAGGCCTTGTATTGCAGAAGCCGGGCGAAGAGCAGGTCCCGCGCCTCCAGCAGCGCCAGGTCCTCCTCGTCCTCGACCTCGGCGGCGGGCAGCAACCGGGCCGCCTTCAGATCCAGCAACGTCGCCGCGACCAGCAGGAACTCGCTCGCCTCGTCGAGATCCCAGTCGTCGCCCATGGCCCGGATGTAGGCGATGAACTCGTCGGTCACCCGGTGCAACGCGACCTCGGTGACGTCCAGCTTGTGCTTGCCGATCAGCTGGAGCAGCAGGTCGAAGGGCCCCTCGAAATTCGCCAGCTTGACCTTGAACTTGCCGTCGTCGGGCTCGGCGGCCGCGACGGCTCCGGGGTCGGCCTCGTCGGCGGACTTTCCGGAATCGGCCCCCGTGGCCACGGCGATCGCCGCATCATCGGATGCGGTGGACTCCAGGTCAGGCTGGAGGGCGTCGCCGGACAGCGGCTGGGCAGGCTCTTCAAGCACGTGCCGACCGTAGACCATGCCTGTGACAACGTGCTCCGGGCTCACGCCGGTACCAACGCCACAACCGGTGCCCGGTTGCTGCCCGAGCGATCTTCACCCCCGCCGACCGGCGAAAATCCGTCCCCGCACGGCTCGAAGACGGACCCGTTTCCGGTACGCCGGGAGCGTCCCGCCGACGAGAAGCCGCGCCGCCACGCCGTCTGCATGGCGCCTCGGAAAGGTCACGCGTCAGGCGTGCGGTTCGGGGCCGTCCGGCTTGGCCGGCGCCGGGGCCGGGTCCGGCTCCGGTGCGCCGGACCCGGCGGGGGTGGGAGCCGGCTCGGCGGGGGTGGGAGCCGGCTCGGCGGGCGCGCCCGGAGCCGGCATGCCGAAAGCGGGTGCGGCAGAGGCGGGCGTGGGACCGGCCGGTGGCGCGGTGAACGCGCCCGGGGCGTACCCCGAAGGCATCGGCCCGGGGACGGGCGGGCCGTAACCGGGCGGCGGACCGTAGGCGGCCTGGGCCCGCAGGTCCTGCACCGGCACCTCGGCCCCGAAGGTCGCCGTGAGCGGCACCACCAGGCCCTGCGCCGCCACCTCCGCACCCTCCCGGACCGCCCCGTGCACCGCCTCCCGCAGCGCCCGCACCCGCTCGCCGCGCAGCATCGGGTTTATCGGGCCGACCCGGCCGAACATGCCGCCGACCAGGTCCTTCACGAAGTGCCCGAGCAGGGTCGCGCCCCGGCGTCCGCGCCACATCGTCCAGCCCAGGAACAGGCTGCTGCCGTAGGGGAAGACCGTGACGTGCACCTGATAGGAACGGTCGGTGATCTCCAGCCGGTTGTTGACCGCCTCGGGGGCCAGCAGGTCGGTCCGGATCCGGACCGCGTGCGCCTCCACCGGGATCGCCCGCCGGCGCAGCGTGCCGTAAATCGCCGCGTACGCCGAGTCGGCAGCCTGCCAGCGATCCTCCAGCAGCGTGCGCCACTCGGCGACCGGCTCGTCGACCCGGGCCGCCAGCAGCACCACCCAGAAGACGATGAAGCTGAGCAGCGACCCGACCGCGAACACCCCGTCCCCGGGCGTGTCCCCGCCGAACGGGCTCGGCTCGGAGGCGACGTGGACCAGCAGGGCCAGGAACGCGAAGACGGCCCAGACGACGAACGACGGGACGGCCGCCCACAGCCAGAGCCGGACCAGCGTCCCGGCCGGCACCGACTCCTCCAGCCCGAGCTCCACCGGGGTGTGCCGCAGCCCCTGCATCCGGTACGCGACGTCGCCGTTGCCGGGGCCCAGCGAGGCCGTGCTCATCGGTCCGCGCGCAAGCTCGCTCATTGCTCCTCCAGGGATCGCGTGTCAGACGAGGGAGATCTGGATGCCGTTCGGCGTCGCCTGCGCGCTGCCGTTGATCCGGAAGGCGCTGTCGCCGCTCTCCGACTTGGCGGTCCCGCGGTAGTCGGTGTAGCCGACGCTCCAGTGCACCTTTCCCGCGCCGTCGTCGGCGAGCTGCACCGACGACGAGTTGAACCAGAACGTGCTGTCGCTGCGCACGCTGACCGCCGGGTACCCGGTGATCGTCCACCGCACGGTCGCGCCGGTCCCCGGGATGTTCAGCCCGAACGGGCATCCGGCCGGCTGCGCCAGGGCGCTGCCGGCGCACCGGTCGAGCGCTGTCCGGACCTGGCCCTGGATGTCCTCCTGGGCGCCGGCGGCGAGCCGCGGCAGGTCGAACCGGGCCCCGGCGAGGTAGACGGTCTGCCCGGTGACCGGGACCTGGGCGCGCTGCGGGACCGCGGTCACCCGGCTCTCGGCGAGCAGCCGATTGCCGGTCGCGACCACCTCGTACGCCCCCGGGAACACGTACGCGTCCCGGCTGCCGAGCGCGACCCCGTTCACCGTCACCGCCCGGCCCCGCTCCCCGTCGACGCCGAGCAGCACCAGCGGGGACTGCAACCGGTATCCCTCGGTCGCGTCGACGACGGTCAGATCCTGGCTGACCGTCCGGTCGGCGGCCCGATAGGTGACCGGGATCTGCCACGCCTTCCCGCCGGTCATCAGGTCCGACTCGGTGGCGTCGCCGACGTGCGCGTCCCGCGGCCGGTACCGGTCCTCGGCCAGCGCGGCGCCGGTGAGCAGCGGGTAACGCTGGGCGTCCCGGAACGTGCCGGCGCCCGCGACCAGGTCCAGCGCCGCGCCGGCGTCACCGTCGGCGAGCGCGTCGAGGTAGTCCCCGGCGACCGACTCGGGACTGTCCCCGGCGAACCGGGCGACACCGAGCGCGACGACGGCGGCGACCAGGATCAGGACCGCCGCGGTCGCGATGATCGGGGCGGCGCGCGGTGGGCGTACCGAAGAAGAACCGGAAGTGCGGGTCGGCGCCGGACCCGGAAGGGGCGCCGCGGGCGCCGGCGGCCCGACGGCGACGACCGGCGCGGCGCAGTAGCCGCACCACTGCTGATCCGTGGGCACGTCACCGCCGCAGTGGAAGCAGAGGACGCTCTCCATGCCCGCACTCCTCGGACAGTCACCGCAAGTCACCGGAAACATACCCGAATCACCCGGTATCGGATGGCAGGTTGGAGATCGGTCAGCCGAGCGTGCAGTGGGTGAGGTGCTCGGCCACCGAGACGATCGCGGCCTCAGCCTGCTCGGTCCCGATCAGGATGTTGCCACCGACGATGTGCAGCCCGTACGCGTCCTCCAGCGCCACCAGGTTCATCGCCACCTGCTCGGCGTCCGCCTTGATCCGGAAGTGGCCCTGCTGCTCGCCGAGCCGAAGGATCCGCAGGTAGGTGGCGTGCTGCCGCTCATACATCGCGCGCACCAGATCGTCGTGCAGCGGGGAGGCGCCGGCCAGCACGTCGAACTCGTAGAGCAGCCGCATCAGCGCGTCGTCCGGCCCGGTCGGCAGGCCGGCCCGGATCGCGGCGACCAGCATCTGCCGGGCGTCGGCCAGCGTGGCCAACTCGGCGTCGCGGCCGTCGCAGAGCCGGGCCACGCCGGCCTTGTGCACCTCGACCAGCAACGCCTCCAGATCGGCGTAGTAATAGAGCACCGCGCCCCGGGTGAGCCCCGCCTTGGCCGCGACGTCGGTCAGCGACAGTGACCGCAGGCCCCGCTCGGCGCCGGCCGCGATGGCCGCGTCCACCAGGGCTTTCCGCCGGCCCTCCTGCTCTTTCCGTCTCGCCACCCCTTGACATTAACCCACCTCACCCCAATTCTTTGACACCATCGTCAAAGAATTGAGGCGCGATGCTGGACCTGCTGCTGACCGACGCCCGGGTGCGCACCTTCGACCCGGACCTGCCGTGGGCCGAGGCGGTCGGGGTGCGCGACGGGCGGATCGCCTTCGTGGGCGACGCCGCCGAGGCGCCCGCGGCCCGGGAGACCCGGCGCCTGGACGGCCGGCTGCTCACCCCGGGCATCGTCGACAGCCACAACCACCTGCTGCTCGGCTTCGACCCGGACGCGGTCAGCCTGGAGGGCGCGGCCGACCTGGCGGCGGTGCGCCGCCGGGTGGCCCGCCTCGCCGCCGAGCGGCCCGACCTGGCCTGGATCTGCGCGGAGAACGCGGTGTACTCGGTGGTCACCGGCCGCCGCCCGCACTCCCGGGACCTGGCCGGCATCACCGACCGGCCGGTCTTCATCACCACGTACGACCAGCACAGCGTCTGGCTCAACGAGACCGCGCTGCGGATCCTGGGCATCGCCGACGGCGGGGACATCGCCTGGGGCAACCCGGAACGCGACCCGCACACCGGGGAGCCGACCGGCTGGATCACCGACTTCTACACCAGCGCGATGACCACGGCCGGGCTGGCGGCGCTGCAACGCGACATCCCGATGTACCACCCGGAGCGCCGTTACCGGAAACTGGCCGGCTCCGCCGAGATGGCCACGAGGTGCGGGATCACCACGGTCGTCGAGCCGCAGGTGCCGCTCGCCGAGCTGGGCCTGCTGCGCCGCGCCGAGGCCGAGGGCCGGTTCCGCAGCCGGGTGATCGCCGCGCTGTTCCACCCGGCCGGTGCGGACGCGGCGTTCCGGCGCGACCTGCGCGAGGCGGTCGACACGCACCCGGCCGGTGGGCGGCTGCGACTCGGCCCGCTCAAGCTGTACGCCGACGACGTGATCGAGCCGCACACCGCGGCGATGCTCGACGACTACGCCAACCGGCCCGGTCACCGCGGCGTGCCCTACCTGGCCCCGGACGCGTTCGCCGACCTGCTCACCGAACTGGACCGGATGGGCTTCCAGACGCACACGCACGCCACCGGCGACGCCGGCATCCGGCTCGCGCTCGACGCGATCGAGCAGGCCGGGCGGCGCAACGGCACCCGGGACCGGCGGCACGGCATCGTGCACGTCGAGTGCCTCGACCCGGCGGACCTGCCGCGGTTCCGGCAGCTCGGGGTGGTCGCCGCGATGCAGCCCCGGCACTGCTCCCCCGACCTGGTGGCCGGCGCCTGGATGGCGAACGTCGGCGAGGAGCGCTG
Organism: Actinoplanes ianthinogenes; assembly: GCF_018324205.1. NCBI lineage: Bacteria > Bacillati > Actinomycetota > Actinomycetes > Micromonosporales > Micromonosporaceae > Actinoplanes > Actinoplanes ianthinogenes. Next base: position 2,131,049 of record NZ_AP023356.1, read on the forward strand.
GTCACGGGCCTGGCGGTTCCGGTCGCTGATCGACGACGGCGCCCCGGTCGCGTTCTCCAGCGACTGGCAGGTCGGCGAGATGGACCCGCTGATCGGGCTCTACACCGCGATGACCCGGGCCTCCCTCGACGGGCGCACCTCCTGGGTGCCCGGCGAACGCCTCGACCTGGACCGGGCGCTGCGGGCGTACACCGCCGGCGGCGCCTGGGCCTGGCACGCCGAGCACGAGCTGGGCGCGATCCGGACCGGACACCGCGCCGACCTCGTGGCCTGGTCGGCGGACCTGTATCGGCTCACCCCGGCCGAACTGCTCGACCAGCACGCCGCCCTGACCGTGGTCGACGGCACGATCGTCCACTCCGCCTAGATCGGATTCCCGCATGACGTCATACCGGCAAGAACTGTCCCGATCATTGTCCCTACGTGACAACATTCTGATCACCCTGAGCTCGGTCACCCCCGGGTCGAGCGTCTTCATCATCATTCCGCCGGTGATCGCCGCGATCGGCGGCGCGTCAGCGGTCGCGTTCGGCGCGGCCGCGCTGGTCGGGGTCCTCGTCGCGTTCTGCTACGCGGAGCTGTCCAGCGCCTACCCGATCACCGGTGGCGAATACGCCTTCGCCGCCCGCACCCTGGGCCGCGCCACCGGCTTCGCGATGTTCCTGCTGGCCCTGGCCGGCGGCGTGCTCACCCTGTCGGTGATCGCGCTGGGCACCGGCGACTACCTCGCGGTGCTCGCCGACGACCTCGGCGGCAAGTCGATCGGCCTGGTCGTGATCGCCGCCGCCACGGTGGTCGCGTGCGGCAACATCCGGGCGAACGCGCTGGTCGTCGCGGCGTTCCTGGCGCTGGAGGTGCTCACCCTGGTGGTCCTGACCGCCGTCGGGTTCCTGCACGTCAGCCAGCCGATCTCGGTGCTCTGGACGGCCGGGACGCCGGGCGGCGCGATCTCCTGGGGGCTGGTGGCGTCGTACACCGCGACCGCGATCTTCGCGTACAGCGGCTACGGCACCGCGGTCTACTTCGCCGAGGAGACGCACGACGCCGGGAAGACCATCGGCAAGGCGATCCTGGTGTCGCTCGGGATCACCGTGGCCGCCGAGATGATCCCGCTGGTCGCCGTGCTGCTCGGCACGCCGAGCATGGACGCGCTGGTCAGTGCCGGGAACCCGATGGGCTACCTGCTCACCACGCGCGCCGGGGAGACGGTGAACACCCTGGTCAGCCTCGGGGTCGCGGTCGCCATCATCAACGCCGTCATCGCGATCATGTTGCAGATCGGGCGGCTGCTCTACGCCTCGGCCCGCGACGGGTCCTGGCCCGATGCCATCGGCAGGCCGCTGGCAAAGGTCAACCCCCGTTTCCGTACGCCCATAGCCGCCACGATCACGGTCGGCGTGCTGGCGTTGCTGGCGGCGGCGTTCGTTCCGTTCGACGCGTTGCTGCTGGCGACCGGGGCGAACCTGATGCTCACCTATGTGGTGATCGCGCTGTCCGCGCTGGTCGTCCGGCGCAGGGGGAAGTCCGGGCCGTATCGGATGCCGGGCTGGCCGTGGGTGCCGGTGGCGCTGCTGGTGGCGATGGCCTACGTCGCCTACGAGTCGGTGCGGGCGGACGTGCTGCCGGTGGTGGTCGCCGTGGCCATCATGCTCGCCGGGTATGCCTGGTATGCGGTCTACATCCACCCGCGCCGGGCGTCGCGGTGGACCCTGCCCGATCCGATCGTGGAGGTGAGCGGCGCTCCCGCTTCCTCCCCCGCTTCCTCTCCCTCTCCCGCTTCCTCTCCCTCTCCCTCTTCCTCTTCCTCTCCCTCTTCCTAGACCGGCCTTCTCGATCCGCCTTTCCTGACCGGCCTTTCCTGACCGGCTTTTCTACACTGGCCGGCATGTCCGAACGCCCGTTCGTGGTCGTCGCCTACGACGGCGCGGAACTGCTCGACATCGCCTGTGTCACCTCGGCCCTGGACATCGCGAACCGGATCGGCGCCGACCCGCCGTACCGGACCGTGCTGGCCACCCTCGGCCGGCAACCGGTGGCCTGCGACTCCGGGCTGCGGCTGGACGCCGGGGCGGAACTGGAGCGGATCAACGAGCCACTCGACACGCTGCTGGTCACCGGCGGCAACGGGCACGAGCGGGCGGCGGCGAGTCCGATCCTGGTCGGACACGTCCGCCGGCTCGCCGCCCTGTCCCGCCGGGTCGCCTCGGTCTGCACCGGTTCCACCGTGCTGGCCGAGGCCGGCCTGCTCGACGGCCGCCGCGCCACCACCCACTGGCGGTACGCGTCCACGCTGGCCGGACGGTACCCGTCGGTGCTGGTGGACGCGGAGCCGGTGTGGATCCGCGACGGGCACGTGGCGACGTCGGGCGGGGTGACCAGCGCCCTCGACCTGGCGCTCGCCTTCATCGAGGAGGACAACGGGCCGGCCGTGGCCCGCGGGGTGGCGCTGGGCACGGTCGCCTACCTGCAACGGCCCGGCGGGCAGGCGCAGATCAGCATGTTCCTGGCCCGGCGCGGCAGCGACGACTACGTGGTCCGGCGGGCCACCGACCACATCGCCGGGCATCTGACCGACGACCTCAGCAGCGGGGCGCTGGCTCGGCGCTTCGGGGTGAGCGAGCGGCATCTGGCCCGGCTCTTCCAGGCATATGTGCAGCTCACCCCGGCGCAGTATGTCCGCCGGGCGCGCACCGAGGCGGCCGCGCACCTGCTGACCGCGACCGCGCTGCCGCTGGCGGCGGTGGCCCGGCGCTGCGGTTTCGGCTCCACGGAGTCGTTGCGGCAGGCTTTCACGGACCGCTACGGCATGCCGCCCTCGCACTACCGATCCTCACCATCCCCCCAGCCGAAACACCCCCGATCCGCCTGAACCGGCCGATCGCAAGAATCCGGCACGGCCGGCCACGGATCCGGACCAGACGCTTTCTCGGGTCCTTCGCGAGGGAGCGAGGCGCGGCAGCATCGGTCCCATGCAGATCGCCATCGTGCTCTATCCCGGGATGACCGCCCTGGACGCCATCGGCCCCTACGAGATCCTGCGCTTCCTCCCGGACGCCGAACTCCGGTTCGTCGGCGCGGAAGTGGGTCCGCTGATGACCGACAGCGGTGTGCTCGCCCTCGGTGTCACCCACAGCTTCGCCGACACGCCCCGCCCGGACCTGGTCCTGGTGCCCGGCTCCGGCCCGAACACCGCCACCGCGATGGCCGACAAGCAGCTCACCGGCTGGCTGCGCCAGGTACACGAAACCACCACCTGGACCACCTCGGTCTGCTCGGGCGCCCTGATCCTGGCCGCCGCCGGCCTGCTGAACGGCCACCCGGCCACCACCCACTGGATAGCCCAGAGCGCCCTCAAGCCCCTCGGCGCCGACCCCCGCCCGAACGACCGCATCGTCCGCTCCGGCAAGCTCGTCACCGCCGCCGGCGTCTCCGCCGGCCTCGACCTGGCCCTCTGGCTCACCGGCGAGATAGCCGGCCGCGACCACGCCGAGCTGGTCCAGCTCTACGTCGAGTACGACCCCCAGCCCCCGTTCGACGCCGGCCACCCCACCAAGGCCCGCAAAGAAATCCTCGACCGAGCCACCCGCCTCGGCCGCCAGATCTCCCTCACCCCCGGCGAGTTCAAAGCCGCCGCCACCGTCGCCTGGCGCCGAGTCCTCCACCACTTCTAACCCCGAACCCCCACCCTGCACCGCGGGCCGTTATCCCGATGGCCAGACAACAGCCAAAACCCGGGCTGGCCCCCAGCGCCCTATCCCACGGCCAGATAGGGCCACCAGGACCAGCCGCAGAAACCGGGCTGGTGCTCAGCGCCCTATCCCATGGCCAGATAGGGCCACCAGGACCAGCCGGAGAAACCGGGCTGGTCCCGGTGGCCGCACAACGGCCCGAAGCGCGAGCCGAAACCCGGGCTGGCGCTCAGCGCCCTATCCCACGGCCGGATAGGGCCACCAGGACCAGCCGCAGAAACCGGGCTGGTCCCGGTGGCCGGACAACGGCCCGGACCGCGAGCCGAAACCCGGGCTGGTGCTCAGCGCCCTATCCCACGGCCGGATAGGGCCACCAGGACCAGCCGGAGATATCGGGCTGGCGCCCAGAGCCCTATCCGGGTCGGGGATAGGGCGCTGGGCGCCAGCCCGGGTTTGATCTCCGGAACCAGCCGCGGACAGTGAAGAGGGCGGCGATCGCCCTGGACGCGCCAGCGGCCAGATCGCCGGCCTCGGCCCGCGCGGGAGCATGCGATCCGTACCACAGCGGACGCGCGTACATGAAGAAGTTGACCTGATATTTCGTCCGCCGCGGGGGACGAAGCGGCCTATCCCCAGACGCGCAGGACAGGTCGCCGAGGATGTCCAGGATGCGCCCGGCCCGACGATCGGGCCGGGCGCGTCACCGCCGGTTCAGGTCAGGAGCCCGCCGGGCCGGAGTCCGGGCCGTGGCTGGGCGCCGGCGGGGTGTAAGACGGCATCGGGGCGACGCTCGGGACCGGACCGTAACCCTGCGCCGCGACCCCGGTGCGCAGGTCCTGGACCGGAACCTCATGGCCGAACGTGGCGGCCAGCGGCACCGTGACACCCTGCATGGCGACCTCGGCGCCCTCACGGACGGCGGCGTGCACCGCCTCGCGCATCGCCCGGACCCACTCGGTACGCAACATCTGGTTGATCGAGCCGGTACGGCCGAGCATGCCGCCGATGAGGTCCTTGACGAAGTGGCCGATCAGCACGGCGCCACGGCGACTGCGCCACATCATCCAGCCGAGGTAGAGGCTGCTGCCGTACGGGAAGACCGAGACGTAGATGCTGTAGCTGCGATCCCGGATCAGCAGCCGGTTGTTGACCGTCTCGGGGGCCAGCAGGTCGGCGCGGATCCGGACCGCGTTCGCGTTCAGCGGGAAGCCGCGGCGGCGCAGCGTGCCGTAGATCGCCGCGTAGGCCGAGTCGGCCGCCTGGTACCGGTCCTCGACCAGCGTCTTCCACTCGGCGATCGGCTCGTCGACCTTGGAGGCGAGCAGCACCACCCAGAAGACCGCGAAGGACAGCAGGCCGCCGATGGTGAACAGGCCGCTGCCCGAGGAGTTGTCGCTGAACACCGACGGCTCGGAGTTGATCGCCAACAGCACGCCGAAGAAGGCGAAGACCAGCCAGACGACGAACGCGCTGAGGGCCGCGCCGAGCCAGAGCCGGAAGATGGCCCAGGCCGAGACCGACTCGTCGAGGGCGAGCTCGACCCCGGCGTACTTGAGGCCCTGCATGCGGTAGGCGACGTCGCCACTGCCGGGGCCGGCGGTCGCCCACTGCCGCGGCTCACCGGGACTGCTCATGAATCCTCCACTCGTGTCTTCAGTTCAGGGCGACCCGGATGTCCGAGCCGGTTGCCTGCGCGTAGCCGTAGATCCGGAAGGACGTGTCGCCGCTCTCGGTCTGACGGGCGCCGGAGTAGTCGGTGTAGGTGGCGGTCCAGTGCGCGCTGCCGGTGCCGTCGTCGGAGATCGGCACCTGGTCACCGGTGCCGAGCCAGGCGATCGAGCTCGCGTCCTCGGTGATCGCTGGGTACGTGGTGATCGACCACCGCACCGACACATCCGACCCGCCCACGTACGTGCTGAACGGGCACCCGGCGGGCGCCGCCTCGGTGGAGGCCGCGCACCGGTCGATCGACGACCGCACCGCCGAAGCGATCTTCTCGTGCGCGTCCGGCGCCAGCTGCGGGTCGCCGAAGTCCAGCTCGGACTCCCAGCCGAATCCGCTGTCGACCGGCAGCGCTGTCACGCTCGCGGGGGCCAGCAGCGCGGTGCCGCCGGCCTGGGCCTGGTACCCGCCGGGGAAGGCGATCACCTCGTCCTGGCTCGCGGCGCTCAGGGCGATGCCGTTGACCGTGACCGCACGGCCGGCCACGCCTTTCAGGCTGAGCTGGACCAGCGGGGCGACCAGCTGGTAGCCGTCGCCCTTCGCGGCCTTGACGACCGGGACCTTCAGCTGCACCGTGGTGCCGAGCGCGTGGTACGTGACCGGGACGGTGCTGGCGTCCTCGCCGTACATCGTGTTGTCCTCGGTGGCGTCGCCGACCTCGACCTCACTGGGGCGCGCGGCGCGATCGGCCAGCGCGGCGTCGGTGAGCAGCGGGTACTTCGCGGTGTCGACCTCGTCGCCGCGGGACACCAGCTGCAGCGCGCGGGCGGCGTCGCCGTCGCCGAGCGCATCGAAGTAGTCCTGCACCGTCGACTTCGGGGTGTCCGCCGTCAGCCTCGACACCACGGCGATCCCGGTCGCGACCAGGACCAGGGCGGCGGCCGCGGCAACCGCGATCAGCACCGGCTTGCGGCCGATCCGCCGCTCGTGCGAGGCCGTGCCGAGGGTGAGCGTCGGCTGGGGAAGTGGCGCCGCGCCGATCCCCGGCGGAGGGCTGCTCTCCCGCGGCGCTCCGAGCATCTCGGGGAGCACCGGCATGCCGCAGAACGAGCAGGATCGCTGTGCCGCGGTGACGCCGCCGCCGCATTGGAAGCACACGCCGGTGGCGGATGCCTCGGCTGAATCCATCACCGACTGTCTCCCCCATGGTGATTTCAGGTGACCGAACGCTACACCAAGCGCAGGTACGGCCATCGACCGGCGTTGCCGCCGGATCGCGTGGTGTGGTTGCATCGTCGCGTCATGTGCACCGTCAGCGTGATCGATACCGGGGGAAGTCGATGACCGCCGTGCTCACGGCCGCCGAGCCGTCCGGCGCCTGGGCGTGGACCGGCATGCGGATCACGGCCGCGGCCGACCTCACCGAGCTGCGCGAGTACGCCGGGCTCAAGGAGGAGGAACGGGTCGGCAAGGCGATCTCCGAGCAGATCACGTTCCTGGCGGCGCAGCTCGGCGAGCGGGCCGGGGCGGCGCTCGAGCTGCGCTGGTGGTGGCGGCCGGAGACGGCCACGCTCGAGGCGTACCTGCTGACCCGGGTGTGGGGTCCGGACGAGCCGGCCGCCCGGGCCGCCGCCGAGGCCGCCGCGAGCCGCCTGTCCGCCGCGCCGCGGCACGTCTTCACGGCGGCGCTGACCGATTCCGAGCTGCACGCGGCGCTGCAGCCGTTCACGCCGCACCCGGCGGGCGCTGTCGAGGTGCGTAAACGGGTGCTGGTGGAGACGCCGCACCGGCCGGACGCCGGGGTGCTCTACTACTTCGCGGTGCAGCCGTTCACCGGCACGTACCGGTCGTGGGAGCCGCTGCTGCGGGCGATCACCAGCCTCCCGCACCCCGTGGTGGTCACCGTCGGGCTCAACCCGATGCCGGTGCCCGGCTCGCTGAACCAGGCGGTCGCGCTCTCCGCGTCGCACTACAAGCGGCTCGCGACGGACGGCGAGTACCAGCACGGCGGCCTCTACGGTGGACGGGTCAAGCTCACCCCGGACGCGTTCGCGGTCGAGGCCGAGAAGATGTACGCCGACGCCGGCCGCCGCTACCAGGGCTCCGCGTTCCGGATCCGGGTCGCGGTCTGTGCACCCCAGCCGCTCGGCGACGACCTGCCGTCGGTGATCGGCGCGACCATCTCCAGCAGCGAGCGCGGCGCCGCGGAGAACTACCTGACCAGCCACGCGACCGGGGCGACCTACACCCTGGAACGGCCGTCCGGCCCGCAGCTGGAGATCTTCACCCGCAACCTGGGGTCGCTGTCGTTCGGCGACTGGGGCGGTCACCCGGTGTGGCGCGGACCGGCCCCGCCCAGCGCCGCACTCTACCCGCTGACCTGGATCGTCGACGCCGAGGAGGCCACCGCCGCGTTCCGGCTGCCGATCGCGGCGCACGGCACCCTCCCGCGTTTCCCGGTACGCGCCCGTACGCCGGCCGTGGTCGCCGACTACACCCCGTCCGGGCCGCACCTGGTCCTCGGCGGACAGCCGGACGCCGGGCCGCTCGGCGTCGAGCTGGCCGACCTGAACCGGCACGCGCTGTTCCTCGGCACCACCGGGTCCGGCAAGACCGACTCGACGCTGTCGTTCGTGCGGCAGCTGTGGGGTACGCACCGCGTCCCGTTCACCGTGCTCGAGCCGGTCAACGCCGAGCGCGACGACTACCGGTGGCTGGCCACCCTGCCCGGGTTCGAGGAGCTGCTGATCTTCACGGTCGGTGACGAGCACACCGCGCCGCTGCGGCTCAACCCGTTCGAGGTGCCGCCCGGGGTGCGCGTCGCCACCCACGCCGCCAACCTGCGGGCCTGCTTCGACGCCGCCTTCGGCCTGTGGGACCCGCTTCCGGCGATCTACGCGCGAGCGCTCCGGGAGATGTACCAGAAAGCCGGTTTCGATCTCGCGGAGATCGCCGGCGAGGCGGACACCTGGCCGGTGCTGGCCGACTTCGTCGCGGCGATCACCGAGGTCACCGACGGTCTGGACTACGCCGGCGAGGTGCGCTCCAACATCCTGGCGGCGTCCCGGCTGCGCGCCGAGTCACTGGCCGAGGGCGCCTGCGGGACCACCCTCTCGGCGGCCCGCTCGTTCCCGGTCGCCGACCTGCTCAGCCGCCCTGTGGTGATCGAACTGGCCGCGATCGGCGACGACACCAAGGAGCAGGCGCTGGTCATGGCGCTGCTGTTGAACGCGATGACCGAGCACTACAAGGCGCACCGGGAGGGGTCCCGGCTGGCCCACGTCACCGTGATCGAGGAGGCGCACCGGCTGCTCGGGCGCCCCGCTCCCGGCGGCGACACCCGGCAGGGCGACGCCCAGGCCAGGGCGGCCGAGACGTTCGCGAACACGCTCGCGGAGAACCGCAAGTACGGCGAGGGCCTGGTGATCGTGGAACAGTCGCCGTCGAAGCTGATCGCGGACGCGTACAAGAACACCAACCTCAAGGTGATGCATCAGCTGCTCTCCGCCGAGGACCGCGACCTGATCGGCGACACCATGCGGTTCTCCGACGACCAGCGGGCGTACGCGGGCGCTCTGCCGAAGATGTCCGCCTTCGCTTTCCACTCTCGCCTCGACCGTCCCGCGCTGGTCGCGGTCGACGACGTGCGGGCCCGCGACGCCGCCCAGCGCGGCCTGCCGGAGGCCCCGCTGGCCGGCAACGACGAACTGACCCGGCGGCATCGCGCGTGGCTGGCCGGCAACCCCGCGGCCTCGGCCGCCATGACGCCCCAGGCGCCCTGCGGCATCTGCCCCGTCCGCTGTTCCTTCGCGTACGCCGCGAACCGCGCCGCCGAGGCCCACATACCCGCCTTCCGCGAGCGGATGAAGTCCTGGCCGTCCGCGCGGGACGACCGTCCCGCCTGGTGGGAGGCGACCGGCGAGCTGCTGGAGTCGTGGGGCGCCGTGAAGCGTCCCCACCGAGCCGGACCTGACGACCCGCACTGGCGCACCGCGGTGTTCGTGGCGCTGCTGGAGAAGGCGTACAGCGGCGACACCGGCCGCTGGCGCGCTCTGTACCGAGACCACCTGACGCGAATGCGGCAAGACGCGGCACGATGAGCGAACACCAGGAGGTCCCTCCCGAGCCGGTCGAGACCGGCGGCGACGAGGGCGGCGACGACCGCCCACCGGCGCCCGACCCGGAAGCCGCCCAGCCGGAGGCCTCCGGATCGGAGGACGCCCCGGCGGAGGAGCCGGAGGCCGGGGCCGGAGAGCAGCAGCCGGTGCCGGAGCCGGAAGCCGGGGCCGGAGAGCAGCAGCCCGTGCCGGAGCCGGAAGCCGGGGCCGGAGAGCAGCAGCCCGTGCCGGATCCGGAGTCCGGGGCCGGAGAGCAGCAGCCGGTGCCGGATCCGGAGGCCGGGAGCGAGCCCGCGCAGGAGACCCCGGCCGGGCCCGCTGACGAGCAGCCGGTGGTCCCCGATCCCGGGAACACCGAGCCGGTGGACCAGACGCCACAGGACGCCACGCCGTCGGCGGCCAGCAACGACGGAGCGTCCGGAGTCGACGTTCCCGCCGATCCGGCCCAGGATGAGCCGCCCGAACCGGTCGAAGACACGGCGCCGGCCGGTTCGTCGGCAGGCCCCGAAACGCCTGCCGACGAACCGGCCGAAGAGACCCTGGCTGCCGCTGAGAAGACTGATCCCGCGGCCGAGGAGCCTCCGGCATCGGGCGACGGGCCCACCGATCCGCCGGACGAATCGGCCTCGTCCACGGAGGCTGATGAGGAGCCGCCTCCAGAGCCACTTGCTGGGTACGGCATGCCGGAAGCGCAGGACACGGCGCCCGACGACCCGGAGGCCCGGGAGCCCGTCCCCGACGCTGACACGGAGCCGGGCGAGGCGGCGGTCCCGCCCGAGGACACCACGACGGCGGAGGAGCACCAACGGCCGGTCCCCGACCCATTCGCGCCCGAGGATCGGGGGCTGGACCCGGAGCCGGGTGAGTCCCCGGCATCCGCGGACGACTCGCGGCCTCCCGCCCCGGACCCGGACGAGCCCGCGACCGACGAGGCGCAGGACCGGAACGAGGATGCGCGCTGGGAGGAGGTTCGCGACCTGCTGCCCGCGGACGAATCCGGGCGCCGGCTCACTCCGAGGGACTGTCAGTTCCTCGAGATCACCCCCGACGAGGTGCAGAACTGGTCGGACCGTACCGCTCCGCTCGGCATGACTCCGGAGCAGTACACCGAGTTCCGCTCTTCCCTCAGCGACGCGCTGCGGGCGGACGGCATCGATCCCGCGGGAGTGGACGCTCGCCTGCAGGGTTCGTCGGCCCGCTTCTTCTCGGGCAGGCACAAGTCCTTCCCCGAACGGGATGGCCCGGAACTCGCCGGCAGCCCGGAAGCACAGGCGAAATACGACCAGTGGATCGGGGACGGGATCCCACCCCAGCAGCGCCCGTTCGACTCGATGAACAAGCTCGGCGTCAAAGAGGCCGGTGGCGAAGTCGAGCCGCCCAGCGACTATGACGTACAGCTCTCCTCCGACCAGATGGTCGAGCGGGCCGAGGCCGTCAGGCAGCAGAACTACCCGGACAAGGATCTCTTCCATCCGAAATACGACTTCGTCAGAAAGGCCGTGATGGATGAGGCATTCCCGAACTTGCAGGCGTGGCGCCGGAGCCAGGAAGCAGCGGTCAACCGGGAAGTGGCACCCGCGGTATTCCCCGGGAGCGGCCCGCCGGACAAGTCGCTGACCTCGGCGAATGGGATGTCCGCACATCACCGGGACGATGACTGGAAACTTCCGCTCTAGGAGATAAGGGGACGAGGATGGCGTTTTCCCGTGCCGTGGCCTACAAGTTGTCCGGCCCGCTCGACCAGGCACCCATGCACTCACTGCGAACGAGTCTCGCCCTCACCCCGGAGGGCCGGTTCACCGACGACCAGGACGAAATCTTCGGCCGGCGAGTGGTCCCCGTCGGCGACGGCCAGGTCCAGATCCGCCTCTTGCGGGACGACGTCCGCGAAGGGTGGGAAGTGGACCTCAGCCTGGACGGCGACGCCCGGCCGGACGTGCTCGCACCGATCGAGGAAGAGATCCTCGCGGCTGCCGCGGCTGCCGGACTGACCGTGGAGGGTGTCCTCCGCCTCGGCTGAGCACCGGACGGAGGAAGAGGTCTGGAGGAGGGCTATCCCCAGACGCGGAGGAACAAATTTCCCAGGATGTCGAGGATGCTGAGGAGGATCGGGTAGCCGGTGGGAATCAGGCTGAAAACGATCAGCAGCACGACGCCGATGTTTTTGTGCTCGAACCAGAGGCGCATCCATTGCATGCCGTGGCCGGGGCGGCGGAGCGCGTAATAGAGGATGCCGAAGCCGTCCAGCGGGGGGATCGGGATCAGGGCGAGCAGACCGAAAGCGAGCAGACCGCCGCCCAGGGAGAGCAGGATCTGCTGGGTCCACGTCTCGCCGATGCCGTGCAGGACGGCGCCGACGGTGAGGTAACGCAAGAGGCTCGCATCCGGGGTCGACAGCGCGAAGCCGGCCAGGACCAACTCGCCGGCCAGGATGCAGGCGACCGGACCGGCGGCGAAGACGGCGGCGGCCCGGCCGCGGCCTCGCCAGCGGGGGACGTCGTCGACGGTGAGTTGTTTGCCCCAGCCCATGCCGCCGATGGCGGCGGCGACCGCGCCGAACGGGTCGATGTCGCGGCGCAGGTTGGGGGCCATCAGGTCGCCGCGGTCGGCCAGGCCGACGGTGCGCGCGGTGAACCGGATGGCGACCGCGCGCAGCATCAACCCACAGAGAAAGGAGACGACGAGCGCGGCGAACGCGACCGGCGTCCCGAGCGCGAAGAGCACCGGGCCTGGAACCTACCCTCGTTCGACCTTGGCGGCGATGACCTCGCGAGCCAGCTGACGGTAGTTGCGGGCGCCCGAGGACGCCGGATCCAGCGTAGTGATCGGCGCGCCGGCCACGGTCGACTCCGGGAATTTCACCGTCTTGGTGATCACGGTCTGGTAAACCTTGTCGCCGAACGCCTCGACCACCCGCTGCAACACCTGGCGGCAGTGCGTGGTGCGCGAGTCGTACATGGTGGCGAGGATGCCCTCGAGCTCCAGGTCGAAGTTGAGCCGCTCGCGCACCTTGTCGATGGTGTCGAGCAGCAGGGCGACACCGCGCAGCGAGAAGAACTCGCACTCCAGCGGGATGAGCACGCCGTGCGCGATGGTCAGCGCGTTGATCGCCAGCAGGCCCAGGGAGGGCTGGCAGTCGATCAGGATGAAGTCGTACTCCTTGCGGACCGAGCGGAGCGCGCGGGCCAGGGCCATCTCGCGCGCCACCTCGTTGACCAGCTGGATCTCGGCCGCGGAGAGGTCGATGTTGGCCGGGAGCAGGTGCAGGCCGGCCACATCGGTCTTGATGATGACGTCCTCGGTGGTGACGTCGTCCTGCATGAGCAGGTTGTAGATGCTCAGGTCGAGGTTGTGCGGGTTGACCCCGAGACCGACCGAGCAGGCGCCCTGCGGGTCGAAGTCGACGAGCAGAACCTTGCGACCGTACTCCGCGAGTGCGGCGCCCAGGTTGATGGTGGTCGTCGTCTTTCCGACGCCACCCTTCTGGTTCGCCAGCGCGATGATCCGGGCCGGGCCGTGCCGGTCGGTGGGCATCGGCTCGGGGATCGGACGGCGCATCGTGTACGCCGTAGGGTCGGCAGGACCGAGGTCAGCGCCCAGATCCAGGGAATTCTGCTGATCGCGGAGCGCGGTTGTCCAGGCTTCCGCACGGTCGCCGTTCCCTGCCATCGCCCTCGCCCCCTCCCGACTCGAAGCCCGACTGTACGCCACACGTGCCGTCCCACAGGGGTCAGCCGTTCGGCGTGTCGCACCTATGGATGCGTAGCTTCTAACGAGCGCGCGGGTGAGAAGTCGCGTAAACCTCTCGCAGGCGCTCGACGGTCACCAGGGTATACACCTGCGTCGTGGTGACCGAGGCGTGTCCCAGCAGTTCCTGAACCACGCGCACATCGGCCCCGCCGTCGAGCAGATGCGTGGCGTACGAGTGCCGCAAAGTGTGCGGGCTCACGGCGTACGGGCCGTCGACGGGGAGGCCGGCGGCGGTGGCGCAGCGGTGCAGCACGGTCCAGGCGCTCTGCCGGGACAGCCGGCCGCCGCGGGCGTTCAGGAAGATCGCCGGGGTGCCACGGCCGGCGTCGGCGAGCACCGGGCGGGCGCGCACGAGGTACGCGTCCAGCGCGTTCTTGGCATAGCCGCCGACCGGGACGAGCCTGGTCCGGCCGCCCTTACCACGCAGGATCGCGGTGTTCTCCTCCGCAAAAGAAAGGTCGTCGATGTCCGCGCCGACCGCCTCGGAGATCCGGGCGCCGGTGCCGTAGAGGAATTCCAGCAGGGCCCGGTCGCGCAGGCCGAGGGGGGTGTCCCCGGCCGGTACCGCGAGCAACCGGTTCACCTGGTCCACGTCCAGGGCCTTGGGCAGGCGTTTCGGGGGCGACGGCGGGTGCACGTCGGCGGCCACGTCGTGGGCGACCAGGCGTTCCCGGACGGCGAACCGGTGCAGGCCACGCACCGCGCTGATCGCCCGGGCCGCGGAGGACGAGGCCAGCCCGCCGGCGCGCAGGGTGGCCAGGTGGCCGGTGACGTCGGCCGGGCGGACGTCGGCGAGTTCCTCGATGCCGGCGGCGGTCAGCTGCTCGGCGTACCGGTCCAGGTCGCGGCGGTACGACGCGAGCGTGTTGCGGGACAGGCCACGTTCCACCCCGAGGTGGTCGAGGTACGCCTGGATCGCCCGGTCGAGACTCAGTTCAGCACCTCCGTCAGGGCCATCGCCGTCATGCCGTGCGCCTCGGCCACCGGTCCGTAGGTCACGTGACCGTCGTGCGTGTTCAGGCCGGCGGCGAGCGCGGGATCGCGGCGCAGCGCGTCCCGCCAGCCGCGGTTGGCCAGTTCCAGAGCGTACGGGAGAGTCACGTTGGTCAACGCGTAGGTGCTGGTGTGCGGCACCGCCCCGGGCATGTTCGCCACGCAGTAGAACATCGAGCCGTGCACCCGGTAGGTCGGGTCGTCGTGGGTGGTCGGCCGGGACGCCTCGAAGCAGCCGCCCTGGTCGATCGAGATGTCGACCAGCACGCTGCCCGGTTTCATCCGCTCCACCAGGTCGTTGGAGATCAGCGTCGGCGCTTTCGCGCCGGGGACCAGGACCGCGCCGACGACCAGGTCCGCGTCCAGGACGGCGCGTTCGATCTCGTACGCGTTGGAGGCGATCGTCTGCAAGTGCCCCCGGTAGTCGGCGTCGGCCGCCCGCAACCGGGCGATGTTGCGGTCCAGCAGCATCACCTCGGCCTGCATGCCGAGCGCGATGGCGGCCGCGTTCATCCCGGACACGCCGGCGCCGATCACCACCACCTTGGCCGCGTACACGCCGGGCACCCCGCCCATCAGCACACCGCGCCCGCCGCCCTGCCGCATCAGGTGGTACGCACCGACCTGCGGCGCGAGCCGGCCGGCCACCTCGGACATCGGGGCCAGCAGCGGCAGCGACCGGTCCGGCAGCTCCACCGTCTCGTACGCGATCCCGGTCACCTTCCGGTCGATCAGCGCGTCGGTGCACTCCTTGGACGCCGCCAGGTGCAGGTATGTGAAGAGCACCTGCCCGGGCCGCATCCGGTGGTACTCGCTGGCCACCGGCTCCTTGACCTTGAGGATCAGGTCGCCCTCCGCCCACACCGCGTCGGCGTCCGGCAGGATGGTGGCGCCGGCGTCCCGGTAGTCGGCGTCGGTGATCGACGAGCCGAGCCCGGCCGCGCTCTGCACGAACACCTCGTGCCCGGCCCGGCTGAACTCGAAGACCCCGGCCGGGGTGATCGCCACCCGGAACTCGTTGTTCTTGACCTCGCTGGGAATACCTACCTTCACCGTGATTACCCCCTCTATCCGGCACGCTACCCACTCGCTATCCCCCCAGAAGAGACTTACCGGTACGGTCGCCCGATGAGTGGCGGCTTCCCCTGGCTTCTCGTCGACCAGAACATCGACGACGGCGACGCGGTCGTGGCGGCGTGTGCCGACATCGACGGTCTCTTCGCCGACCCCGGGGAGCCGCCGGTCGAGCGGTACACGCTGCTGGGCTGCGCCCCGGCCGGCCGGCTGCGGGCGGCCTGCGACGGCTACGGCTCGGCCTGGCTGGGCAACATCGGACTGGAGACCATCCACCGGCCCGACTCGAAGCACCCCCGGGAGTGCTGGGAGTGCACCGAGGAGCTGCTCGACCTGACCGTCCTGTCGGCCCGCCCGGCCGGCTACGGGGTCTACGACGTGGTCCTGGAGGGCCGGCTGCGGATCGACCCGGAGCACCGCAAGCGGCGGCGCGGCCCGGACCGGGCGCCGGAGGCCGACGGGTACGTGCTGACCGGCATCACCGGCGAGGGCGAGGAGATGTTCGGCACTTGCCAGGACGTGTCCGGTGTGTTCCGGCCCAGGCCGCAGCCCCTGCCGAAACCGGCGACGCTGATCGGCTGCCGGCCCGAGCCGCGACTGCGCCGGGCCATCGAGGCACAGCAGCGGGGCGCCGCCCGGCACCGCCGGATGATCATCGCGTCGATCTACAGCGTGGCCGACGACGGGACCGCCACGCACATGCTGGACAGTGGGCTGGGCGCCGAGGTGGCCGACGTGCGGCCGTCGGTGCTCGGCGACGCCCTGGTCGACGTGACGTTCGAGAGCTCGTACGGGGATGCGATCAAAGGCGGACGACCGACCGGGGCCCGGGAGATCTGGGAGCTGTGGCGGCGGGGGCGGCCGGAGAAGCCGGGACTGTGGGCCGACTTCCCGGCGGCGCTGCGCCACGAGTGGGCCGGGGCGGCGCTCGCGCATCACCGGCCGGGGCCGGACCGGCGCTCCGGGCGGACGTACCACCTGGACGGGCGGTACATCACCGACGAGGACGGGTTCTACTGCGCGATCGGCGAGGCGATCAACGGGCCGGGTGGGTACTTCGGGTGGAACACCGGTGCGCTGCACGACTGCCTGCTCGGGGACTGGGGTGCGGCGCCCGGCTTCCGGCTGATCTGGCACGATTCCGAGGTCGCCCGGCGGCACCTGGTGCCGGGATACGACCGGCGGGACTGGTGCCCGGCGGTGACGATGGACCATCTGCTGGCCTGGCTGGCGGAGGACGGGGTCGAGGTTGAGTTACGGTGAAGCCGTCTGGGATCCGCCGCCTCGGCGGCCGGGACATCTCCCGTCCTACATCGGGGTGGCGCTGACCCTCGCGGTGGCCGGCACGGTCGCGGTGGTCCTCTGGACCGGTTTCCAGTCTCCGTACGCGAAAGCCCCCGCCCCCTGCGCCAAGCTGGACCTGACCGCGGGCCGAGCTGTCGCTGGCCTTCCTGGCCGACCAGTCGTCGAAGCCCTGCGCGCGGATGGACGCCTGGGGCCGGACGGCCGTTCAGATCACCCGGGACTTCCTGGCGCAGCTGTAGAGAAAAGCAGCTGTAGAGCAAGCATCTGTGGAGAAACCGGCCGCGGGGGTGCCGTCTCCCCCGCGACCGGTCGCCTTCTCCTCACCTAGTTGGACACCCTCGCCAGGCGGTCCTTGAGGCCCTGACCGAAAGCGGTCGCCGTCCCGTTGTGGTTGCTGATCAGCGACGGCCCGGTCGAGCAGTCCCAGGTGTTCCAGGTCCAGCCCAGGTAGCCGACCTTGGTGGCGTCGGCCCAGTCCATCAGAGAGTCGATGAAGCCGTGGGCGCAGTCGTTCTCACCGATCTCGCTCAGGGTGAGCGGCACCTGCGCGGCCACCGGGGCGAGCTGGCTGTTCCAGCAGCCGGCGTTCGCACAGCTGTTGAAGTTGTAGATGTGCGCGAACGCGGCCAGGTTGTTCAGCGGGTCGCTCGGCTTGTAGGTCAGCCACTGGCTCAGGTCGTTCGAGTACGCCAGGCCACCGATCATGATGACGTTGGTGGCGCCGGTGTCCCGGACCGCGTTCACCAGGCTCTGGAAACCGGCCACCCGGTAGGCGATGCCGGCGCAGGTGCCGCCGTCCCGCCAGCACTTCCAGCCGCTGGTGGCGTCGCCGGTGGCCCGCTCCGGGTACGGCTCGTTGAACAGGTCGAGGACGACCGCGTCGTTGCCCTTGAAGGCGGTGGCCACGCCGGTCCAGAACGACGGGGCGTACTGGGCGTCGGGCATCGGCTTCTGGCAGGTGGCCTTGACGTCGGAGCAGCCGGACGAGGTGCCGGTGTACTGGCCGTAGTTCCAGTGCATCTCGACGATCGGCGTGATGCCGTTCTGGACCAGCAGGTTGACGTAGTTCTTGACGGCGGTCTGGTACGTGGCGCCGCCGTACGCGGCCGGGACGTCGGGGGTGCCCAGCCAGCATTCCTCGTTGAGCGGCACCCGGACGGTGCGGATCTTCCAGGAGCGCATGGCGTCGATCGAGGCCTGGTCCATCGGGCCGTCCCAGATGCCGTTGCCCTGGATGCAGGCGAACTCGCCGCCGGAGCGGTTGACGCCGTACAGGCGGTGCTCGGCGCCGGCACTGGTGACGAACGTGTTGCCGCTCACCTTCAAAGCCGGGGCCGCGCCGGTGGGAGGCGGCGGGGTGGTCGTCGAGGGGCTCGGCGACGGGCTGCTCGGGGAAACCCCACCGGTGCAGGCCACGCCGTTCAGCGTGAAGGTGGTCGGCACCGGGTTCGCGCCGGTCCAGGAGCCGGTGAAGCCGAGGCCCACCGACGCGTTGGTGGCCAGCGAGCCGTTCCAGCTCATGCTCGCCGCGGTGACGTGCGCGCCGGATTGGCTCCAGGCGGCGCTCCAGCCCTGGGTGACCTTCTGCCCGGCGTCCGGGAAGTCGAAGCCGAGGGACCAGGAGGTGAGCGGGTCGCCGAGGTTCTTGACCGTGACGTCGCCCTGGAAGCCGCCGGGCCAGGAGCTGGCGACCTGATAGGTGACGGTGCAGCCGGCGCTCGCCGCGGACGCCGGGGGCAGCGCCGCGAGCAGCGTGCCCGCCGCCACCAGCGAACCGGCGGCGAGCAGCGCCATCGTACGGATCTTCATGGGGGATGTGCCAATCACTGGGGAACGGATTGGGAGCGCTCCCATTCTGTCGATCGGCACCATTGATGTAAAGGACTCAGCGGAACGCGTCCGCGTTCTGCCGCGCCCATGCGGCGAACGTGCGCGCCGGCCGCCCCAGCACCCGATCGACATCCGGGCTGATCCGCCGCTCCTGCTCGGTCGGCGCGCCGAGGATGGCCAGGGTGCCGTCCGCGACCGGCTCCGGCATGAAGGTCAGCAGCTGCTCGCGGGCCTGCTCCGGGGTCTGCTCGGTGAACCGCACCGGCTCGCCCAGAACCTCCGCGAGCTGCGCGGCTCGCTGCCGGGGCGTGCTCAGCTCCGGCCCGGTCAGCACGTAGGTCCGGCCGGCGTGCACCGGGTCCACCAGCGCCGCCGCGGCCACCCCGGCGATGTCCGCCGGGTCGACCAGCGGCAGCCCGACGTCCCCGAACGGGCCGGCCACCGCCCGGTGCCGGCGGACCGGCTCGGCCCACGCGAAGGTGTTCGACATGAACCCGCCGGGTCGCAGCACCACCCAGTCCAGGCCCGACTCGCGCACGGTCCGCTCCAGCTCGCGCAGCGGCGCGTGCGACACCGCGTCCGGCCGGGTGCCGGCCGCCTGCGAGGAGAGCAGGACGATTTTCGGTACGCCCCCGGCCTTCACCACGTCGACGATCGCCGGGCCGTCCAGGTGGGCGCCGGCGCCGGAGACCAGCAGGAAGAACGCCTCGGCGCCGGCCACCACCGGGCGCAGGCTCTCCGGGTCGGCCAGGTCGGCCCGCCAGCGTGGGGCGTTGCGGGACACCGCTCGCACCTCGGCGCCGGACGCCGCCAGCGCCTGGGTCAGCGGTCGTCCGACGTTGCCGGTCGCGCCTGTCACCACGTACATCTCGGGACTCCCTCCGGGTCCGTTGTGGACCACTCGGGACGTACGCTAATTTCCTGATGACAGTAGGTACCTAGAGGATAGTAATGGGTTTGTGAGGAGCGCCACGATGACCGATCCGGAGCTGGCCTGCCCGATCGCGCCGGTGGTCGACATCGTCTTCAGCCGGTGGACCACGCCGATCCTCTGGGCGCTGCACGAGTTCGGCCGGCAGCGGTTCGTCGAGCTGGAGCGCCGGCTGCCCAGCATCACGCCGAAGGTGCTGACCCAGCGGTTGCGGCAGCTGGAGCGTGACGGCCTGCTCACCCGCACGTACCATCCGGAGGTCCCGCCCCGGGTGGAGTATGAGATCAGCGACCTGGGCCGCAGCCTCTCCCCGGTCTTCGCCCAGCTGGCCACCTGGGCCGGTGACCACCTGGGCGACGTCGCGGCGGCCCGGGAGTCCTACGACGCGACGAAGACGCAGAAGGTGTGACCGGCCGGGTCGGCGTAAACGCGGAGCGGCTCCTCCGGGTCGTCGCTGCGGTCGAACCGCAGGGTGGCGCCGAGGCTCAGCGCCCGCTCGTGCTGCCGGTTCAGTTCCTCGACCGACGGCACCGTGGTGTCCAGGTGGATCTGCTGCGGGATCTCCTGGTCCGGCCAGGTGGTCGGTTTCAGCTTCGGCTCCTGCTGGAACGCCAGCCGCACCCCGCCGTCGGCACCCTCCAGGACCAGCCAGTCCCGGCCGTTGACGTCGTCCTGCCCCGGCGCGGGCGGCTCGTCACCGGGCCGGTATCGCAGGCCCAGCAGGTGGCGGTAGAACTCGGCGAGTTCCCGCGCGTCCGGAGCGTCCAGCACGATCGATTGCAGTCTCGGAAAGCTCATGGCTCCCTTGTACCCGCCTTCGGGCCGAGTTTGCGGTGTGTCCATACCGTCGGCCACATGAGAGCTGTCGTCCAGGACGTCTACGGCGATGCCGGCGTGCTCCACCTCCGCGACGTCGACCGCCCCACACCCGGGCCCGGTGAGGTGCTGGTCCGGGTCGTCGCCGCCGGCGTCGACCCGGGCGTCTGGCACATGATGACCGGCCGGCCGTGGGCGATGCGCCCGGTCACCGGCATGCGTACCCCCAAGATCCCGGTCCGCGGCCGCGACCTGGCCGGCGTGGTCGAGGCCGTCGGCCCCGGCGTGTCCGGATTCCAGCCCGGGGACGAGGTCTACGGCACCACGTCGACCGGCTCGTTCGCCGAGTTCGCCACGGCCCGGGCCGACCGGATCGCCGCCAAACCGGCCGGCGTGTCGTTCGAGCAGGCCGCGGTGGTCCCGGTCTCCGGCACCACCGCGTTGCAGGCGGTCCGGGACGTCGCCAGGGTCCGGTCCGGCCAGAGAGTCCTGGTGATCGGCGCCGGCGGCGGCATCGGCAGCTTCGCCGTCCCGCTCGCCACCGAGGCCGGCGCCGAGGTCACCGGCGTGTGCAGCGCCGGCAAGGCCGACCTGGTCCGCTCCCTGGGCGCCGTCGACGTCCTCGATTACCGCACCGAGGAGGTCGACACCCGCGGCCCGGTCTTCGACGTCATCATCGACGTCGCCGGCAACCGTCCTCTCTCCCTGCTCCGCCGAGCCCTGACCCCTCGCGGCACCCTGGTCCTGGTCGGCGGCGAGGCCCGCGGCACCGCCCTGCTGGGCGGCCTGAGCCGCAGCCTGATCGCCGCCCCGCTCAGCTCGATGTTCAGCGGCCGGCGCCTGGTCGGCCTGATCGCCAAGGAGAACGCCGCCGACCTGCGCGTCCTCGCGGACCTCCTGGAGAAAGGCACGCTCCGCCCCTGCGTCGAGCGGACCTTCCCGCTGTCCGGCGCCGCCGAGGCAGTCCGCTTGATCGGCTCCGGCCACAGCCGCGGCAAGCTGGTGGTCACCGTCTAGATCCCATGCTTTCGGTACGCCCGGAGCCCGGCTGTCGGCCACCCGATGTCGTCAAGGACACGAAGGTACGCAGGCGAGCGCAGAACTGGCTGCGCTCGCCTGGCCGGCACGGCAGCTCGACAGCGAACTCGCCGGGCTGGGCAGATGCTCGGCGGTGAGCTGCCGGACGCCGGTGCCGATCGGGTCAGACCGGTGCGGCGCCGGCCCGGCTGAACTGCCGGGCCAGGAATTCCCTGTCGACGCCCACCCACCGCATGGCGCGATGCGTGCCGGGGTTGGCGAGCAGCGTCTTGTCCTTCGATGCGAAGGCGTCGAACAGCGCCAGGACGGATCCTCGGTCGACGTACTCCTCGTCCAGCGGGAGCAGGAACTGGATCGGAACGGTGATCCGTTTCGCGGCCTCGAGCACCGCCTCGGAGACGAAGAACCCGCCACCGAAGACGGCGGCGGTGATCCGGGGTTCGGCCGCCACCAGCGGCACGCCGATGGCGCTGCCCAACGACATGCCGCCGCCGTAACCGATCGGCGCGCCGGTGCCGATCGCCGGCACGTCCTGCAACGCGTCCAGGACCGCCTGCCATTCGGGCACGCCGCGTTCCGCCAGCGAATCCATGTAGCGCATGCTCACCGACGCGAACCGCTCGGTGTCGCCCGCCGTCACCGCCTGGTGGATGTCAGCACGCGCCTGCTCGTCCTCGGCTGTACGGGCACGGTCGCCGTGCCCGGGCGCATCGATGGCGACGACGGTGAACCCCCAGTTCGTCACGGACTCATGGGCCCGCGCGACGAGTCCCGGGGTCTTCTTGTGCAGGCCACCACCGTGCCCCATCAACACCAGGGGCGAGAGGTCAGTGCCGCTTTCCGGGGACCACAGCACCCCGGTGATGCCGCCGAGAACGAACTCCTGTTCGACGACACCGTCCGACGATGTCTTCGAGGTGAAATGCAGAGATTGCATGGGAATGCCTTTCAGAAGTGCCATGAGGGTCAGGCGCTCCCGGCGACTCCTATGTCAACCGCCTCGCCGTGAGGAGAGTGGGGAGCACCCACATGCGTACAGCGTCATGGGTCTCACCTCCTCGCAATGTCACGGCTTGCGGGACGCTACCGCAGTCGAGGAGGCTCCGCCAACGAGTTTCGGCCTGCTGAACCGGACCACGACGTCGGGGTCGACGGGGAGGCCGGACGGCAGGCTCAGGCGGTGGAGACCGCGGCCGGGTTGCGCGACGTGCTGGTGAGCCAGGTCAGGACCGGACGGACGGTCACGGCGCAGACGGCGAAGAGGGCCGCGATGACCCACCAGCCCCAGCCACCGGTCTGGATGGCGAGGTAGGTGAGACCGGCCGGGCCCAGCATCTTGCCCAGACCCTGCACCGACTTGTCGAGGCCGATGTAGACGCCTCGCTGGCCGGCGGGCGGCACCTCGGTCTGGACGAACCACTGGGCGGCGGAGACCCAGAGCTCGGCGCCGGTGAAGAGGGCGACGATCAGGGTGAGCAGGGCGATGGTGAGCCAGCCGTGGGTGCGCCCGGTGAGGGCGGCCAGGGGGCTGCCGACCGCGGCGGCCAGGGCGGCCCAGCGGGTCAGGCGGGTGACTCCCGGGAGGGTGTCGGCGCCTCGGGTGGCGCGGACCTGGAGGGTCACCGCCAGCACGGTGTTCAGGGCGACCAGGCCGCCGAGGACGGGTTTCGGCACGTCGGTGAAGGTGATCGCCCAGAGCGGGAGCACCTCGGCCCAGACGATGCTGTGCAGCCAGAGGACCCCGAAGATCAGGGAGGTGACGGCGTAGGGGCGGTCGCGCAGGACGCTCCACGGGCTGGGCGGCTTGGTGCCCTCGGGGTGGGCGACCGGGGTGGCGGGTGGCATGCGCAGCACCGCCAGGCCGTTGCAGCCGATGCAGGCGGCCGCGGTGTACACCAGGATCAGCAGGCCGGTCCGGGAGTCGAGGGCGAGGGCGGCGGCGCCCAGGCCGGCGCCGACGGTCCAGCCGACGTTGAGGTATGCGCGGCTGAACGCCATCGCGCGGACCCGGGACTCGGCCGGCAATGCGGCGGCCATGTAGACCACCCGGCCCGCGGTGGCCAGTGTCTCGGCGGTCGTCTGGACGGCGATGACCAGCAGGAACAGCCAGAAGGTGCGGGCCAGGGGGTAGGCGGCGAACGCGGCGGCCTGCGCCAGGGCACCGACCGCCCAGGCGCGCTGGCCGCCGATCCGGTCGGCGAGGTGGCCGAACGGCATCGAGCCGAGCACCGCGAGGAGGCCACCGATGGAGAGCCCGATGCCGATCTGCACCGGCGTCAGGCCGACGTACAGGGTGAAGAAGACGACGCTGCCGGTGAGGAAGGTGCCGATGCCCAGGCCCCAGAGCGCGTTCTGGAAGGACATCATCCGGGGCAGGCCGGGCGGCGGGAGGATCTTCTGGAGCGGAGCCGGTAAATCGATCATCGGGGGACATCGGATCATTCACCGGCCGGAAACCACAAGGTCATAATGTCGCGGCGATGATCACCAGCAACGGGACGACACGGTCTCCCGGCACGGTGTATTGGCCGCGGCCGAGGGTGCGCAGCCAGCCGGCCGCGACCAGCTGCCGCAGGTGGTGGTAGAGCTGGCCGGTGGTGCCGAAGTCGGGGTCCTCGCCCAGCTCGGCGGCGCTCCGTGTGCCGCCCAGGATCTTGCGGAGCAGGCGGAGCCGGACCGGGTTGCCGAGGGCGGCGAGGGCGGACGCGTGCTCCGGCCAGTCGAGCGCGAGCAGGTCGTCGAGGTGGCGGGCATACTGCCAGTCGTAGTGCTCGCCGGTCGGCAGGTCGACGGTCCCGGTGTAAAGGACGGCCCCGGTGGTCTCGGCGACCCGGTCGCGCAGCCCGTACAGGGCCCAGTAGGTGTCGGCGGACGGCTCCGGGACGGCGGGTTGCTGAGCCTGGCCGACCAGGTCGGCGACGACGCGCTCCAGGGCGGCCAGGCGTTCGTGCAGGTCATCAGGCATGACTTCACTATTACGTAACTACGTAAAGGCGTTCAACGACATTTCGTCATATGCACCTTGTACCTTCTTCCTGTGCTTGACGATCTTGCGACGGTGGACTGGGCGGGGCTGGAGCACGCGTACGGGCCGGCCGAGGACGTGCCCGGCCTGCTCCGGGCGCTCGCCGACGGGGACGAGGAGGCGCTCTACGAGCTGTTCGGCAACATCTGGCACCAGGGGACGGTGTATCCGGCGACGGCGTACGCCGTGCCGTTCCTGATCCGGCTCCTGGACGCGCCCGGCGCCGACACCGCGGGCGTGCTGCACCTGCTCACCGAGATCGCCGACGGGCACGGCTACCACGACGTGCACGTGCGCGAGCCGGTCAAGCGGGACGTCCCGGAGATGCGCGAGCAGATCGCCGCGGAGCTGGACACCGTCACGGCGGCGCACCAGGCGGTCGTCGCCGGGCTGCCCAGCTACCTGCGGCTGCTCGCCGCGCACCCGGACGACGAGGTACGGTCCGGCGCCGCCCACCTGATCGGCGAGCTCGGCGCGGAGGTGGCCGGCGGGGCCTCCGCCGGGCTGCGCACGACCTCGGTCACCGATCGGGCCGAGCTGGTCCGGGCCACCGCGGTGCTGGCCCTCGGCGCGCGCGGCGAGACCGCCGACGACCGGCTCGCCGACCCGTCGCCGCTGGTCCGGCTGGCCGCCGCGCTGGTGCTCGCCGCGTCCGACCCGGACGCGGCGCTGCCCGGCCCGGTGGTGCAGATCCTGGAACGGGACGCGCCGGACGCCCTGGACCTGATCGAGCGGTTGCCGGCGCACGAGACCGGCGCGCTGATCTGGGTGGTGCGCCGGCTGGCGCCCCGCTGGGAGTTGCAGGTCCGGCTGATCACCGGCTGGCTGCGGCACACCGACCCGGAGGTGCGCGGTGGTGCCGCGTTCGCCGCGCAGGAACCGATGATGGCCTGGCCACCGGCCGCCGAGCTGCTGGCCGGACCGCTCGCCGACGCCCTCGCCGACCCGTCCGAGCGGGTCCGCCGCTGGGCCGGGCGGTTCCTGCCCCCGGGCGGCACGCCGGCCGCCGGCGTCACCGACCGGTTGGTGGCCGCGCTGGAGCGGGACGGCGACCCCGACGTCCTGGCCCAGCTGTGCCGCGCGCGGGACCCGCGGGCCGACGCGTTCGTCGCGCGGCGGCTCGCCGCCGGGGAGTACGACCCGCTGTGGAAGTCGCTGAACCTGCTCGGCCCGTGGGCGACCGCCAGCCGGGACGTGCTGGCCGCGGCGATCGACGCCGCCCCGTTCAGCGCCGAGGGCACGATCGAGGGCAACCTGCGCAACGGCATGATTCGCGCGGCCGGCCGGACCGGGGTGCCGGCCGCCGAGCTGGTTCCGCTGCTGCGCCGGTGGATCGCCCACCATCCGACGCCGGTCTGCCTGGTCCTCGCCGACCTCGGCCCGGACGGGGCCGCGGCGCTGCCCGAGCTGACCGCGCTGACCGGCCCGCGCCCGGCCCGGATCCGGCGGAACGCGGCCCGGGCGATCTGGCGGATCACCGGCGACCCGACCGGCGTGCTGGAGCTGCTGCGCGAGGACTCCGGGGACCCGCAGGCACGGCAGCTGATCGCCGAGCTGGGTCCGGTGGCGGCCGAGTTCGCCGATCGACTGCCGCCGCTGTTCGACGCGGACGACTACTGGGCACCGTCCGAGGCGGCGATCGCGTACTGGAAGGTGACCGGCGACAGCGCGCCGGTCGTTCCGGTGCTGCTGCGCTATCTGGAGTGCAACCTGCGCGGCCGGCGGGCGGTGGCGTGCCTGGCCGAGATCGGGCCGGAGGCGGCCGCGGCGGTGCCGCGGTTGCGGGCGGCGGTGGCGGCGCCGCTGCGGCAGGCGCGGTCCGCCGGTGACGCGGACGCGGTGCGCGAGGACGAGGAGTGGCGCGCCGCCTGCGCCGCCGCACTGGAGCGGATCGGCGAGCACCCCTAAGGGATCGGATGGGTCCGATTCCGGATATGTCGCCGGCGGCGCCCGGGACAGGATGAATCGGTCCCTGTCACTGATCCCCGGGAGTCCCCATGCGTTTGATGGCGCTGGTCACCACCGTCCTGGTCGCCGCCGCACCGGCGGTCGCGCACGCCGCGCCCGCCCGTGCGGCCCTGGACTGGGGCGAGTGCACCGAGGTGATCCCGAACATCACGCCGGACCCCCTGGTCACCTGCGGGTGGCTGACCCTGCCGGTCGACTGGGCACGCCCGCACGGCGCGACGTTCCGGATGGCGGTGGCGAAACGGGCCGCTCCGGACCCGCAGCGCCGGGTCGGGACACTGGTGTTCGGGCCGGGCGGGCCGGGTGACTCGGGCGTCTACCGGGTACGCCAGGGCACCCGGTTCAGCCCCGAGCAGCGGGACCGGTTCGACATCGTCAGCTTCGATCCGCGTACCGTGGCTCGATCGGCCGCGCCCACCTGCGCGCCGGAGGCGGACGACCCACCGGTGATCCTCGACGGGCCGGCCGCGTTCGCGGCGGCGATCAGCAGCAACCGCGCCTACTGGGCGCGGTGCCGGGCGAGCAGCCCGGTCTTCGGCAACGCCGACTCGGTGACGATCGCGCGGGACCTGGACGCGCTGCGCCGGGCGCTCGGTGAGCCGCGGCTGACCTTCCACGGCAGCTCCTACGGCACGCTGCTCGGGCAGATGTACGCCGAACGGTTCCCCGACCGGGTCCGGGCGATCGTGCTGGAGAGCGCCTTCGACCACGATCTGCCGCTGACCGAGTACGTCCGGTCCGAGGCAGCCGCCTCGCAGGACGCCCTCGACGAGTTCGTGGCCTGGTGCGACCGGGTGACCACGGCCGAATGCGAGCTGCACGGCACCGACGTGCGGGACACCTGGCGCTCGATCGTGAAACGGGCCGGCGAGGGTGGCTATCCGGGGTCGACCACGTTCGAGATCGCGGCGATCCCGATGGCGCTGACCCCGCAGTGGCCGACGCTGGCCACCACGATCCGCCGGTTGGCGGACGGGTGGGTGCCGCCGAAGCCGGATCTGGGCGTGGCGTCCGGTGTGTTCTGCGCGGACTTCCCGGTGCGGGTGCGGGACTTCCAGGCGTACCGAAAGCTCCTGGACGTGGCGGCGAAGGCCGCGCCGGACGTGCCTTACGGCGCGGGCCTGCTCGCGGTCCGGACCTGTCTCGGCTGGCCGCAACCGATCGCGAATCCGCCGCACCGCCTGAGCGTGCACACCCGCACCCCGCTGCTGGTGTTCAACGCCGTGCACGACCCCCGGACGCCGTACGCGTGGGCCCGGCACGTGGCCGCCGAGCTCGGTCCGAGCGGGCGGCTGGTCACCTACCGGGGCGCCGGGCACGGCCAGTACCGGGCGACCGCCTGCACCACGTCGGTGATCGACCGCTACCTGATCGACCTGACGGTCCCGCCGCCGGGCGCCTCGTGCCCGGCGGCGGACTGAGTCAGTTCAGCGGGCCCGGGCCGCGGCCAGCAGCCCGGCCACCGCCGCGGCGTTGGTGATCTCGCCGCGGAACACCATGGCGACCGCCTCGTCGAGGTCGACCCGGACCACCTCCAGGTCGGCCTCCTCAGCGGTGCGGGAGTGCCGCTCCCCCGGCGGCACCGGGGTCAGCTCCCGAGCCCGATAGATCAGCACGTGCTCGGTGCTGAACCCGGGCGAGGTGTGCAGCTCGATCAGCCGGTCCCAGCGCGCGGCCGCGAGGTCGGCCTCCTCGGCCAGCTCCCGGGCCGCGGTCAGCGCCGGGTCCTCGCCGTCGACGTCGCGCAGCCCGGCCGGCAGCTCCCAGATCCGGGCGCGGAGCGCGTGCCGGTACTGCTTGATCAGCACCACCCGGTCCCGCTCGTCGAGGGCGACCACGACGACGGCGCCCTTGTTGCGCACCACGTCGCGCTTGGCGGTGTCGCCGTCGGACATGGTCACCTCGTCCGTGACCACGTCGAAGATCGGCCCGCGGTACCGCTCGGTGCTGCCGACGACCTCGTGCTCGAAGGCCATCAGGACTCGACCGGCTCGACCGGCAGCTCGACCGGCAGCTCGTCCGCGGCCGCGTACGTGATCGCGGCCTTGACCAGACCGTCGAACAGCGGGTGCGGGCGGGTCGGCCGGCTCTTCAGCTCCGGGTGCGCCTGGGTGGCCACGAAGTACGGGTGCACCGCACGGTCCAGCTCGATGAACTCGACCAGGCGGCCGTCCGGCGAGGTGCCGGAGAAGACCAGGCCGGCCTGCGACAGCTTGTCCCGGTAGTCGTTGTTCACCTCGTAGCGGTGCCGGTGCCGCTCGGAGATCTCCGTCGAGCCGTACACCTCGGCGACGATGGAACCCGGCTTCAGGGCGGCCGGGTACGCGCCCAGCCGCATGGTGCCGCCCATGTCGCCCTTGCCCGCGACGATGTCCTCCTGGTCGGCCATCGTCGAGATCACCGGGTAGGTGGCGGTCTCGTCGAACTCCAGCGAGTTCGCCCCGGCCAGACCGGCCAGGTTGCGGGCCGCGTCGATGGTCATGCACTGCAGGCCCAGGCAGAGACCGAGGATCGGGATGCCGTTCTCCCGGGCGTACTTCGAGGTGTTGACCTTGCCCTCGATGCCGCGGACGCCGAAGCCGCCGGGGATGCAGATGCCGTCGACGCCCTTGAGCGCGGTCGCGGCGCCGGCCGGAGTCTCGCAGCTGTCGCTCGGCACCCAGCGGATCTGGATCTTCACGGTGTTGCCGAAGCCGGCCGCCCGGATCGCCTCGGTGACCGACAGGTACGCGTCGGGCAGGTCCACGTACTTCCCGACCAGCGCGATGGTGATCGTGCGCTTCGGGTGGTGCACCCGCTCCAGCAGGTCGTTCCACTGCTGCCAGTTGACGTCCCGGAAGGACAGGCCGAGACGGCGCACGACGTACGCGTCCAGCCCCTCGTCGTGCAGCACCTTCGGGATGTCGTAGATGCTCGGCGCGTCCGGGCAGGCGATGACCGCCTCGACGTCCACGTCGCAGTAGAGCGCCAGCTTGTGCTTCATCTTCTCGGGGATCTCCCGGTCACTGCGGCAGATCAGGGCATCCGGCTGGATACCGATGTTGCGCAGCGCCGCCACCGAGTGCTGGGTCGGCTTGGTCTTCAGCTCGCCGGACGGGGCCAGGTAGGGCACCAGCGACACGTGCAGGTAGAACACGTGGTCGCGGCCGACCTCGTGGCGGACCTGGCGGATCGCCTCCAGGAACGGCAGCGACTCCATGTCGCCGACGGTGCCGCCGACCTCGGTGATCACCACGTCCGGGACGACGCCGTTCTCGTCGGCGTCGGCCATCGCGAAGATCCGGCTCTTGATCTCGTTGGTGATGTGCGGAATCACCTGGACGGTGTCGCCGAGGTACTCACCGCGCCGCTCCCGGGCGATGACCGCCGAGTACACCTGGCCGGTCGTGACGTTCGCCTTGCCGGAGAGGTCCCGGTCCAGGAAGCGCTCGTAGTGCCCGACGTCCAGGTCGGTCTCGGCGCCGTCCTCGGTGACGAAGACCTCACCGTGCTGGAACGGGTTCATCGTCCCCGGGTCGACGTTCAGGTAGGGGTCGAGCTTCTGCATCACGACGCGAAGACCGCGGGCGGTGAGCAGATTGCCGAGACTGGAGGCGGTGAGGCCCTTGCCCAGCGAGGAGGCGACGCCCCCGGTGACGAAGATGTGCCGCGTGTCGCGCACTGTTGAGGCCAAGGCCCGCTCCCGTGGTCGCCTGTCTTCCAGATCGTGCAGACCGGGGCTTCAGTGCCCCATCCACGGGAATTCACCGTAACACTGATTGCCGGGGCCGCGGCGTTCGGGCTGGTGGACCTGCGTGTCAGCTCGTGGCTTCCGTCACCGAGAGTTGATCGTTGTCGGCTTTGCGCAACAACGGGCCGCCCGGGCCGTCGGTCTCCCCCGGCGGCGGAGTGCGGTCGGCGGCGTGCAACAGCACCCGCAACGCGGTCAGCACGGCGACCGGCACCGCGGTCGCGGCCGCCGCGCCGGCCACCCCCAGCGCGGTGCCGCCGAGAATCCCGGCCGTGAGGCTCGCCACGACCGTGCCGGCGATCGCGCCGCGGACGGCCGGGTGCAGGCCGTACACCCGGTTCAGCCCGCCCCACGGGGAGAACTGGCAGAACGCCAGCATCAGCGCGCCGGCCACCGCCAGCAGGCTGAGCGGGCTGTCCAGCAGGGCCTGCCCGTTCGCCGCGGCGGCCCGCTGCATCGCCGGGCCGGCCGTGCCGCTGCCCAGCGCGCTCAGGAACCGGCCCAGGGTGCCCTGCTCCAGCGGGGCCCGGTGCAGGTCGAAGGCGGCGAACCCGACGGTCACCGCGATCGCGCCCACGGTCGCCCAGGCCACCCGCGGGAAGGTGAGCCAGCCACCCGAGCTGAGCGCCGCGGCCAGGCACACGCCGGCGGTCACCGCGATCGCGCCGACCGGGTCGGCGCCCAGGTAGGGGCTGCCCACCATGACCACGCCGAGCCCGCCGAAGAGCACCATCACGACCGGGCGCCAGGTGCGGCCCACCCACTGCGCGCAGCAGCCGGCGGCGAGCAGCAGGCCGGCCACGAACACGCCCAGGCCGACGCTGCCCAGGCCGGCGTAGCGGACACCGTGCGTGGCCGAGTAGCCGGCCACGCCGTTGAGCTGGAGGCGGGCGCCGGTGAGCAGGTCGACGACGACCACGATGGCGCTGATCACGGCGGCGGCGCCCATCGGCCACAGGGTCATCCGGTAACGGGGGGACAGGCGTACGGCGAGGGTGCCGACGGCCATCAGGATGACCGTCGCGCCGCCGAACATCCAGGCCGGGTGCGCGCTGGACCACCACGGCGCCACGTCGGCGACCAGGCCGGCCGGGATCGCCAGCGAGGCCGCGATCAGGGCCGCCTCCAGGACCGCCACCAGACGGGGCGGGGGCAGCGGCGGGGCGGCCGGTCCGGCATGCCGCCGGGCCCGCATGAGCACCGGCACGACCGCCAGGAACAGCAACACCTGGACGGCGGCCAGCACCCCGAAGAAGATCGACGCCACCCCGCGCTGGGCGATGGCCCGCTGGTCGGCGTTGTTGTGCCCCTGCATCGCGACGGCCGGGTCGGCGGGACGGCCGTCGGAGACGGTGGCCGCGTACCCGGCGAACAGCTTCTCCGGCGCGGACCGGCCGAGCGCGGCCAGCACCGTCGGGGCCAGGTCGACCAGCTGGAGGTAACCGTCCCGGCCGGTGCCGGCCGAGGTGAGCCAGCCGCCCTGCCAGCCGTCGCCCTCGGCGATCGCCACGTGCAGCCGGGAGGTGGCGTCGGTGTCGGCGACCCCGGCGATCAGCATCAGCGACCGGTCCGGGCGGGCCGCGAGGATCCGGGCCAGGGTGGCGTCGGCGGCGGCGACCGCGGCCCGGCGTTCCGCGCCGCTGCCGGTGATGGTGCCCAGGTCGACGATGCTCAGCACGCAGTCGGAGAGCAGTCTGACCGGGTTGGCCGGCAGCGTGTCGGCGTACTGGTCGACGCGGCCGAACGGGCGGGCGGCGGCGACCGCGGCATTCGGGCCGACCGCCGTCGTGCAGCGGACCGACTCGGCCAGCGCGCCCGGAGTGGTGCCGTAGGGCAGCCGGTCCTGGTTGTTGCGCACCACGGTGTTCTGCGCGGTCACGCTCGCGCCGATGGTGTCCGGCCGGTTCAGCTCCGGCACGATCACCGGGCACTTGCCGCGGACCGCCCGGGCGGTGTCCCAGGCCGCGTAGTTGCCCGCGCCCAGGGTCAGCCAGCCGTCCGCCGGGCAGGTGGTCGCTCGGGCCGACCGCACCGACAGCCAGCCGGTCGAGCCGCGCGACGCCTCCTGCCAGAGGGCCGGGGTGCGCTCCGGGTCGAGGTCGTCCCAGCGCAGGCCGGCCGCGGCGGCGACCACCACGTAGTCGGCCGCGCCGCGCCTCGCCTCACCGGCCGGGCGGATGGTGAGGCCGATCAGACTGGTCACGCCGATCAGCGTGACCAGCAGGTAGGGCACCCAGTGGGCGGCTCGCCGGCCACGCGGGGTCCCCGGCGGGCGGACCCGCCGGATGCGGTCGAGGCGGCCGGTCACGCGGCGTCCACCTCGGCGTAGGCCGCCCGGACCGCGTCCACCACGGCTTTCTCGTCGGGCCAGGTCGCGGCCTGCACCGGACCGCGCGCGGCCAGGTCCGCGCGCTGCTGCGGATCGGTCAACAGGTCGCGTACGGCACGGTCCAGCGCATCCAGGTCGCCGGGCGGGATGAGCACCGCCGCGTCGCCGACCAGCCCGGGCAGCCCGCCCACCGCGGTCGTGACCAGCGGGACGCCGGCCCGCAGCGCCTCCTGCGCGAACAGCTGCCGCGCCTCCCAGTCACTGGTGACCACGGCGAGGTCGGCGCCGAGCAGCAGATCGGGCACGTCACCGCGGTGCCCGAGCAAGTGGAACGGGGCGTGCTCGCGGGACGCCCGCTGCGCCAGCGGCATGTAGCTGGGCCCGGAGCCGGCCACCACGACCACCGGGGCCGGGTCCAGGTCACGCCACCGGGCGGACGCGTCGACCAGCAGGTCGTAGTGCTTCTGCGGGTGCAGTCGGCCGACCGACAGGATCAGCGGGGTGTCCCCCTTGATCCCGAACTCGGCACGGACCGCCTTGCGGGTCCGTTTCGGGGCGCGCATCGCCGGGGCGGCGACCGGGCCGAGCCGGGCGTTTTTCGCCCCCAGCGCGACCGCGCGCTCCACCAGGTCCTCCGAGGCGCCCAGGGTGAGCGCGGCGTTGCGGGCCACGATCCGCTCGACCAGCGCGCCGGCCTGGCCGCGCAGGCCCTTGGCGAGCACCGCGTTGTGCCAGGTGACGACGAGCGGCACGCCGGTGCGGGCGAGCGACACCACGAAGGCGGCGCGCAGCCCGTGCGCGTGGATCACGTTCGCGTCGCGGCCGGCGATGGCCCGGCGCAGCGCCCGGATCGCGCCGGAGTCCTGCGGTCCGGGATCGGCCGGGATCTCCACCGGCGAGTAGTCGACGCCGGCCGCGGAGAAGCCGTAGTGCTCGTCGTTGGCGGCCGGGCCGCAGACCAGCACCCGGCAGCCGGCCTCGACCAGGCCGCGGGCCAGCGAGAGGACGTGCCCGCCGGTGCCGCCGGTGGCCGAGCCGAGCACCAGCACGACCGAACCGTGCCACCCGTCGTCGCTGCTCACGAGCGGTTAACCCCTCTCCGGACGCACCCGCGTCACATTCTCCGCCGCCGGCGCCGAGCCCCGGCGGCCTGGACACATGTTGTCATCGCCCGCCCAGCCGGGCCGCAACACCCTCGCCGCCAGTGACCCGTACTGCTCCCCGGATGATCAGGTCAGCGGCGCAGCCGGCGGACCAGCGGCCCGGCGAGCGAGCTCAGATCCCGCCGGTCCAGCACGAACGCCGCCGCCACGAACACCAGCAGCACCACGATCCCGCCGAGCACCCCTTCGACCAGGCTGCCCAGCACCCCCGGCGCGGCCCAGACCCCGGCCTCCAGCCCTGCCACGAGGCCCCACCCGGCCGCCGCGGCCACGGCCGCCGCCAGCACCGCGGCGAGGCTCGCCCGGCCCAGCCCGGCGAGCGCGCCCGCACCGGCATGCCGGCGCACCGCGAGCACCAGCAGCACCCCGGTCACCGTCATCCCGAGCGCGGTGGCCAGTCCCAGACCGGCGAGTTCCCCACCGCCCGAGCCGGTCAGGGTCACCAGCACCACCGCGACCCCCGCGCACAGCCAGCCCACGCCGGACGCGACCGCGGCGGCGACCGTCGCGCCCCGGGCGTACAGCGCGCGGGAGAGCAGCGCGAACAGCGCATAGCCGAACAGGCCCGGCGCGAACCCGAGGATCGCCGGCACCGCCTCCACCCGCATCAGGCGCGCGGCCGGCTCGGCCAGCGCCACCAGGGCGGCCACCCCGAGCCCGGCCATCAGCATCACCGACCGCGCGGTCCCGGAGAGCGACTCGGCGTACCGGCGTTCGTCGCCGCGCACCACGGCGTCGGCCAGGCGCGGATAGACCGCGGTCGCCAGCGGCACCGCGAGCACCGCCCAGGGCAGCAGGAACAGCGTCTGGGCGCCGGTGTACCGAGCCAGTTGCAGCGTGCCCAGCGTGACCACCAGCGCCGCCACCACCTGCTGCGCGCCGACCGTCACCGCGCCGGCCCAGCCCAGCCGGACCGCCTGACGGCCCTCACCGCCGGGGAACCGGAAGCCGGGACGCAGTCGCAGCCGCAGCCGGCGCAGCGGGATCAGCAGGCAGAGGGTCAGCACCACGACGCCGAGCGTGGTGCCGATCGACAGGGTCAGCTCGCCGGCGGTGGTCAGGCCGCCGAAGTCGGTGCGGGCGCCGTCGATCCCGGCATAGGTCAGATAGGCGGCCATCACCGTCACGCTGGACAGCAGCGGCGCGATCACCGGCCAGGCGAACCGGTGGTGCGCCTGCAACACCCCGGTCAGCACGATGCCGATCCCGTACAGCGGCAGCTGCGGCGCGAAGATCCGCAGCATCCGGGCGGCGATCTCCTGGTGCTCCGGGGTCACCCCGTCGAGCAGGCCGGTGATCGGTCCGGCCGCGAGGGCGACCAGCACGGCGAGCGGCACGGTCAGCGCCAGCATCCAGGTGAGCAGCGCGGAGCTGATCTGCCCGACCCGGCGCCGGTCACCGTCCGCGACCGCGCCGGCCAGCAGCGGCACCACCAGGCTGGCCAGCGCGCCGCCGGCGACCAGCTCGAAGATGATGTTCGGCACGGTGTTGGCGGCGAAGTAGAGGTCCGGCAGGTTGCCGTTGCCGCCGTCACCGACGGTGTAGTAGAAGACCGCCGTGCGTCCGAAGCCGATGATCCGCGCCAGCATGGTCAGCACGGTGATCAGGGCGGCGGCGCCGGCCACCTTCGCCGCGACGCCGCCGGCCGACAGGTCCGCTCGGCGGTCCGGGTCCGCTTCCGGGGCACCCCCGTTTTCGGTACGACCGGAAGCGCCGCTCACCGGCGTACGCGAATCGGGTGAACCGGAAGCGCCCACGGACCCGCCGTCGGCCCTCCCACCGGAACCGGAAGCGGCGCTCGCCTCGGGATTTGCCGGATCGGCCGGCGTCATGGAGGCGGCAGCGGCGCTCGCGTCCGGGCTTGCCGGATCGGCCGGCGTCGCGGAGGCGGCAGCGGCGCTCGCGTCCGGGTTTGCCGGATCGGCCGGCGTCGCGGAGGCGGCGCCGGTGTCGTTCGCCGAGGTCACGCCGGCCGGCGGCCGAGCTCGTCGAGGTGCCGCAGCCACGGCGTGTCCTGGATGACCTTGGTGAAGCTGACCTTCTCGCTGGCCGCGGTGAGCGACGCGAGCGCGGCCAGCGCGGCCAGCCGGCCCACCGTGCCGGTCCGCGCGGTGAACGCCACGCCGAGCAGCGCGCCGAGGGCGTTGGCGCCCGAGTCGCCGAGCATGATCTCTTCGTTCAGGTCGGCCGGGAGCAGGGCGGCGCTCGCGCCGAGGGTGCCCGCCGTCATCGCCGCGTGGCGGCCGACCGCGAGCGGCGCGCCGACGATCAGACCGGCCTTGATCGCGCGACCGGGGCGCAGATCGAGCAGGTTCAGCAGGTTGGCCGTGCCGGCGATGACGCCGGCGCCGAGCAGCACGTCGACGCCACGACCGAATCTGCCGGTGCGACGGCTGCCGATCAGCGCGGCGGCGACCAGACCGGCCGCGCCCACTCCGCCGATCTTGACGAGGCCGCTGGTGACCCGGCCCTCGCGGAGCGCGCCGAGGTGGCCGGCGAAGCCTTTCGCCGTTTTCTGCTCGGGACGGTTGCCGACGATGTCGTCGTAGAGGCCGACCGCGCCGCTGACCGCGCCCGCGGTGACCGCGGCGGCCGCAAGCCGGCCGGTCGGCGCCCCGGCGGCCGCGCCCAGGGTGGCGCCGGCCGCGAGCGCCGGGCCCCCGGCCAGGGTGACCGTGCGACCGTGGAAATTGGTCCGGCGCAGGTCGCCCGCGTTCGGGTCGCGGCGCACCCAGCCGAGCACGGCCCGGGCGACCAGCGCGCCGGTGCCGAGTGAGCGGAGAAAGGCCATGGCTGGAGAGTCTGCCTTACGGCGCGGCCGAGGGCACCAGCGAGGTGGCGCCGGCGGCCAGGCCGTACTGGCCGACCTTGCCCTTCACCAGCAGCTCGTGGGTGGTCATCGCGGTCGCCACCTGGCCCTGCACGGTGCTCACGTTGTCCACCGTGGAGATCCGCTTGACCAGGGTCGGGTCGCCGCGCAGCCCGGACACCAGGTTGTTGTCACCGGCGCTGTCCCCGCCGACCACCAGCGGCCGGCTCTTGCTGAGCTGGTCGGCCATGGTGATCTTGTTTTTCGCCTTCTGCGTGGCGTCCTTGTCGGTGGCGGGCGCGCCGGCCACCAGCACGATCGCCTCGGCGCCACCGCTCGCCTTCTCGGCGACCGAGATGTAGCCGGGCTTGGCCAGCGCGGTCAGCACCGTGGTCACGTCCTCCGGGTTCGGCACGGTGGCGCCCTGGAGCAGAGTGAGGCCCAGCAGCGCGCTCGCGGTCTCCACACCGTCGCTGTTCGACGGGAGGCCGGCGGCCGGGATGGTCGGCTGCGACGACTGGTCGGCCAGGTCGAGCAGCTGGTTGGTGAAGTTCGGGTCGAAGAACTTGTCCTCGATCGTGACGTGCGCGGTGATCGTCGCGCCGGCCACGCTCAGCATCTTGATCACGCCGTCGGCGGAGTCCTTGCCGCCGGGCAGCGCCACCACGGCGATCCGGCGGGAGGTCAGCTTGCCGGCCAGCACGTAGGGCGCGGTCTCGGTGGCGAAGTCCTGGTTGCGGGTCAGCTCCTCCTTGTACTGGTTGACCTGGTCCCGCTTGACGTTGTTGTCCTTGTTCAGGTTGGCCAGCTGCTCCTTGAGGTTCTCCGAGACCGGCCCGTTGAGCGCGGCGGTACCGACCACCAGGCCGATCGCGAGCGCGAGGAAGACCGCGGTGAGCGACACCACGTGGTACCTGAAGTTGATCACGATGCCCTCAGAAGAGATTGCCGAGCTGGAAGACGAAATTGTCCCACCACTCGGACACCACGGTCAGATACGCCTTACCCACCGTGGAGACCGCCACGGCGGCGGCCATCGCGGCGAGCGCCGAGAGGACCAGCAGCAGCAGCGCCGAGCCGGAGATGTTCTGCCGGTAGAGCCGGCTGACGCCCTTGGCGTCGACCAGCTTGCCGCCGACCTTGAGCCGGGTGAGGAACGTCGAGGCCATCCCGCCCCGACCCTTGTCCAGGAACTCCACCAGGTTGGCGTGGGTGCCGACGGCGACGATCAGCGAGGCGCCCTTCTCGTCGGCGAGCAGCATGGCCAGGTCCTCACTGGTGGCCGCGGCCGGGAAGGTGAGCGCGTCGACGCCCAGGTTGCTGACCCGCTCCAGACCGGGCGCCCGGCCGTCCGGATAGGCGTGCACGACCACCTCGGCGCCGCAGCGCAGCACGTCGTCGGTGACCGAGTCCATGTCCCCGATGATCATGTCGGGGGTGTAGCCATTTTCCACCAGCGCGTCGGCTCCGCCGTCGACGCCGATCAGGACCGGTTTGTACTCCCGGATGTAGGGGCGCAGGACGTCGAGGTCCTCCTTGTAGTCGTAACCGCGGACCACGATCAGCACGTGCCGGCCGGCGATGCGGGTCTGCACGTCCGGCACGCCGACGCCGTCGAGGAGCAGGTCACGCTCCTGCTTCAGGTAATCCATGGTGTTCGCGGCGAACGCCTCGAGCTGCACCGACAGGCCCTCGCGGGCGTCGGCCATGGATTTCGCCACGCTCTCCGCGTCCTGCCGGACACCGGTGGCGATCGGGGTGCCGTCGAGCAGCACCTGGTCGCCCTCGATGCTGACGGTCTGCCCCTCGCGCAGGCCGGAGAAGATGTCCTCGCCGAGGTTGTCGAGCAGCACGACGCCGCCCTGGATCAGCACCTCGGGACCCAGGTTCGGATACCGCCCGGAGATCGACGGCTTCGCGTTGAGCACCGCGGTGACGCCCGAGGCGACCAGCGAGTCGGCCGCAACCCGGTCCAGGTCGACGTGGTCGATCACGGCGATCTCGCCGGGGCGCAGCCGGCCGGTCAGCCTCTTGGTGCGCCGGTCGAGCCGGGCCACCCCGGAGACCGGGCCCGGCTCGGTGGTGCGCACACGGCGCAAGGTGGGAAGTCGCATCCCGGCCATCCTGACACGCCGCTTCACGCGGCCCCCGTTAGACATGCTCTAACTCATTGACAAAGCGGACTTTTCGTACGCCATTCTTCCGTTGAGCCGTGCGCCTTCCCTGAACCGCGCGCCTCGCGGCAGGCTTTCTTTCATCCGCGCTTCTCCCGGCCCGCCACCGCCAGCAGTTCCTCCGCGTGGGCGATACCCAAGTCCGAATCCGGCAGCCCGGCCAGCATCCGGGACAGCTCCCGCGCCCGCTCGGTCTCCTCCACGATCCGCACCCCGCTCGTGGTGATCGCGCCGCCGGTGTCTTTCGCCACCACCAGGTGCCGATCGGCGAACGCCGCGACCTGCGGCAGATGCGTGACCACCAGCACCTGGTGGGTCCGCGCGAGCCGGGCCAGCCGCCGCCCGATCTCCACCGCCGCCGTGCCACCGACGCCGGAGTCCACCTCGTCGAAGACCAGCGTCGGCGGGCCGCCCGCCCCGGCGAAGACCACCTCGATGGCGAGCATCACCCGGGACAGCTCACCGCCCGACGCGCCTTTCTGCAGGGGCAGCGACGGGGCGCCCGGGTGGGCCAGCAGCCGCAGCTCCACCTCGTCGGCGCCGTCCGGCCCGGCGCCCAGCTCGACGCCGTCGACGCTCACCGCCGGCTCGTCCTTGGACGGAGCGTGGGTGAGCACCGCCACCTCGACCCGGGCGTGGGGCATCGCCAGCCCGGCCAGCTCGACGCTGACCGCCTCGGAGAACCGGGTCGCGGCCTCGCGCCGGGCCGCCGTCAGCCGCCCGGCCAGCTCGCCGACCGTGGCGGCCAGCCGCTGCCGCTCCCGGTCCAGCTCCTCCAGCAGCTCGTCGGAGCTGTCCAGCTCGCCGAGGCGGGACTTCGCGTTCTCCGCCCAGGCGATCACGCCGTCGATGTCGTCGGCGTATTTCCGGGTGAGGGCGCGCAGCGCGGCCCGCCGCTCGTAGATCGCCTCGAGCCGGGCCGGATCCGCGTCCAGCTCGCTCAGGTACGCCGAGAGCTCTGAGGAGACGTCCCCGACCAGGGTGGCCGCCTCCTCGATCCGCAGCGCCAGGTCACCCAGCTTGGCGTCGACGCCGGCCTGCCCCTCCAGCGTGCGCCGGGCGGTGCCGAGCAGGGTGGTCGCGTCCGGTGCCTCGTCGCTCGCCTCCACGCCACCGGCCAGCGCCTGCGCCGCGATGGCCGCGGCCACCCGCAGTCCCTCGGCGTGCTCCAGCCGCTGCACCTCGGCGCGCAGGTCCTCGTCCTCATTGGGCTGCGGGTCGACCCGGGTGATCTCGTCGAGTCCTAGCTTGAGCAGATCGGCCTCCTGCGAGCGCTGGCGCGCGTTGCGCCGGCGGTCGGCCAGGTCGTCGACCACCTTGCGCCAGCGGGTGAACGCCTCGCGGTAGCTGTCCAGCAGCTTCTCGTGCCCGGGCCCGGCGAACCGGTCCAGCGCGGACCGCTGCTCGCTCGGGCGCAGCAGGCGCAGCTGGTCGGACTGGCCGTGCACGGCCAGGACCTGCTCGCCCAGCTCGCTGAGGGTGGAGACCGGCATGCTGCGGCCGCCGACGTGCGCCCGGGAGCGGCCCTCGGCGGTCACCGTGCGGCTCAGCAGCAGCGAGCCGTCGTCGTCGATCTCGCCACCGGCGTCGGTGATCCGGGTGCGAACCGCGTCGCCGAGAGTGCCCTGGAGCCGCAGCCGGCCCTCGACCACGGCACGGCCCGGATCGGCGCGAACCCGGCCGGCGTCGGCCCGCCCACCGAAGAGAAGTCCGAGACCGGTCACGACCATCGTCTTCCCGGCACCGGTCTCCCCGGTGATCACGTTCATACCCCCCGACAACCGCAGCGTCGTGTCGTCGATGACGCCCAGCCCGGTGATGCGCAGTTCCTCCAGCACAGGGCAGAGGGTAGTGGGACCCTCTGACAAATGCCCAGCGCGGGTGTTTCTGATCAGCATCAATCGCCGTTACGCGCGGGGGCCGGCCCCCGCGCCCGCCGGCCCGGCGGCCAGCACTGATGACCGCCGGGGAGGCACCCGCCGACCCGGCGGCCGATGCCGGTCAGCGCCGGTTGCCGCGCCAGCCGACCACGGGAAGCTCGAATTTCGCCACCAGGGTGTCGGTGAACGGCCGCGGAGCCAGCCGGACCAGCCGAACCGGCAGTTGCCCCCGCTCAACGGTCACCGTCGACCCCGGCGGCAGATCCCAGGTGCGGCGTCCGTCACAGCAGAGCACCGCGAACGACGTATACGGATCCACCGTCAGCACGAACGTGGACGTCGGCGCCGTCACGAGCGGCTTGCTGAACAGCGCGTGCGCGCTGATCGGCACCAGCAGCAGCGCCTCCACCTCCGGCCAGACCACCGGCCCGCCCGCCGAGAACGCATACGCCGTGGAGCCCGTTGGTGTGGCGCACACCACACCGTCGCAGCCGTACCGGGAGAGCGGCCGGCCGTCCACGTCGACGAGCAGCTCGAGCATCTGCGCCCGCTGCCCCTTCTCCACGGTCACCTCGTTGAGCGCCCAGGACTCGGCGATCAGGCGGCCGTCGTACTCCGCCCGGACGTCCAGGGTGAGCCGCTCGTCCACGGCGTAGTCACCCGCGATGATGTCGGCGACCGCCTGGTCGATGTGCTCGATCTCGGCCTCCGCCAGGAAGCCGACCTTGCCCAGGTTGATCCCGAGCAACGGCGCCTTCACCGGCCGGGCCAGCTCGGCGGCGCGCAGGAAGGTGCCGTCACCGCCGAGCGCCAGCACGATCTCCGCGCCCTCGGCGGACTCCAGCCCGTCCACCGACTGCACCTCGGCGGGCAGGTCCAGGTCGGCCACCTCGTCGGCGATCACCCGAACCTCGAACCCCGCGGCG
Organism: Actinoplanes ianthinogenes; assembly: GCF_018324205.1. Classification (NCBI taxonomy): domain Bacteria; kingdom Bacillati; phylum Actinomycetota; class Actinomycetes; order Micromonosporales; family Micromonosporaceae; genus Actinoplanes; species Actinoplanes ianthinogenes. The sequence goes on from NZ_AP023356.1 coordinate 2,172,259, forward strand.
ACCAGGTCCAGCGCGACCGTCCGGGCATGCTGCGTACTCTGCCGGCGCCCGGTGTGCGTCACCAGCAAAGCCGAGCGAGTCATTTGTCCTCCAGGTTGGCCGCAGGCTGTTTCTCCCGCGCCGCTGCGGGCGCCGGTCGTTCCTGATCCCGCCCACCGGCGGACTCCCCCACCCCAAGCCCGGCAGGCTCCCCCACCACCGGCTCGGGCCCGGCAAATCCAGCAGGCTCCCCTACCACCGGCTCGGGCCCCGCAAGCCCAGCAGGCTCCCCCACCGCCGGCTCAGCCCCCGCAAGCCCAGCAGGCTCCCCTACCACCGGCTCGGACCCTGCGAATCCAGCTGGCTCCGGCTCCTCGGGGAGTCCAGCGGTCGGCAGCTCGCCGGACGGACCGGCCTCGACCACCGCCTCGACCCGCTCCCGGTCCGCAGCCGGCGCGCCCCGCCGGAACCAGACGAAGAACTCGACGTTCCCACTGGGCCCGGGCAGCGGACTGGCGGTCACATCGACCACGCCCAGTCCGAGTTCGCCCGCGGCGGCCGCGACGTCCAGCACCGCCTCGGCACGCAACCGCCAGTCACGCACCACCCCGCCCGCGCCGACCCGCTCCTTGCCCACCTCGAACTGCGGCTTCACCATCAGCGCCAGGTCGCCCTCCGGCCCGGTGCAGGCCGCCAGCGCGGGCAGCACCAGCCGCAACGAGATGAACGACAGGTCGGCCACGACCAGGTCGACCACACCCCCGATGAGCTCCGGGGTGAGCGTCCGCACATTGGTCCGCTCGTGCACGTCGACCCGCTCATCGGTGCGGATCGGCCACGCCAACTGCCCATACCCGACGTCGACGGCGACCACCCGGCTCGCCCCGGCACGCAGCAGCACGTCGGTGAACCCACCGGTCGACGCCCCCGCGTCCAGACATCGCCGCCCCTCGACGGTCAGCCCCCGGCGACCGAACGCGGCCAGCGCCCCGGCCAGCTTGTGACCACCCCGCGACACATACTCGGTCTGCGGATCCTCCCCGGTGACCAGCACCGGATCGGCCGGGTCGACCATGGCCGCCACCTTGTGGGCCACAGTCCCCCGGACCTGGACCCGGCCGGCCGCCACGAGTTGGGCGGCCTGTTCCCGGGAACGAGCGAGCTTGCGACGGACAAGCTCGGCATCGAGACGCGCACGGCGGGCCATCACAATCCTTTTTCGGTACGTCGGTCAGCGATCGATGCTGGCCAGGGTTTCCTGGAGCACCTGGTGCGCGGCCTCGTACTCGGCGATCTGCTCGGCCGGCGCCAGCCGCGCGGCGTTGGCGAGCGAACTTAGCACCGCGTCCACCGCCGCGTGACCGGTCTCCACCACCATCCCGTCCTCATCGGTGCGGTATTGCGAACCCACCGGCTCACCCGGCGGCGGCCCAGGACGCACCCCGCCCGGCGGCGGTCCAGGTCGAGCCCCACCCGGCGGTGGCCCGGGACGCATCCCGCCCGAGGCCGGCCCCGGCCTGAAACCGCCGGCCGGCGGCCCGGGCCGGAACCCACCTGGCGTAGAACCAGGCGACCCACCGGGCATCGGACCCGGCCGCGGGCCACCCTGCGCGGGGTTCGGGAACGTCACGGGATCACGCCTCCGGGTTCTCGGTCGGACCGGTGCTCTCCGCCACCGGCTGCGACTTCTTGGGCCGCGCCTGACTCGGCACCTGCGCCGTCTTCTTGGCCGCCCGCTTGGCCGGCGCCCGCTTGCTCGGCGCAGCCTTGACCACAGCCGGCGACTCCACCTCCACCGACGTCGCCAAGTCATCCGCCACACCGGTCGCCACCGTCGCGTCCGGCGCGGCAGCCACCGAATCACTCGTCACCGTCACGTCCGGCGTGGCAGCCGCTGTGTCAGTCGTCGCCGTCGCGTCCGGCGCATGAGCCGATGGTGTAGCCGGGATCTCCGCGGCAGCCGATGGCGTCGGTGGCAGCTCGGTCGCGGCCGCAGCCTCCTTCACCGCACTGACCGGCGACGCCGCAGTCCCGGCCGGAGTCCCGACCGCCGAGCCTGCATCGCCCGTAGCGCTGGGAACAGCAGACTGAGCTGCTGCCTTCCGAGGTGCCCGCTTGACCGCGGCTTTCTTCGCCGGAGCCTCACTCGCCGGCGTCTGGGCGATCGGCGGCACAACCGCACTGTCACCCGACGCACTGGCGACCTTCTTAGCCTGCCGCCCCACAGCCTTGGCCGGTCCACCGGCCTTGGCCGGTCCGCTCGCGGCCTTGGTCTGCCGGTTGGCCTTAGCCGACCCGCCCGCTGCTTCAGCCAGTCCGCTGGCCTTAGCCGACCCGCCAGCCGTCTCGGCCGGCCCGATGGCCTTCGCCCGTCGGCCGGCTGCCTCGGCCGCTTCGCTGGCCTTCGCCCGTCCGCTGGCTGTCTTGGCCGGTCGGCTGGTCTCGGCCGGCCCGCTCGCTGCCTTGGCCGGCCCGCTCGCTGCCTTGGCCGGTCCGCTCGCTGCTTTCGTCGCAGCCTTCTTGGCCGGTCCACGAGTCGCCTTCGGCGCCGCCGAACCGGTCGGCGTGCTCGACCGCTCATCCGCGGCAGAGCCGGTCGCCGTACCCGGCAGTTCCTCCGCCGCCGCAGCCGCGACCGCACCCGCGGCGAGCTCAGCGGGAACCGTCCCGTTCACCCCGGCCACCGGACCGGCCGATGTGGATTTCCGAGCCGCCTTCTTCGCTGCCGGCGCCTTCTTGGCAGCCGGCGCGCCGGGCGTGGGCGCATTGCCGGGCGGCGTAGTCGGCGCGGTCCCCGCCGACGGCATCGCGTTAGGCGTGGCCTTCTTCACTGCTTTCTTGGCGATGGCCTTTTTGGCCACCGCTTTCCTGGCCGGGCCGGGAGGCACCGGCCCGGCAGCCCGGGGCGCCGCAACCGGCGACGCGGAAGTCCCCACCCCGGGACTCCCGCCCTCGGCCGCATCGGCCCGCGCCTGCGCCTCTCGAAGCCTTTTCTCCAGATCGTGCACCCGCGTAGTCAGCTCGGAGACCTCGTCCGCGGTGGCCAGACCGACCCGCCCCAGCGCGCGGTCCACCTCATAACGAACGATGTTGGTCAGCGCCTCACGGTTGGCGATGCCCGCCGAGAGCAGGTCCTCGACCAGCCCCTGCACCTGCGCCGCCGTCGCACCGCCCCGGCTGAGCAACTCACCGGCGACCTTTTGCGCCTTTTTCCGGGGCGTCTCGGTCAGTCCGAGCGCCAGGTCAAGATAAGCCCGCCATGCATCCGGCATGATCTCTCCTCCTCTCGCCGCGTCGGGTGCCACGCTACCGGCAGCCCCCGACAACTTCCTGAGGTACGGTGCTGGTGTCGCGAGGGGGGACGCCGATGGCCACCGTGGACGAGTGCCGTACAGCCCTGCACGACCTGGCCGCAAAACTCGCGGCGAACGCGGAGGCACGAGGCCATCTGGACCTCGACCGCACGCTGGCGTGCCGGCTCACCGACCTGGAGACCGCCTTCCACGGGCGGATCACCGGCGGCCTGCTCACCGACATCGCCGACGGCGACGATCCGAAGGCGAAGATCGCCCTCATCACCACCAGCGACGACCTGATCGAGCTGATCAACGGCAGGCTGGACATCACCCGCGCCATCGCGTCCCGCCAGATCTCCATCAAGGCGAACCCGTTCGACCTGCTCAAGCTCCGCAAACTCCTCTGATCACGCCCCGTGGTACGCCTCGGACCTCGCAATCGTTCAAGCCCGCCCGCGGGCCGAGCCCTCACCTGGTCATTGAAACCGACATTCGGCTGATCCTGCGGACGCCGCGCACTAGGCATCTCCGGGATGCGATCCGCAGAAAATCCCGGCGCCCCGTTGGTCACTGCGTAGGCCTCGCTGAGAGCGAACGCGGACGAGATCGCTGAAGAAACGACCGCTGACAGCGATCAGCCCGCCTTGGCGGCCAGCGCCTGGAGACCCGTAAGCACCTGGTCGGCCGACGCCGTGGCCGTCGACAGCTGCTTGGTCACCTCGGCCAGCACCGCCGCCTGCTCCTCCACCGACGACGCGATGTTCAGCTGCAACTCGTGGATCCCGTCCACCGCCCCGGTCGTCTTGGCGAACGTCTGCGCCACGTCGTCGGTCTCCGCGACGATCGCGTTGATCACCGAATTCACCCGTTCCACCGACGTCGCGGTCTCCCGAGCGAGGTCTTTCACCTCGCCGGCCACCACCGCGAACCCCTTGCCGATCTCGCCGGCCCGGGCCGCCTCGATGGTGGCGTTGAGCGCGAGCAGGTTCGTCTGGTCGGCCAGCGACGCGATGATCGCGTTCACGTCGGCGATCTCACCGACCGAGCGCTCCAGCGCCCGTACCTTCTCCCCGGCCGACGCCGCGGCGTCCTTGCCACCGGCGGCCGTGGTCGCGGCCGCCGCCGACCGCTCCGCGATGTCCCGCACCGACGCGGTCAGCGCCGCCAACTCCCGGTCCACCGAGGCGACCGCGGAGATCGCCGCGTGCGCCTCGGCGCTGATCGTCGACACGTCCGCGGTGATCTGCCGCGCCTGCGCGGCCGCCTCCTCGGACCGGAGCCGCAGGTCCTCGGCGGATCGTTCGCGGGCCTCCTGTTCGGCCCGTTCGATCTCCTGCCGGGCCTGCTCGGCCTCCTTCGCGAGCTGCTCGTTCTCCCGTTCCGCCTGCTCCGCGAAGTGCCAGAAGATCACGATGCCGACCACCTCCAGCACCGCCAGCCCGGCGTGCACGGCGACCTGCTCGAGCGCCCCGGCGACCGCCATGTGGTGCATGCCGAACACCCGCTCCGGGGCGATCAGGCCGAGCGCGCCGTGGTGCACCACCACGACCAGCACGGCCGAGATCAGCGGCGCCCACATCTGGTACAACGCGACATAGATCAAGATCGCGTACAGGTGGATGTGCGCGGTCATCGCGCCGCCGGACAGCTCGATCGCCACGAACGTGCAGGCGATCAGCCCCACGCTGGTGTGCGACGCCTTCGCCTTCGGGCTCGGCAGCACCGAAATCAGCGCCGCCCACCCGGCCACCGCCGCGGTGAGCAGCACGACCTCCCAGCGCGGCCGGGGCCCGAGCATGCCCAGCACCAGAAAGACGGGAACGTGGAACCAGAGCAGCCGGCTGATGATCCGGTGCCGGGCCCGCCATGAAGCTTCGGAGAGCCGGGCGCCACGAGGCAACGTAAGAGAACTCACACTCCTCCGATCGTCCGTTTCCCCCGGCGCTTGAACCTAATCGCGCCAAACGGCATTTTGCTGGTCGACGGTCAATTCGCGGTGCGACGATGGAGGAGAAGCGAGCGACCGCCGGACGACGGCCGCCCCGGGCAACTGGGAGGCGATCATGAATCACGTCCGCCCCGACGTTCCCTGCATCGACGGCACGTGCAACGCGGAGAACGTGCACCAGCGTGCTGAAAAAGTTGCCGTGCCCGATTTTGACTACATGAGCTCGCCCATGGTCGCCATGGTCGACGGCATCTTCCACATCGACCCCGAAGCACCTCCGCTTCCGCGCCGCAAGCACCGCCCCCGCCCGGAGCAATACCACCACTGACACACGGGCGGACTTGCCCCACGCCACCGTCGGCACGCCGCTGGCGGATGTGCCGCTTAGCGCGGCCGGGCTGCCGGCGGACGGTGAGGATGACGACGATCGCCGCTACCGATATGCAGGCGGTCCGGGCCGGTGCGCCGCCAACACGCGGCCGGTGCCGGGCCAGACTGTCACCGGCATGCGCGTTCCGAACCGCGCCGCCGCCAACACACGGCCGGTGCCGGATCAGACTGTCACCGACATGCGCGTTCCGAACCGCGCCGCCGCCAACACACGGCCGGTGCCGGGTCAGACTGCCACCGACATGCGCGTTCCGAACCGCGCCGCCGCTGACATGCGGGCGACGCCCACTCCCGCTCGCGGTCTACGCCGCACCGGCAGCCATCACCGTCGTGCCCGCTTTTGGTCACCGCTCGACTGGTATTGAAACCTTCAAGCCACGCCACGCGTCGCCATCCGGTCCTAGCCCTCCTCCTGACCTCGTCGACCGTCCGCTGACCCCGTTCGAGGCCTCCGCCAGGCGATCAAATGCGGTCACGCGCCGAGTCTGAGCATGAGCCCGGTTTCCGGATCGATCGGGTTGGTCGCCTGCGACAGCTGGCATTCCCCGGGCCATCAGGTGGGTTACCTGCGTCCTGATACGACGATGAGGGCCGGCCGAGACGAACTCGGCCGGCCCTCATCGCTGAACGCTCGGAGAAATGTGGGTCAGAGGCCCCAGCTGCGCAGTAGGTCGGTGGCGGCTTCGGAGCCAGCGGTGAGGTTGGTGGCCGGGACGCCGTCCCACGTAGCGCCGCAGAGCAGGCGCAAGGCGTCGACCGGGTCGCCGGAGCCGGACAGGGTTGCCCGGTCGGCCTGACGGGCTAGGTGCCAGCCGTTGACCTCGGCGGCTGGGACTTCAGCTTGGTCGGCGGGGCGGAACAGCCCGGAGAGGTCGGCCGCGACGAAGCTTGGGCGGCGGTCGGCGGGAGCCGACAGCAGGTCGGCGGGGCCACTGACGCCGGTGAGGACCAGCAGGCTGTCCGATCCGGCGGTTACAGCGCCCTGGATGTCCGTGTCCAGGCGATCGCCGATGACCAGCGGGCGGTCGGCCCCGGCCACGGTAGCCGCGGTGGTGAACAGGGCCGGCTGAGGCTTGCCGACCACCACGTCCGGGTCACGGTCCAGGGCGGTGCGGATCACCGCGACCAGGGAGCCGTTGCCCGGTAGCGGGCCGCGCGGGCTGGGCAGGGTGCGGTCGGTGTTGGTCGCGTACCAGGTGGCGCCGGCACGGATCGCGAGCGCTGCCTCGGAGAGGTTCTTCCAGCCGACTTCGGGTCCGTAGCCCTGGACCACGGCTACCGGCTTGTCCTCGGCCGATGCGACGGGGGTGAGGCCGGCGTCCCGGATCTCGGCACGCAGTGCCTCCGCGCCCACCACCAGCACCGGGGAACCGGCGGGGACGTGCTCGGCGATCAGGGCGGCGGCCGCGCCGGCCGAGGTGAGTACCTCGGCCGGGGCAGCGCTGACGCCCATGCCGGTGAGCAGAGCGGCTACGTCGGCGGCGCGGCGGGACGCGTTGTTCGTCGCGAACGCGATAGCCGTCCCGTCCGCGCGCAACCGCTCGACCGCCTCGGCGGCGCCCGGGATCGGCTTGTCGATCAGGAAGACAACGCCGTCCAGATCGAAGATGGCCAGGTCGTAGGCGCCGGCGAGGTGGTCACTCATGCTTACGCCCGGTCGTCCGCGCGGCCGGTGAACTCATCGCCGGCCTGCTCGTCCTTCTCGCTGTCCGCCTTCGAACCCGCGGACTTCGCCCCGGCCTCGGTCGCCGCGGCCTCGTCCTTGCCGGCCTCGTCCTTGTCGGTCTTCAGGGCGTCGGTGTTGACGTCGGTGTCGGCCACCCGGGCCTCCACGTCGTCCTCGTCGTCGAAGTCCTCATCGTCTTCGTCGTCGAAGTCGTCCTCGTCGCGGTCGCCACCGCCGGCACGCACCTCGCCGGCCCGGTCCTCGTCGTCCTCGTCGTCGAAGTCCTCGTCGTCGTCGTCGCGGTCGGCCCGCCCGTCGGCGTCGAAGTCCTCGTCGTCCTCGTCGTCGTCGCGGCCAGCCCGCGCCTCGCCGTCGAAGTCCTCGTCGTCTTCGTCGTCGAAGTCCTCGTCGTCGCGGTCGGCACGCGCGTCGGCGTCCCGGTCGGAGCCGGCCTCGGCGTCGAGGTCCTCGTCGTCCTCGTCGTCGCCCTCGATGGTCACGCCGTCGAGCTCGAGGATTCGCTCGGCTGCATCGGTGACCTGGTCCTCGTCGACCGCGGCGGTCCGAGCGAACCACTCGCGGGCCTCGTCGCGGCGGCCGGCAGCCAGCAGGGCGTCCGCGTAGGCGTAGCGCAGGCGGGCCGCCCAGTCGGCGGTCTCCTCCCCGGTCAGCTCCTTGACCTGGAGCATCGCCACGGCCGCGTCGTGCTGGCCGAGGTCACCGCGGGCACCGGCCGCCACGATCAGCAGCTCGATGGCGCCGGACTTCTCCAGGTTCGCCATGTCGGCGCCGCGGTAGAGGTCGATGGCCCGCTCCGGCCGGCCCAGAGCCCGCTCGCAGTCGGCCAGCTCGGCCAGGTGGGTCTGCTTGCCGGTCATCCGGTGGTAGGTACGCAGCTCGGCGATCGCCGTGGTCCAGTCGCCGGCCGCGTACGCCGCCAGGCCGACCGCCTCGCGCACCACCGCGATCCGGGAGGCCAGCCGCCGCGCCGCGATCGCGTGCTGAAGGGCCAGCTCGGAGTCCTCGTCGATGACGGTGCCGGCCGCCACCAGGTGCCGGGCGACCTTCTCGGCGATCTCGCGAGCCAGGCTCACCAGCTCCGAGCGGACCTCCTGGTCCAGGTCGGCCGCGTTGATGTCCTCGGGGATCTCCGGAGCCTGGAACGCGGCCTGGCCGCCCTCGAGCTCGGCGTTCTCCGCGCGGTCACCCTGGTAGCCCCCACGGTCCCGGTCACCCCGGAATCCGCCCCGGTCGCCACCACGGTCACGGTCGCCACCACGGAACCCACCACGGTCGCCGCCACCCTGGTAACCACCACGGTCACGGTCACCGCCACGGAACCCACCACGGTCGCCGCCACCCTGGTAACCACCACGGTCACGGTCACCGCCACGGAACCCACCACGGTCGCCGCCACCCTGGTAACCACCACGGTCACGGTCACCGCCACGGAACCCACCACGGTCGCCGCCACCCTGGTAACCACCACGGTCACGGTCACCACCACGGAAGCCCTCGCGGTCACCGCGGAAGCCGCCGGAACCGCCCTGGAAGCCCTCACGGGCACCGCCGCGCTCCCGGTCGCCCCGGAAGCCCCCACGGTCACCGCCCTGGAAGCCACCGCGGTCGCCGCCCCGGTCGCGATCGCCGCCCCGGAAGCCGCCACCCTGGCCGCCCTGGTAGCCACCGCGGTCACGGTCGCCACCACGGAACCCACCACGGTCGCCGCCACCCTGGTAGCCGCCACGGTCGCGGTCGCCGCCGCGGAACCCGCCGCCCTGGGGCCGGTCGCCCTGGGGCCGGTCGCCCTGGGGCCGGTCACCGCGGTAACCGCCGCCGGTGCTGCCGCCACGGTCGTCACGGTTGAAGGGCCGGCGCTCGCCACCACCCTGGTAACCGCCACGGTCACGATCGCCACCACGGAACCCACCACGGTCGCCGCCACCCTGGTAGCCGCCACGGTCGTCACGGTTGAAGGGGCGGCGCTCGCCACCACCCTGGTAACCACCACGGTCACGGTCGCCGCCACGGAACCCGCCGCCCTGCGGCCGGTCACCCTGGGGCCGGTCACCGCGGTAACCGCCGCCGGTGCTGCCGCCACGGTCGTCACGGTTGAAGGGGCGACGCTCGCCACCACCCTGGAAACCGCCACGGTCACGGTCACCGCCACGGAACCCGCCACGGTCGCCGCCACCCTGGTAACCACCACGGTCACGGTCACCGCCACGGAACCCGCCACGGTCGCCGCCACCCTGGTAACCACCACGGTCACGGTCGCCACCACGGAACCCGCCACGGTCGCCGCCACCCTGGTAACCACCACGGTCACGGTCGCCGCCACGGAACCCGCCGCCCTGCGGCCGGTCACCCTGGGGCCGGTCACCGCGGTAACCGCCGCCGGTGCTGCCGCCACGGTCGTCACGGTTGAAGGGCCGGCGCTCGCCGCCGCTCACCGCACGGTCGCCACCACGGAACCCGCCGCGGTCGCCACCGCCCTGGTAACCACCACGGTCACGGTCACCGCCACGGAAGCCGCCGCGGTCGCCACCGCCCTGGTAGCCGCCACGGTCACGGTCGCCACCACGGAAACCGCCGCGGTCGCCACCACCCTGACCACCCTGGTAGCCGCCACGGTCACGGTCACCACCGCGGAACCCGCCACGGTCGCCGCCACCCTGGTAGCCGCCACGGTCACGGTCGCCGCCACGGAAACCGCCGCGGTCGCCGCCACCCTGATAGCCACCACGGTCACGGTCACCGCCGCGGAAGCCGCCGCGGTCACCACCCCGGTCGCGGTCGCCGCCACGGAAGCCGCCTCGGTCACCCGACCGGCCACCGCCCTGGTATCCGCCTCCGTCGCCGCGGCGAGCGTCGCCGCCATCGCGACCGCGGCCCTCCCGGGCCTCGTCACGGTTGCTGGAGCCGCCGTCCTGCGGTCCTGTAGTCACGGATCAGTCCTTCCAAGTACGGCGGCGGGCCCTCGGTGCGGGCGGCCTGGCATCAAACACAAAGTTACTAGGGAACGAAGTCATAAACGCAGTCGAGGGCCGACCCCAGGTGGGGCGGCCCTCGACCGTTACGTTAAGTCCGGCGGCGTCCTACTCTCCCACACCCTCCCGAGTGCAGTACCATCGGCGCTGGAGGGCTTAGCTACCGGGTTCGGAATGTAACCGGGCGTTTCCCCTCCGCTATGACCACCGAAACAGCCATCAGCAGAACCAACCAGCAACCCGGGGTGTTGGTCACCAACCGGGGTGGTTGTTCGTTTGCTGTGAATCACACAGTGGACGCAAGTAAAATGTTTAGGGTGGTTAAGCCCTCGGCCTATTAGTACCGGTCAACTCAACACGTTACCGTGCTTACATCTCCGGCCTATCAACCCAATAGTCTCTTGGGGGCCTTACCCACTCAAAGGTGGTGGGATACCTCATCTCGAAGCGAGCTTCCCGCTTAGATGCTTTCAGCGGTTATCCCTTCCGAACGTAGCCAACCAGCCGTGCCCTTGGCAGAACAACTGGCACACCAGAGGTTCGTCCGTCCCGGTCCTCTCGTACTAGGGACAGCCCTTCTCAAGTATCCAACGCGCACGGCGGATAGGGACCGAACTGTCTCACGACGTTCTAAACCCAGCTCGCGTACCGCTTTAATGGGCGAACAGCCCAACCCTTGGGACCTGCTACAGCCCCAGGATGCGACGAGCCGACATCGAGGTGCCAAACCATCCCGTCGATATGGACTCTTGGGGAAGATCAGCCTGTTATCCCCGGGGTACCTTTTATCCGTTGAGCGACACCGCTTCCACACGCAAGTGCCGGATCACTAGTCCCGACTTTCGTCCCTGCTCGACCCGTCAGTCTCACAGTCAAGCTCCCTTGTGCACTTACACTCAACACCTGATTGCCAACCAGGCTGAGGGAACCTTTGGGCGCCTCCGTTACCCTTTAGGAGGCAACCGCCCCAGTTAAACTACCCACCAGACACTGTCCCTCGACCCGATCAGGGCCGCAAGTTAGATACCCAAACCCAACAGAGTGGTATTTCAACAACGACTCCACCCGAACTGGCGTCCGAGCTTCACAGTCTCCCACCTATCCTACACAATCGAATTCAGATACCAATGTCAAGCTATAGTAAAGGTCCCGGGGTCTTTCCGTCCTGCCGCGCGTAACGAGCATCTTTACTCGTACTGCAATTTCGCCGGGCCTGTGGTTGAGACAGTGGGGAAGTCGTTACGCCATTCGTGCAGGTCGGAACTTACCCGACAAGGAATTTCGCTACCTTAGGATGGTTATAGTTACCACCGCCGTTTACTGGCGCTTAAGTTCTCCGCTTCGCCCTTGCGGGCTAACAGGTCCCCTTAACGTTCCAGCACCGGGCAGGCGTCAGTCCATATACATCGTCTTACGACTTGGCATGGACCTGTGTTTTTAGTAAACAGTCGCTTCCCCCTGCTCTCTGCGGCCATACCACGCTCCACCCGCAAAGGGGCTTCACGCGTCCGGCCCCCCTTCTCCCTAAGTTACGGGGGCAATTTGCCGAGTTCCTTAACCACAGTTCACCCGTCGCCTCGGTATTCTCTACCTGACCACCTGTGTCGGTTTAGGGTACGGGCCGCTCGAAACATCGCTAGAGGCTTTTCTCGGCAGCATAGGATCAATGACTTCACCAGAACGGCTCGGCATCACGTCTCAACCTATATGTGTCACGGATTTGCCTATGACACGGCCTACACGCTTACCCCGGCACAACCACCGGCCGGGATCATCTACCTTCCTGCGTCACCCCATCACTAAACTACTACCCCAGAGGGTCCTGGTCTCCATGCCCTTGACCCGAAGGTCGCCGGCACTTCAAGCAGTTAGCACCTGAAGGTTCGTCTTGGGCGTTTCTTTGCGGGTACGGGAATATCAACCCGTTATCCATCGACTACGCCTCTCGGCCTCGCCTTAGGCCCCGACTCACCCAGGGCGGATTAGCCTGGCCCTGGAACCCTTGGTCATCCGGCGGAAGGGGTTCTCACCCTTCATTCGCTACTCATGCCTGCATTCTCACTCGTACAGCGTCCACGACTGGATCACTCCGCCGCTTCACCCGCTGCACGACGCTCCCCTACCCATCCACACACAAAGTGTGAATGCCACAGCTTCGGCGGTGTGCTTGAGCCCCGCTACATTGTCGGCGCGGAACCACTTGACCAGTGAGCTATTACGCACTCTTTAAAGGGTGGCTGCTTCTAAGCCAACCTCCTGGTTGTCCATGCGATCCCACATCCTTTTCCACTTAGCACACGCTTAGGGGCCTTAGCTGGCGATCTGGGCTGTTTCCCTCTCGACTACGAAGCTTATCCCCCGCAGTCTCACTGCCGCGCTCTCACTTACCGGCATTCGGAGTTTGGCTGATTTCAGTAAGCTTGTGGGCCCCCTAGACCATCCAGTGCTCTACCTCCGGCAAGAAACACACGAC